>JBDREM010000176.1:0-2983 GCA_043819695.1 Planctomycetota bacterium
CATCCTGCCCTCGCGTGTCGCGGCCATCTTGGCCGCGATGAGGTCGTTTTCGAGGCCGGGACGGCCTCGAGACACGAAGGCGAGACGCCGCGGACATTCTTGTCCGACGACACGCTACGGAGCCACATCGCAAATGGCTCGTTGAGCGGCCATGTTGACTCCGCCGGCGGTTGCTGATAGAATCCCCGCGCATTCGGCGCCCTTGAGACAGGAGAAGACTGGTGGTCAAAGAGATCGACGCGATTCATCACGCAAGACCAATGATGCTCGAGCTGCCGTCGATCCCGGTCTTCCAATACGAGCGCGGCGTCCAGGAAGAGGCCGACTCGGGCAATCTCACGCGGGCAGGTGCGCTCGAGCTGCTCGAGCAGATGCTGATGATCCGCGCACTCGAGGAGATGATCGCCGAACTCAAGGCGGGCGCGTGCCTGGCTCTGCCGAAGTACAACTACGTCGGCCCGACGCACGTCTCGATCGGCCAGGAAGCTACGTCGGTCGGCGCGGTCGCCGGAATCGCCACGTCCGATTACATCACCAGCTCGCACCGCGGGCACGGCGATGCGATGGCGAAGGGATACGCGTTCATCAAGGGGGCCGACGACGAGGCTCTCCGCGCGAGGCTGGACAAGTATGCCGAGATGATGGCCCTCATCGGCGGCGTGCCGGCCGCGGGCGCGGGCCGCGCGGAGCTCGAGGAGGCGGCGCTCAGGCTGCACGTCTATCGGATGAGCGCCGAGCTGTTCGGCAAGACCAACGGCTACTGCCGCGGCGTCGGCGGCAGCATGCACATCGCCGATTTCGAGAGCGGGCACCTGGGAGCGAACGCGATCGTCGGCGGCCACATGGGCATCGCGGCGGGAGCGGGCATCGGCAGCCGCTACAAGGAGACCGACGAGGTCACGCTCTGCTTCGCGGGCGACGGCGCCTATCAGAACGGCATCTCGCACGAGTCGATCACCATGGCCACGATGGCGCAGTTCCACAACGGCCTGATGAAGCGCAAGTTCGGCGTGCCCGTCATCTTCGCGATCGTCAACAACCAGTACGCGATGTCGGGCCAGTCGATCGGCGAGACGACGGCTCTCGATTTTCTCGCCCGCCAGGGCGCGGGGTATCACGTCGACGCGCTGCACGCGGAGACCGTCGACGGCATGAACGTGCTGGCCGTCCGCGAGGCGATCCAGCGGAAGGCCAAGCTCTGCCGCGAGGGCCACGGCCCCGCGCTCATCGAGATTATGACGTATCGCTACAAGGGCCATTCGCTCAGCGACGCCCAGGCCTACCGCAAGCGCGAGGAGGTGCAGGCGTGGATGGAGCGGGACCCGACGGTCACGTTCCCGAAGCAGCTTCTCGAGGCGACGTTCCCCGAGGACCAGGGCGGCGCGATCACCGAGAAGGACATCAAGGCGCTGACCGACCGCGTCTGGCAGCGGAACGCCGAGATGGCCGAGCGGGCGGCCGCGTCCGAGGCCCCTCATCCCGACACGATCCTGCTGCACATGTTTCGCGAGGACACAGACGACACGGTTCCGGAACAGTACGCGAACCCGAAGCCGGCCGGGAAGGTGCCGAAGTACGAGCGAAAGAAAGGCGGGCTCCTGAGCTACCGGTTCGCCGTGCGCGAGGCGCTCGCCGAGGAGATGCTCCGCGACGAGCGCGTCGTGCTGTACGGCGAGGATATCGCGGAATACGGCGGCGCGTTCGCGGCGACCGCCGGCCTGTTCGAGGCGTTCGGGCGCGACCGCGTCTTCAACGCGCCGATCTCCGAGTCGGCCATCGTCGGCACGGCCGTCGGCATGGCGATGACAGGCCTCCGGCCGGTCTGCGAGATCATGTACGACGATTTCATCCTGATGACGATGGACCAGACGGGGAACCAGGCTGCGAAGTGGAGCTACATGTCCGGCGGGCAGAAGAGCGTGCCGATGGTGATCCGCACGCCGCACGGCGGCGGCCGCGGCTACGCCGGCCAGCACTCGCAGTGCCTCGAAACCATCTGCCTGCACATGCCCGGCCTGATCGTCATCTGCCCGTCCGACGCCTACGATGCGAAGGGCCTGCTCAAGTCGGCCATCCGCAACCCGAACCCGGTCGTCTTCTTCGAGCACCAGTGGCTCTACGGCGAGGAGGTCCCGGTCCCCGAGGAGGAGTATCTTGTGCCGATCGGCAAGGGCGTTGTGAAACGCGAGGGGACCGACGCGACCGTCGTCGCGTGGGGCTGGCCCGTGCGGCACGCGCTGAAGGCCGCAAAGCAACTCGAGGCCGAGGAAGGCATCTCGGTCGAGGTGGTCGACCCGCGGACGCTCTGGCCGCTCGACATCGACATCATTCTCGACTCGGTCCGCAAGACGGGCCGGTGCCTGGTGACGTCGCAGGCGGTGAGCCAGGCGAGCTTCACGGGCGAGGTCGCGTCGCAGATTATGGCGAAGGGATTCGATTACCTCGACGCGCCGGTGCTGAGGCTGGGCGCGCCGAACGGCGTCTCGCCGTCGGCCCAGTCGCTCGAGATGCCGTACCTGGTCGATGACGTGAAGATCATCGCCAAGCTGCGGGAGCTGCTGGGATAGGACCTGTAGGACTCATAGGACCTATAGCCCCCGGCCGGTCCTGCCCCACACTCCGACGAAGACGGGGTGCCGGCGGAGCCTTGCTCCGTCGTGTGCCGCGGCTTCGTCGCGCCGCCGCGCAGCGGCGAACCTATTCCTTGAAGATGTTCAGGATGCGGTGGATTTCGCGGAGCGATTTCTGGATGACTTTCTTGGGGAGGCCGCCGACCGTCTCGACCGGTTCGTGGATGGCGCGCTTGGTCTCGCGCTTCATCGCGTCGAACGCGCGGTCGACCAGGTCCTCGGCGAAGACTTTCGCGAGGAGCTTCCGGTCGCGCTCGATCGTGCCGCAATCCTTGCATTCGGTCTTGATGAGGTAGCCTTCGGCGTATGTGAACGTGAACGGGGTGACCTTCTTGCAGGTGAGGCAGTAGCGG
>JBDREM010000177.1:0-2604 GCA_043819695.1 Planctomycetota bacterium
CCACACGGACACGATAGAGATGCTTCGCTTCGCTCAGCATGACATAAGCTCCTATCTTGCCGTGAGTTCTGTCATTCTGAGCGGCAGCGAAGAATCTCCGCGACACACGTCCGGCTTCCATTGTTAACATGAAGCTCAATAAGTTCCTGGTATTGCGCTTAGCCGGTGCCGCGGCCCCCGCCGGCTTTCCCCGTTTGTTTCCCGCGCGGGCGGGTGTATACTATAGACATAGGATGCCGGGCGCCTGGGGGGACAGTGCATGTCTGCTGAGCCGAAGAAGAAGCGGCGCGACGTCGTCGGCGATATGCTCGGTCGCGTGCAGCTCTACGACCGCGGGATCATGCTGGCGACGGGCCTGATCGGGCTCGCCGGGTTCGCAGTTGCATATGTGACCCTGGCGGCACACGCCGACCGGCTCGCCGCTTGGGCCGGCGACGGCGGCGGCCTGAGCGCGTTCGCGCGGCTCGCCATCATGGCGGTCCTCATCTCGTCGCTCGCGCTCGGCGTCACGCTGTTCATGATCTTCTTCTTCCGCCGCACGCGGACGCTCACGATGGCGCGGCGCATCGAGCTCGAGCATCCCGAGTTCAAGCATTCCCTCGTCACATACATGGAGATCTGCCGCCGCGGGTCGAGCTCGAGCAACGAGCGCGCGGTCACGCGCGCCGTCGGGAAGCGCGCGGCGAAGCGGCTGGCGCACGTCGAGCCGAGCGAGATGGCGAACACCGACCTGCTCATTCGGATCGCGGCCGCCGCGATCGCGTGCTGCGTCGTCGCGTTCATCTCGGCGCTCGTGAGCTGGAACACGTTCTCGGCTTCGCTCGAGCGGATCGTCTGGCCTTCGAGCAGGCGGCGGCCGGCGACGTCGACGCACATCGGGCCGGAGATCGTGCCCGGCGACGTCAAGGTGCTGCGGCAGAGCGACGTCCGGTTCGAGGCGGCCATCAGCGGCACGCTGCCCGACAAGGCCTGGCTCGTCTATGAGGACGAGGGCGGCGAGCACGAGGAGTTCGCCCGCCGGCCGAAGGACCCCGGGCCGTGGACGTGGCTGCGGCAATCAGTCGAGAACGATTTCAAGTATTACATCAAAGCCGGCGACGCGCGGTCCGAGACGCACCGCGTCGACGTCGTCGAGATTCCCATCATCACCGACGTGACCGCGCGGTACGAGTGTCCCAAGCACATGGGCATAGAACCGCGGACGGAGCCGGGCGGGCAGATCTCGACGTACGAGGGGACGAAGGTGACCGTGACCGCGAAGACGAACAAGCCCGCGGACAAGGCCGGCGCCGAGCCCGTCGTGCGGGACGTCCTGATCGCGCCCGACAGCATGAGTTTCTCGGCGTCGTTCGTCGTGCGGACGGACGGCGCGTACCACCTGTGGTACAAGGACACGGACGGCTTCCGGAACCCGGAGCCGGTGAAGTACTCGATCGTGGCGATGCCGGACGAGCCGCCGAGCGTGCGGATCGTCGAGCCGGGCGAGAACATCGAGCTTGCGGCCGACGACGTGCTGTCGCTTGTTGTCCGCGCCGAGGACGAGTTCGGCCTCACGTCACTGAAGGTCGTGTATGAGCTGCGCGACATGCGGCGCGAAATCGAGCTGCCGCGCCCGCGGCAGAAGAAGGTCATCGAGCGGCTCGCGGTTTCGATGCGGAGCATCGGCGCGCGGCCCGGCGATAAAATCAGGTATTGGGCCGCCGCCCGCGACAACATGCCAGGCACGCCGAACGTCGGCAAGTCGCAGGATTATTTCGTCACCATCAAGATGCCCGAGGAGGAAGGCGACGATCAGATCGCGCTGCTCGACGAGAAAGAGGTCGCTCAGATCACCGGCGAGCAGGATCCGTTCGAAGCGCTGAAGGAGCAGCTCGGAGCGCCGCCGAAACAGGACGTGGACGACGCAGCGGCGCCCGAACCGGGCGAAGGCGATGATCCGCTGAAGAAGCTGGCCGACGAGCGCGACAGGCTCGCCGACGAGATCAAGGCGGCCCTCGAGAACGCGGCGAAGGCCGATGAGATGGAGGCCAAGGGGCGCGAGCAGCTTGCCGACAAGATAGAGAAGCTTGCCGACGAGCTCGAGCGGGCGGCGCAGGAGGCCGAGCAAGAAATTGCGATGGTCGACCGGAAGCCGCCCGCCGATGAACAGGAAGGGGCGCAGGATCAGGCGGGCGGGCGACAGGCAGCTCAGCACGAAGGCCAGGATCAGCAGCCCGGTCAGCGGCCCGCAGGTCAGCAGCCGGGAGGCCAGCAACCCGGAGGCCAGCAGCCCACACCACCAGAGCAGCAACCCGCCGCCGAGCAAGGCGAAGGTCAGGGCGAAGGACAGGGCGAAGGACAGGGCGAGGGCCAAGGCGAAGGGCAAGGCGAAGGCCAAGGGGAAGGTCAAGGCGAAGGACAAGGCGAAGGTGAGGGCCAAGGCGAGGGCCAAGGCGAAGGACAAGGCGAAGGTCAGGGCGAAGGCCAGGGCGAAGGTCAGGGAGAGGGCCAGGGCGAAGGCCAGGGCGAAGGTCAGGGAGAGGGCCAGGGCGAAGGTCAGGGCGAAGGTCAGGGCGAAGGCCAAGGGGAAGGTCAAGGCGAAGGACAAGGCGAAGGTGAGGGCCA
>JBDREM010000178.1:0-9371 GCA_043819695.1 Planctomycetota bacterium
GTGTCCTCACCGAGGATCGACGCGTACGCGCGGTTGCCGTTCAGGTCGTACTCGTAGCTGAACCCGTAGATCGTGCTTCCGCCGCTCTCTTTCCACGTCTCCGACGCGAGGCGGATATTCAGGATATTCAGATATTCGATATTCAGGACAGTCACCGTTTTCTGCGTTCCTTTTTTGGATATTCAGGACAGTCACCGTTTTCTGCGTTCCTTTTTCGGGCGGGCGACGGGCAGGGGCCGCACGCGCCACCCATCCGATAGTATTCTACCACACGCTCTGCCGCATGGCGAACGGATTTGACGCGGAGAATTTGATGCGATGGGCCTTCGCGTGCGCGCCGCTGGACCTATGCGCGCATTGCGGCTTGATTCCAACAGCCTGCGCTGTGTATAAGCAAGGTGACAGGCACCGCGCGGGCACCGCGCGGGCAGGCACCGCGCGGGCACTCTGCCGCAACGCTGTCACGCCGTCGCCCGTCTGCGTGCCGGCGCGCATGTCGATCCTCACCGGGCAATACCCGAGCGAGATCGGCGTCTGGTGGGACCGCGACACGGGTGGCCGGGCGCTCGATCACCTGACGTATCGCTTCGCCGACGCGGGCTATCAGACGGCGACGTTCGGCAAGCAGGATTACAGTTCGCCGAACCCCGCGTTCCAGGAGGAGACCGAGGGAACGCTCTCGCGGGCGGTCCACTACTTTCACTACGCGGAGCAGTACGACGAGGGCAAGTACGACGTCGTCAAGTATCCGCCCGAGCCGTACGCTTGGATTTTCGGCGGGTGGTTCCCCGAGCCGGCGTCGAAGACGGCCGAGGCGATGATAGTCCGTGAGGCGATCGATTGGCTCGAGCGCTGCGACGAGGGCCGGCCCTTCCTGCTGCGCGTCTCGTTCAACGGCCCGCACACGCCCGTCGTCCCCCCGGAGCCGTTCGACCGGCTGATCGATCCCGGTGCGATCTCGCTGCCGCCCGCGGCCGAGGGGCCTGCCGAAGGCGCGCCGGAGTGTGTCGCTCAATCGCTGAGCTCGGTCGCCGATTCCGAGCGGCTCACGGCCGAGCAGATCCGCAAGATGCGGGCGTACTACTACGGCGAGGTCGCGTTCCTCGACCGGCAGTTCGGCTTGTTGCTCGACTACGTGCGCGACTGCGGCCTGCTGGACGAGACGATCTTCGCGTTCGTCTCCGATCACGGCACGCACCTGGGCGACTACGGGCTCGTGCAGAAGCAGACGTTCTACGAGCCGGTCGTCTGCGTGCCGATGATGTTCCGCGTCCCGGGCGGCGCGGCCGGGGCGCGGCTCGACACGGCGGTCGAGACGCGCTCGCTCCTCCCCACCGTACTCGAGCTCGCCGGGCTGCCCTGCGGCGACGGCTCGCTCGCGCCGAGCCTCGCCGGCAGCATCGTCGACGGCTGCGAGCCGGAGGCACGCCCGGTCTTCAGCGAACTGACGCTCGGGTCGTTCGATATGCGGCCTGACGACCGGCTGGTGATGGTCCGCCGCGGCCAGTGGAAGCTCTCGATCTGCCTCGACGTCGAAGGCCGCGACGGCGCGCTCCACAACCTCGATGACGATCCCGCCGAGCGCGTTAACCTCTACGGCCGCGGGCAATACGCCCGCGTCCAGCGCGAACTGGCCGCGCTCATCGAGGCGCACGTGCAAGCCTGATGGGGCGGCCCGCGAGGGCTTACGTGTGTCGATTTTGGCCGTTTCCGGCACACTTCGCGCGGCGCGGCCGACATTTTTTCGCGGCTTTTTTTGTCAGAGGGCGCCGTGTGCACGCCGCCGCCGGCGCTGCGCCGCTCCGCGTGCGCCGGCGCGCCGCCGCGGCAGACGGCGCCGGCCAGGAACACAGTTCCCGCCACACGGGCTGAGGGAGCCACAGACGCGGGCCAGGCGCTCTATGCGTAAACGCATAGATTCTACTATGCCGTACCGGCTGCGCGTATTTCATAACACTATGCACGGCATAGATGCTGTCATCCGTTGTGCGCGCCTATATCCCACAGGCGGGGAAAAAGAGCCGAACTCCGGACGATTTTCAGTTGACACGTTGACAGCAGGGCGCTATCATCCCTTGTCACAGTAGTCACAGTAAGTGTTATCTGACGAAACTATAGATTGCGGAAGCGTCCGAGAGCCGGTGGCTCTTCCGGGTGCCTATCAACGGGAGGGAAGCGGCAACACTCTCTCCCGAACAACCAAGAAAGAAACAGCGCAGGGCGAATTGGCGTTGTCGAGGCCCGGCAAACCCGTGGTGGGGTGTGCGCCGGGGCTTTGCGAAAAGGCGTCGAGTCATCCTCCCTTCCGCTGGCTTTGGCGCCTCCGCCTTGAAGAAGAAATGCGTGGGGGGACGCAATGCAGACGACCGAGGCGCTCTGGTCATCGGCCCTCTCCGATATCGCTAAGGCTGTACGCCCCGAGCAGTTCAACACTTGGTTCAGCGACGTCTCGCTCACCAGCGCGACGCGCGACGAAGCCGTCGTCCGCGTCCCTAACTCCTTTTACTGCAAGTGGTTCGAGATGCACTACGAGGGTCTCATCGGCGAGGCGCTCAGCGCGTCTCTCGGCGCGCGGCCCGCGGTGCGGTTCGAGGTGGCGCCGCGCGAGCTCAGGCCCAGCCCCGCCGGGGCAGACATCGCCCCGCCGGCGGCGCCCGCGAGGCCGGCGAGCACCGGGCTGAAGCTCAACCGCGACTACGTCTTCAGCAAGTTCGTGGTCGGCCCCTCGAACCAGTTGGCTCACGCCGCCGCCCTCGCCGTCGTCGAATCGCCCGGCCTCTCATACAACCCGCTCTTCCTGCACGCCGGCGTCGGCCTGGGCAAGACACACCTCGTCCACGCCGTCGCCCACGCGCTCCGGAAGAAACGCCCCGAGCTCCGCATCAGGTACCTCTCCTGCGAATCCTTCATGAACCAGTTCGTCTACGCCGTCCAGAAAGGCGGATTGGAGCAGTTCCGCAGGCGTTGCCGCCAGGTCAACGCGCTGATAATCGATGACATCCACGTACTGGCCCGGCGCAGCCGCAGCCGCACGCAGGAGGAGTTTTTCCACACGTTCAACGAGCTCTACAACTCGCACAATCAGATCATTCTCTGCAGCGACAGCGCGCCCGACGACATCCGGACGTTCGAGGAGCGGCTGATCTCGCGCTTCAAGTGGGGCCTCGTCGCCCGGATCGACCCGCCCTGCTTCGAGACGCGGATGGCGATCGTTCGCAAGAAAGCGGAACTGCGCGGCAAGATTCTGCCGGACGACGTGGTCGAGTTCATCGCCGAGACCGTGCCCACCAACATCCGCGAGCTCGAGGGCGCGGTCCTCAAGACGATCGGCTACGCGTCGCTGATGAACCGCCGCGCCGACATCGGCCTCGCGAGCGAGATCCTCCGGCCCCGGACGGCCCGGCACGCAACGGGGCAAATCACCTGCGGCCGCATACAGGAAATCGTGGGCGAGTGGTTCGGCGTCACCCCGGGCGAGCTTCAGGCCAAGACGCGCGCCCGCTCGATCGCCTTCCCCCGCCAGGTCGCGATGTATCTCAGCCGCAAGCTGACCAATAAGTCGCTCGAGGAGATCGGCCGCGCGTTCGGCGGGCGCGACCATTCGACCGTCGCACACGCGCGCGAGCGCATCGACCATGAGATCGCCGCCGACGCCGAGTTCAACTCCACCGTCGACTTGCTCGTCGAAAGAATCAAGTCCGGCGATCCCCCGAACGACTGAGCCCCCGGAACACCCGCCTCTTTTCCGGCGTTTGCGCCCGGCGCGTCGTCCCGCGCGCCCGGTGCGTCGTTCCGCGCTCGTCTTGCCGGCCGGCGCTACTCCTCGGCTTCGGGCGAGAACGGGCGCCGCAGTTCGGCCTCCGCGATCCCGCGGAACCAGCCGTCCTTCCCGTCCGAGATCGCGCTTCTGAAAAACTCGGCGGCCGTCCTCTGCCAGCCGAGCGCCGCGGCCTCGAGACCGAGGTAGAAGTCTGCCTCGCCCGGCGGCAGGGCCTCGGGGTTCGCCGACAGCCACTTCGCGAACATTTCGGGCTCGAGGGACCCGGCCATCAGCCCGGCAATCTTGACCTGCGCCGTGGCGGCCGGATAGTCCTCCCCCATGCGGTCCCACACGCCTTTGGCCCTGTCGGTGTTTCCGAGGTGCTGCCAGATGGCGGCGGCCTTCGCGAGCGCGGAGGCGGCGGTCTTTGCATCGACGGCCGGGGTGTTCGCGGCGTAGGCGAAGGCGGAGGCGGCGTGCGCGTAGCTCTTGTCCGCGAGCAGAATCTGCGCCGCGTCGAGCCGGATGGACGTTGCCGCCTTGTTGTCGCCGGCCTTCCGCGCGGCCGCGCTCTCGTAGATCGCGAGAACGGTGCCGCCGGCCTCGACGGAGATCAAGGTGCGCGCCGCGCTCCTCGTCGCCGCGACGACCCGCGGCTCCGACGGGAAGTTGACGATCGCCTGGATCATGAGCCGCCGCAGCAGAGGCTGATCGTCGGCCCTCGACGCGGCCGCCAACACGACCGCCAACGGCTCGGCCATCGGGCCGCTCGGGTATTTTTCGAAGAGGTCGACGGTTTGCTCGAGGCGGCCGGCGACGACGAGCTTCGTGGCGAGGTCCGCCGCGAGCGGCAGCAGATCACGTTTCCGCCTGGGAACGTTCACGCGGATGTACTCGAGCATCGCGTGCGCCCCCGCCAGGTCCTCCGCGCCGAGCTGGGCCTGCGCCGCCTGCACGAGCCGGCCGGCGAGGCGCGGATCGCCGATCATCGCGTGCACGCGGGCGACGTCGGCGAACTGCCGGCTCTTCAGGAGGTCCGCCATCAGCAGGTCGCCCGAGGCGCGGAGGTTGCCGCGGCTCTTCGGGAACCGGGCACACGCCTTGTCGAAGAGCTCGATCGCTCCGGGCAGGTCGCCGGCGCCCGCCAGCCCCGAAACGGCCCGGTCGAACGCCGCCACCAGGCTTCGCGCCGGGTAGGCGGTGTGAACGTTGACGATCCTGTCGTATTGGTTCGAGGCGATGAAGTGCTGAGCGAGTGAGGCCGCCGCCCGCTCGAGCTGGGCCGTGGCTATGCCGTGCTCGGTCGCGAACAGCAGCAGGCCGAGGGCCGATGGCGGATCGCCGAGCGACACCTCCCGGTTCACCGCGGCCTCGAAGGCGGCCACGGCCTGCGGGTCCGGCAGCGCGACAAAGGCGCGCTTCATCTCGTCGTAGCTTTTCCGGTCTGCGAAAGCCGCACAAATGTCGTTCGCCACCTTCCCAAAGGCGTCCTGAGCCGCCGGCCCCGCGGTCGCCCACTGTGCCCGGAGCGTCCGGTGCCGGCCGCTGAACCGCACCTTCTCCATCACGCTCAGCGCGGGCCCATAGGCGCGGTCGCCCGCGCACCGTGACAGCACGGCGGGGAACTGCCAGACGCAGCCCGCGTCGACCGTGCCGCCGCCGCCGCACAGCTCGGCCAGTTCCTTCGCCGCCTGCTCGTACCGGCCCATGCGGGCGAGCAGGAAGAATATCCGCTCCTTGTTCTTCGCCAGGACCGCCTTGTGCTTCTCCTCGAGCAGCCCGCTCTTCTGCTCGACGTTCCGGTAGTATTCGAGAGCCTCGGCCCATCCCGTGCGCGGGTCCTGGCCGAGAGCCTCCTTCACGAGCCCGCGCTTGTGCTCGGCCAGCACGGCGATCAACTGCCCGCCGTGGTTCGCAATGATGGCCTCGTATGCGTCGAGCGCCTCCGTGAGCTTGCCCTTGGCCAAGACGTACGAGTCGATGGCCTGGAGCTTGTTCAGGCGCTGGCCGGGGAACTCCTCGCGGCTGATACGCAGGCCGTCGAAGCTGATCGAGCATCCCCAGGTGTAGAACCCGAACGAGGGGCCGGGCCCGCGGAGCAGCACGGGGTCGTCGTAGCGCAGTTCGCTGGTATTCCCGCCGCCCGAGACGCGGCAGACGAGCGACGTGCCGCGCCACTCGATCCGGAAGCGGTACGGCTCGCCCGGCTTGATGGGCGCGCTCTTCACCTCGGCCAGCAGGCCGCCAAGCCGATAAAGGGAGAGGCTGTCCCCCTGCCCGCTCCCGAACCGCAGCGTGTAGGCCGAGCGGCGCGACGGGCCGAGGAAGCAGTTGATGCGCGAATTGGCGGACGCGGCCGACGCGGTGAAGTCGATGGCGGTGTTCCCCTCGATCTGATCGGGCAGCAGGGCCTGCGTTTCGGCCTTCGCGTCGACGGCCATTCGGCCGTTCTCGAGCCGCCACTCCTTGCCCGGCGGCCGCCACGGCGGCCCGAGCCTGGCGCCCGAAAACGTGTCGCTGAAGTGCTCAGCCCATACCGGCTCCTGCTCGGCCGTGCGGAGCAGGAGCTCGCGCTCGGTAAGGTCGGCCTTCCGCTTCGCCTCGGCCTGCTGGCGGAGCAGGACGTGGATGATGGCGCCGGAGACGGCGGCGGTCAGGATGCCGATCACGAGCCCGGCCGTGATGGCGGCCCGATGCTTCTTGAGCGTCCGGCCCATGCGCCGGAACGGCCCGGCCGGCCGGGCGGCGATCATCTCGCCCGCGAGGTACCGCCGAATATCGCCGGCGAGCTCGGCCATTGTCTGGTAGCGGCGCCTCGGCTCCTTCTCCATCGCCTTCGAGACGATCGTCTCGATGTCGCGGTGCATCTTCGGCACGGCCCGGCGCAGCGGGACGGGATCGTCGTGGATGACCTTCATGACGATGCTCATCATCGTCTCGCCGGTGAACGGCGGGCGGCCGGTGAGCATTTCGTAGAGGACCGCGCCGAGCGAGTAGACGTCCGAGCGCTGGTCGATGTTCTTGTTCTCGCCGCGCGCCTGCTCCGGGGCCATGTACGACGGCGTGCCGATCGTCGTCCCCGTGCGGGTGAACTTCGAGTCGGAGTCCATCTGCTTGGCCAGCCCGAAGTCCATGATCTGCGGCCGGCCGGACCGGTCGAGCATGATGTTGCTCGGCTTGACGTCCCTGTGGATCACGCCCTGCGCGTGCGCGTATGCGAGCGCCTCGCCGACGGCGGCGATGATCTCGAGCGAGTCGCGCGGGGTAAGCTCGCCGCGCGCGACCAGCACATCGAGCGGCGTGCCGTCGATGAAGCCCATCGTGAAGAAGCGGTTGCCGCCCTCGGCCCCGATCTCGTAAATCGGGACGATGTTGGCGTGCCGGAGCCGGGCGGCGGAGCGTGCCTCCTTCTCGAACCGCGCGACCTGCGCCGCCGACGCGTGCTCGCCCGCGATCATCACCTTCATCGCGACAACGCGCCGGAGCTGCTTGTGCCGCGCCTTATAGATGACGCCCATCGCGCCGCGCGACACTTCCCCGAGAATCTCGTAGTCGCCAAGCGTGCGCGGCCTCGCACCCGCGGGCGCGTCCTCACAAGGAACGTCGCCCGCCGTGGTACGTGAAGCGGCCTCCGCGACCTGCAGCCCGACGTCGACCGTGGACCCGCACCGCGGGCAGGCCGTCTCCGAGACGGGCCCGGACGAATCCAGGCCCGGTATCTCGTCGAAACGGTACCGGCAATTCTTGCAGACGACTTCCATGGCCTGCTCGGCCCTCTAAGAGAGGCGAGCGCATTCTATGCCTTACACACACAATTATCAAATCATAAAGGGGGCGGTGCGGCGGCGACACAACGGGCCCCGTGAAAGCCGCAGGGGGAGTGACCACGACTTTCGGGGATGGGGCGCTCTGAGCCGGGAAGCCGAATATCGTCCGTCCGGGAGCTGCAAGAGGGCCCCCCGGCCCATGTGCATCAAACCGCCGCACCATCCAAAGTCTAGCGCAAAACCCGGCCGTTGTCAACTGCAGCGAGCACCAAAGCCATTTACGTTGTGGCCTTGCGCGGGTGTTCGAGGGACTCGTTCTCGTCCTCGTCGTCGTCCTCGTCGTCGGCTTTTCCGTGTTCGGGGGACGCGTGCGGGCCGACAGGGCGATGTGGGCTCGGAACGGCTCCGCGAAGGCAGAGTCTCCTCTTCCGCCCCGATTGCTGACTGCCACTTTTTCGCCGCGCCCGAAACGTCAGGCGGCTCGGACCACATCTCGGTGCCGGCCCGCGCCTCGCACGGCCGGTTCGCCCGCCTCCGCGCACAGCCACCTCATCCGAGACCCCTATTTCGCGAGACCCTTCCTCCGCTGCGTAACAACGCGGGGTTACTCACTGCGCGGCCGGCTTCTCGGCAGGTTCCTCCTCGCCGTTTCCCGGCTCTTCGGCGGGATCCGATTGGGCGCCGTCCGGCTTCTTAGCGGGTGCCGCGTCGGCGCTCGCGGGCCTGTCGATGTCGCTCTCGCCGCCAGAGGCCTGAAGCAGTACCGCACCGAGCACAATCAGGCCGAACCCCGTCACCGCCCACCCGGCCGGGAACGGCAGGGCGTTCTTCCGGATCGTGAGAATGATGTCGAACGACTTGTCGGCCGCATCCTCGGGCAGCGTCTCGAAGCCGCAGCGAAACGTGTACTTGCCGGCCTTCGTGATCGTGATGGGCGTGAAGGTGTCGGGCTTTGCGCTTGCCGGCTCGGTCATCGGCTGGACGTCGCTCCCCTCGTAGTCCCTGTAGTCGCCATGCGTCAGAAGGTGCGTGCCGGACCAGATCTCGCCGCCGGAATCGTCGTACATCTTCACGTAGACTCTCGCTCTCGGCAGACGGCCGCGTTGCCTCGGGGCCGAGTCGTCGCCGGACGCCGCCACCTGGACCGGGTTGTCATCGGGCGTCAGTGTATGAGGGCCGAGCACGTCGTCCTGGTCCGGCTGTGGCGGAGTCGCGTCGAGCGGGCCTGAATGCGCCTTGCCCGACTCGATGAGGCGAACTTTCTCGATCAGTTCGCCGCGGTTGAACGACCACCAGCCGATACAGACGGCAAGGATGACGCCACCGAGCACGCAAAGTGCGAAAAAGACGTGCTTCATCGTAACATCTCCACTATGGCTTCCAGACGCGCCGCTCGAGTCCTCTCTGTGAATATGTTAGCCGGAACCGGGTGGAGAGGCAAGCGCGTGCTTCGGAGAGGCGACGGAACCCAACGCGGAAAAGACATAAGTGCCCGCGGCAGGGTGACCCGCCGCGGGCAGAACTGCCAGTCGAACGGCGACTGGCCCGTCATCGGCGAACCGCAGGCGTGGCTACCGAGAACTCCACCCGCCTTCTGACGTCAGCACCCACGCTACCTGCGGACCGGGCGTCCTTTCATTATTGAGCCCTGCATAGATAATGGAAAGCCGTGCGAAGGTGTAAAATGAGGAAAAAGGGGAAAAGCCTCGTGTCCCATGTATATCTCACGTGTGATGACGGAGTTTTGCCGTCGCGGCCATCCCGCCCGAACCGGCTGTTCGCCTGCACGTGCAGGCGCACGCCCTGCCAGAACCACAGTATGCGGCTGCTGGAGGCATTGTGTG
>JBDREM010000179.1:0-3793 GCA_043819695.1 Planctomycetota bacterium
GCGATCTTTGAGAAGGTAGTGGGCGAGGCGGACGGGCGGCCCGGAGCGGCCGAGTCGAAGGTGCAGTTGTCCGCGCTCGCGGGCCCCCAGGCGGAGACGCGGGGCCCGTTGCCGGCACACGGGCGTGTGTGCGGCGTGTGACCGGCGGGCAGGTGTGCCGCCGCCTCGCGGCGTTAAGGAAAAAAGGCAGATGGTCGGCACTGTGAAGGAGGTATAAGAACAAATGAATATTCAGGTACGTAATAGTCAGAATAACGCGATCCGAGGAACGGATCGCTCACCCGTAACGAAAGGGAAAACGATGAACGCGAGACTTGGCGATGCTGACGGCAATGTGATGCACGGAACTGTGGTGCAAACTTTTTCTGAAAGGAGGCGTACGATGAAGGCGAAGCGAATTGTCGTGGCGGCGCTTGTGGCGGCGGCACTGGTCTTGACGGGTCCGGCCGCGGCGGAGGTGATAACGCTGACCGACGGGAACTCGACGCTCCAGATAGACCCGGAAAGCTCGCTCGGCGTGTTCGGCTGGTCAATCGGCGACGTGTCCAAGCTCCACCAGCAGTGGTTCTGGTTCCGAAATAACCTGGACGACTACGACGACCAGGAATACTCGATCGACCAGATCAGCCCTCCGGCGGTCTTTCAGCATCCATCCGTGCCGAACCTTGCGATCCTGACCTACACGGATGCGCAGGGCCGGTTCTCGGTTCAAGTCACGTATATGCTGACCGGCGGGGCCGGGTTGCTGACGTGCGACCTGATGGAGAACGTGAAGGTTACGAACCTGAGCGCCGAGACGCTGACGTTCGACATCTTCCAATACTCCGACTTCGACTTGGGTGTCGACGGGGACGACGCCAGCGTCCGGATTACGGGCGGCAACACGGCCGTCCAGACCGGTTACGGCGGCGCTATGATCACGCTCTCGGAGACCGTGACGACCGGCGCCCCCGACCTGTCTGAGACCGGCATTTATTCGGCCACCCTCGACAAGCTGATGGATGGGAATGTTAACGACCTCGACGGCTCCACCCTTGCGAACGGGCCGGCCAACTTGACCTGGGCGTTTCAGTGGGCGGACCGGCGCATCGCACCCGGCCAGGCATTCATCATCAGCAAGGACAAGCTGCTCACGATGGAGCCGATCGCCGAGCCGGCCAGCCTCGGCCTGTTCGGGATCGCGCTGCTCGCCCTGCGGAAGAGGAGAAGCTGAGCACCATTGCCTCCCGCCTGTCGGCGAGAGCCGGCGGGCGGGGTCAGAAGGTGTTTGACAACGGGACTGGTTGTTCGCCGACGTCGCGGCCCCGGAGCGACCGGGGCAGCCGGATGATTCGGCGGACACGAGCGTGGCAGGCGGCGGCCGCAAAGCGGCGCATTTGCTTTGCAGGCCGCGGCCGAGCGGCAGGCCGGAGGGGCAACGAGATGGGAGCCCGGAGCGGCGTGTGCTCGTTTTGGCGAGGGCTGCCCACGGCGTAGTGGGCGGCGTGTCTTGTGTTGGGCGCGGGGTCGCGGAACCCGCAACAGCCTCTGGGAGGGGGAACAGGAGGACAAAGTGGGACTTGGGGAAATGGGCGGAGCGGCGTTGCTGGAAAATATTACTATCGGGGAGTTGTTCGAGCTTGCACGGGAACGTGTCAAGGAGGAAACGGGCCTCCCGACTGAGCCGGGGCCTGTTTTTCGCAAGCAGGGCGAGAACTGGATGCTCCACTATGACGGGAAGACCGTGTACGCCAAGGCGCGGATCGGGCTGGAGTACATCGCACACGTGCTCGCGAACCCGGGCAAGACGACAAGTGTGATGTCACTTCAGAACGCCGCGGCTGTCGCGTCGCCTTCCGGCGGGCAAATGCTCGTTTCATGGAACCTGGACGGCTCGGGCGGGCCGGCCGGCGGCGGATCGTACGGGCTCAGGTCCGAAGAGCTGGTAACTGACGCGGCCGCGTTGAAAGAGTGCAAGGAACGCCTGCGCGACCTGGAGGAGGAGATCGAGCAGGCGGAGGCCGAGAACAACGAGGGCCTCGTCTGCGGGCTGAAAGAAGAGCGAGCGAAATTGGTGCAGTACGTTCAAGCAGGAGCGGGCCTGAGGGGGCGCCTCCGCAAGGTCGCGGACTCCAGGGAGAAGGCGCGGAAAGCCGTGTCGAACGCAATCTCCCGGGCGATCTCGGTGATCTTCAAACATCACGACGTGCTGGGCCGTCACCTTCGGAATGCCATACGCACGGGCAACGAGGTTGTGTACGACCCAGAGACGCCCGTCGACTGGGACGTCTGAAGCGGCGGGCAGTGACGCGCGGCCGCCATGATGCAGGCTGAATTCCTTGTCGCGGCCGCCAGTTGACATCGGCGCCGCTTCGGCTCCGGCCGCATGACTGGAGGAGAGGCCGGCGCCCGGCGTCCTGACGACATGGCGCCGCACACGACCTCGCCGCGTTTGCGGCGCTGATCCGACCTGTTGCATTTCCGTTCATGCTCAGCCGCACAGTTCCATCCCACCCGTTGAACGTCACGCTACGGTTCCCCGTCCTCTGGTGCTGTGATCCCCGTGCGCCGATTCCGCGCGCTCTTCCGGTGAAAATGCTACACGGCGCGTAGCAATGCTACGGCGCTTGTACCGCCATTCATAGTGGACGGCGAGAAGCAACTCGCCGGGTGTTTTGAGAAAGGAAGAAGTCGCTCGCCGGGGTTGGAGTGGCCGGGTGAACATCAAGTGGAAAGGAACCTCGAAGATGAAAACGGTCCTCATACTTCCCGTGATAGGCGTGGCAAGCGTGTTTCTGTTCTTTGGCGAATTGTGCTTCGCCTGTGCGAGCGGGATCGTGAAGCTGTGCTGCTTGGAAAAGGCCGGGGTCGCGGACGAGCAGGTCGACGAGAGCCGGCCTTCTGCATCTTGCGAGCCTGCGGGCGAGCAGCTCGACGAAACCCGGGCTTCTGTGTCTTGCGAGCACGCGGGCGCGGGTTCTCGGGGGCGGGAATGAACAGGAAGGAGCGGCACGATGAACCACGCAACAATTAGAGGGGCTCTGATGGAACTGATTATGGTGACTCTTGAGCGCTTGGCGGTGTTGCTGCTGTTCGACATACCCGCCCGCGCCGAAAGGGTTGGGTCTGCCTGTCGCCGCTTGTTCTTGGCGGCCTCGGCATTCCGGTCCTCGGCCGGCGTTGTGCGGCATGAGGAAGAGATCGGCGGATTCCACGAGACCGTGCAACCGGCCAAGGCCGGGCTCGGCGAGAAGCGCTCATATCGTCGCGCGGCGTGATTCGTCGCGGCGATTTCTCTTACCAGCCGGCCCGTGCGGCCGAGCGAAACAGGAAGGAGGAGTTCTGATGGACATCTTTTTGACAGTTCTCGGTATTGCAGTGGGCAGCTTGGCGCTGTTCTTCTGCGGGTCGGCCTTTGTTGGCGGCCTTTGGCGGCATGAGGAAGAGATCGGTGGATTCCACGAGACCGTGCAACCGGCCAAGGCCGGGCTCGCCGAGAAGCGCTCATATCGTCGCGCGGCGTGATTCGTCGCGGCGATTTCTCTTACCAGCCGGCCCCTGCGGGCGGTGATTGAAGGAAAGGAGGCACACAATGGCACAGAGAGAGAATTGTAAGCACCAGGGATGGAAGTACCTGTTCAAGCGGCGCCCAGGCAAGATGTCGTCGATCAAGCTGTGGTATTGCCCGTCGTGCGGGACCACGATCGATGTCAGCGCTGTTCCGGAGCCGCGGACGCGCTCGATCGCGGCGTAGTTTGGCCGACGCCGACACGCGGCGAAAGAGCCCGGCTGGCAGCCAACGCCGCCGGCCGGG
>JBDREM010000180.1:0-8782 GCA_043819695.1 Planctomycetota bacterium
CGCACCCCGGCCGGCTCCGGGTCGTGGGCCTGGCGGCCGGCGCGAACGCCGCGCGCCTGGTCGAGCAGGCGGCGCGCTTCCGTCCCCAGGCGGTGGCGATGGCCACCGAGGCGGCCCTGGCCGAGGCGCGCGCTGCGCTCGCCGCCCGCGAGGGCGTGGACGTCCGCGTGTCGGGCTTCGGGCCCGACGGGCTCGTCGCGGTGGCCACGCACCCCGACGTCGATCTCGTGCTGTGCGCCTCGTCGGGCACCGCCGCGCTCGAAGCCGTGCTCGCCGCCATCGAGGCCGGCAAGGCCATCGCGCTCGCCAACAAGGAGGTGCTGGTGATGGCCGGGCACCTCGTGATGGCGGCGGCCCGCCGGCGTGGCGTGCCAATCCTGCCGGTCGACAGCGAGCACAACGCCATCCACCAGTGCCTCCACGCCCGGCGCCCCGAGGAGGTCCGTCGGCTCATCCTGACCGCGTCGGGCGGGCCGTTCCGCGGCCTGTCCGCGCAGGCGCTCGACAGCGTGTCGGCCGGCGACGCGCTGCGCCACCCGACGTGGAGCATGGGACCGAAAATCACGATCGACTCGGCCACGCTGATGAACAAGGGCCTCGAGGTGATCGAGGCCCACTGGCTGTTCGGCGTGCCAGCCGACCGGATCGACGTGCTGGTGCATCCGCAGTCGGTCGTCCACTCGCTCGTCGAGCTGCGCGACGGCTCGGTGATCGCCCAGCTGGCGGTCACCGACATGCGCCTGCCGATCCAGTACGCGTTCTCGTACCCGGACCGGTGGGACGGCGCGCTGCCCGCCCTCGACCTCGCGCACCTGGGCCGGCTGGACTTCGAGCACCCCGACGTGGACCGGTTTCCCTGCCTCGGGCTGGCGTTCCGGGCGCTCCGAGCCGAGGGGGCGCTGCCCGCCGTGATGAACGCGGCCAACGAGGTGGCCGTCGAGGCGTTTCTGTGCGAACGGCTGGCGTTTGGCGAGATTCCCGGCGTGATCGAGCGCACCATGGACGCGTGCGAGGCGGGGGGCGGGCGGCCGGCGGGGACGCTCGCCGAGGTCCGCGCCGCCGACCGCTGGGCCCGGGACTATGCCGGAGGTCTGCTGGCGGGTTAGAATGAGTACCTTCAGGGAAGTCCCGCCGCCGCCGCGACCGGCCGGGCCGCGCGACCGACCATTCATTGACGTTCCGTTGAGGGCTGCGTGTTGACGAGCGTGCTGGCGTTCGTATTCGTGCTGGGCGTGCTGATCTTCGTCCACGAGCTGGGCCATTACCTCGTGGCCCGGCGGATCGGCGTCCGTGTGCTCACCTTCTCGCTGGGCTTCGGGCCCAAGCTCCTCAACATTCGCCGGGGCGACACCGACTACTGCGTCAGCGCCATCCCGCTCGGCGGCTACGTCAAGATGGCCGGCGAGACCGCCGAGGACGAGCGGACGGGGGCCCCCGACGAGTTCCTGTCGAAGTCGAAGTGGCAGCGGTTCCAGGTGCTCGTCGCCGGGCCGGTGATGAACATCCTGCTCGCCATCGTCGTGCTCGCCGTCGTGCTCTACCAGGGCGCCGACGTGCCGGCCTACGAGCAGCGGACGCCGATCGTCGGCCGCGTCGTCGAGGGGTCGGCGGCCGCGCGCGCGGGCAGCGAGACGGGCGACCGGATCGTCAGCATCGCCGACAAGACGGTGGAGACCTGGGAACAGGTCTTCATGGCGGTCCTGCCGAAGGCCAATCGCGAGGTGCGGATGGTCGTCCGGCGCGACGGGCTCGACCGGACGCTCCTGGTGACGCCCGACGCGCAGACCAAGTACGAGATCGGCGACATCGGCGTGCTGCCCGAGATCCATCCCCAGGTGATCAGCGTCTCGCCGGGCGATCCCGCCGCCGAGGCCGGCGTCCAGATCGGCGACGTCGTGCTCGGCGTGGACGACCGGATGGGCGTCAACCGGGCGGAGCTCATCGAGTACATCCAACAGCACGACGGCGCGCCCATCACGCTGCACCTCGACCGCGCGGGCGGCCGCGTCGATCTGACGCTGACGCCGAGGCTCAGGGGCGACGTCAGCATCATCGGCGCGATCCTCAGCATCTACGAGGTGCGGACGATCGAGCCGGGCCCGCTGCAGGCGATCCAACTGAGCCTCGAGCGCAACTGGGAATGGAGCCGGTTGATCGTCCAGACGCTCGTCGGGCTGTTCACGCGCGAAACGTCGGTCAAGCAGCTGATGGGACCGGTGGCGATCGCGGAGATGTCCGGCGGCGCCGCCGAGCTCGGCTGGCTCGCGCTCTTCAACCTGATGGCGCTGATCAGCCTCAACCTGGGGCTGCTCAACCTCATGCCGATCCCGGTGCTCGACGGCGGCCACATCACGATCCTCGCGCTCGAGGGCCTCGCCCGCCGCGACTTCAGCATGCGCGTGAAGGAGAAGCTCCTGATCGGGGGCTTCGTCCTGCTGCTGATGCTCATGGTGACGGTCATCTACAACGACCTGACCCGCGTGCAGTGGATCGAGCACCTCATGTTCTGGCGGTAGCGTTGACGTGAGGTCTCACGTCTCACTTCTGACTTCTCACTTCTCACTTCTGATTCCTCCCTTCTTCGTTGCGAATTCTCACTTCTCCACCCGCCCCTCGCGTTCCCTGTGAAACAATGATCCGGTGAGCCCGCTCGAGTCCCCTCGGTTTCCGGTCGTGTCCGCGCACAGCGGCTGGCTCCGGCTGGAGCTCCGGCCGATGCTGTCGCTGGCCGTGCCGGTCATCATGGCCGAGGTCGGCTGGGTGTTGATGGGGATCGTGGACACGATCATGGTCGGACCGCTCGGTCCGGCCGCGATCGGCGCCGTTGGCGTGGGCTCCATGCTCTTCCTGGCGCTGGCGGTGTTCGGCATCGGCCTGCTGCTCGGGCTCGACACGCTCGTGTCGCAGTCGTTCGGCGCGGGACGGGTCGACGAGTGCCACCGGTGGCTGCATCACGGCGTCGCGCTCGCGCTGCTGCTCACGCCGCTCTTGACCGGAGTGGCGTGGCTCGGCACGGCGGCGCTCGACGCCTGGGGCTTCGCGCCCGAGGTGCGGGTCCTGACCGGACCCTACCTCGGGATCGTGATCTGGAGCACGCTGCCGCTGCTGCTGTACGCGGCGTTCCGGCGCTACCTCCAGGCGATCAACGCGGTCGGCCCCGTGATGTTCGCGCTGCTCTCGGCCAATGTCGTCAACGCGATTGCCAACTGGGTCCTGGTCTACGGGCGCTTGGGCGCGCCGGCCCTCGGCACCAACGGCGCGGCATGGGCAACGGTGGCCTCGCGCGTCTACATGGCGGGCGTGCTGCTGGCCGCGATCGTGTGGCACGACCGCCGGCAGGCGTCGGGCCTGTTCGACGTGCCGCCGGTCATCGAGCCGGCCCGCCTCCGGCGGCTCGTGACCCTCGGCCTGCCGGCGGCGCTCCAAGTGGTCCTCGAGATGGGCGTGTTCGCGGGAGCGTCGGCGCTGGCCGGACGTCTCGCGCCGGCCGCGCTCGCGGCCCACCAGATCGTCCTCAACATGGCCGCCTTCACGTTCATGGTGCCGCTCGGGCTCTCGTCGGCCGCGGCGGTCCGGGTGGGGCAGGCCGTGGGGCGCGGCGACTCGCCGGGCGCCGCGCGCGCCGGCTGGACGGCGCTGGCCGTGGGGCTCTCCTTCATGGCCGTCGCCGCGCTGACGTTCCTGCTGATACCCGCGACGCTGGTCCGCCTCTTCACGCCCGATCCCGCGGTCGTGCGGATCGGCGTGTCGCTGCTCTTCATCGCCGCCGTCTTCCAGCTCTTCGATGGCATGCAGGGCGTGCTGACCGGCGCGCTCCGCGGCGTCGGCGACACGCGGACGCCGATGCTGTGGAACCTGGCCGGCCACTGGTTTCTCGGCCTGCCGTTCGGCTACTCGCTGTGCTTCGTTTGGGGCTGGGGCGTGAGCGGTCTCTGGGTGGGCCTCTCGACGGGTCTGATCCTGGTGGGGCTCGTGCTGCTCTTCGTCTGGACGCGCCGGGTGGGGACGCTGGCCGGCGCCACGCTCGCTGCTCGTTCGGCGGCGGCCGGCTACCGGCCGCAGGCCGAAGGCCTCGAGCCCTAGCTGGGAGCCGCGCGGAGGCTTCAGGCTCCAGGCTTTGGGCTTCGGGCGTGTCACGCGGTCCCGCTGCAAGGACCCAGCGGCCAACGCCCAGCGCCTACGCTCTCTTTGTGTACTTGCCCTCGACGTACCCGTCGATCAGCTCACGAAAGGCGACCGAGAGCTCCTCGTACGTGCCTCTGAGCGTCGTGGCGTGCACGCCGTCGATGTAGACGGGGCAGTTGGGCGCTTCGCCGGTGCCCGGCAGGCTGATGCCGATGTTGGCGGTCTTCGACTCGCCGGGGCCGTTGACCACGCAGCCCATCACGGCGAGCGTGAGCGTCTCGACGCCCTCGTGGGTCGTCTTCCATTCCGGCATCCGCGCGCGCACGTACTCCTGGACGCGCTCGGCCAGCTCCTGGAACGTGCTGCTCGTCGTCCGCCCGCAGCCCGGGCACGCCGTCACGCTCGGCGCGAAGGACCGCAGGCCCAGCGCCTGCAGCATCTCGCACGCCGCGTAGACCTCCTCGCGCCGATCGCCGCCGGGCCGGGGCGTGAGCGAGACGCGAATCGTGTCGCCGATGCCCTCGTTGAGCAGCACGCCCATCGCCGCCGCCGACCACACGAGGCCCTTGACGCCCATGCCCGCCTCGGTCAGGCCGAGATGGAGCGGCTGTGTCGTCCGGCCCGACAGCTCGCGGTAGACGGCGATGAGATCGCGCGGGCGCGACACCTTGCACGAGATGATGATCTGGTCCTCGCGCAGGCCGGCCTCGAGCGCGAGCGCCGTCGAGTCGAGCGCGGAGATCACCATGCACTCGTTGATGATCTCCTCGGACGTCTTGCCCAGATCGCCGTCGGTGTTCTCCTGCATCTTCCGGACGACGAGCTCCTGGTTGAGCGAGCCGCCGTTGACACCGATTCGA
This sequence comes from Planctomycetota bacterium, assembly GCA_043819695.1. GTDB lineage: Bacteria > Planctomycetota > PUPC01 > PUPC01 > PUPC01 > CAYLQD01. The sequence continues at coordinate 4,986 of JBDREM010000180.1, forward strand.
ACGGGTTTGCCCTGATCGCGGGCCACCCGGCAGATCGTCGCGAACTGCTCGTCCCGCCGCTTGCCGGTGCCGACGTTGCCGGGGTTGATGCGGTACTTGTCCAACGCGGCCGCGCACGCCGGATGCTTCGTGAGCAGCAGGTGGCCGTTGTAGTGGAAATCGCCGATGAGCGGCGCCGCGCAGCCGGCGTCGAGCATCCGGCGCTTGATCTCGGGCACGGCCGCGGCGGCCTCCGGCAGGTTGACGGTCACACGGACCAGCTCGGAGCCCGCTTCGGCCAGCTCGACCGACTGGCGCGCCGTCGCGGCCGCGTCGGCCGTGTCGGTCATCGTCATCGACTGCACGACAATCGGCGCGCCGCCGCCGACCTGGACGTCGCCGACCTTCACCCCGACCGTTCGATGGAGCTTGACTGCAGTGGACATGGCAATCCTTGCATCATACCATCGCCGGCGGCACGCGCCCCGTGCCCATCTGGCGCGGAAGTCCAGTGATGTCAGCAGGTTGGAGTGAGGGACGTTCCGTGGCATACTGAGAGCATTCAACGTGCGACGTCCGGCGCCTGCCTGCCGGCGGGGAAGCTCAAGGAGTGAACATGCGGAGAGTGTTGCGGCTGTCCGGCCTCGCGATGGCCCTGATTCTGCTCGTCGCCGCCACGGGGCGCGCGATGGCGCAGCAAACGATGACCGATGCCGACGTGAAGCGGCTCGAGCTCAACCTCAACGACGCGCGCAACGACCTGGCGGCGCTCAAACAGCGCGACGCCCGTCTCGCTGCGACGCTTCAGAGGGAGCTCGACGCGATCGCGGAAGAGATCACTTATCTCCGGGTCAAGATGACGAAGGAAGGCAACGTGCCCCGGAGCGACTACATGGACCTGCGCGACCGGATCGACGATCTGCGCTCGCGCGCCAGGCTACCGCGATTAACAAGATCATCGGCGCAATAATCAGGTATGGTATCATCTTTTTTTACCCCGTTAGATCGTAGCAATCCCAAAACTTTTTTATATGATTCTGCCTCAATCCAAGTTGAATAATGAATCCCGCAAATAAATTCTTTCTCTTTATTTTTTCTTGCCTTCTTCTCTTCGAATGATTCAGGTATCCTAAATCGTTCATTTACAGAAGCCTTTTCAATTCCTCTTACGACTGTCCTAGAATCTTGATCTAAAACGGAAACCAGCCAGCGAACAGCCATTTCAGCAAGTATCCTGGAAGTGATTTTTCTTCTCTTCAAAGTTCTCCTGACCAAACTATCTAAATCGCCCTCTTCCCCGCCTATTTCTTCTTTGATATCATTTTTGATATCCCAAATATCACTATATTCCATAATTGCCCTCCGTCCTTTTATTTCCTTTTATTATAACCCGAAACCCGAAAAACCTTAATTTTTTTATTTGTCAGGAAAATAAAGTTGTTAAGATTGCCCGCCTAAATCCCCCTTAAATACTAATTTCTACCGGTCAAACAGGGTGCTAGGCAGGTCTTTATTCCTAACCTGACCCTTTATATTCCCTTCTCCTGTACAACCCTAGAAACCCCGTTTTCAAGCCCCACCCTAAACACCCTATCTGCTCCTTCAATCAACTCTGGAATATGGCTTGTAATGATAAATTGCACATTTAATTTCTCGCTCATCTGTCTGATCATCTCGGCTGCCTTTGGCTGAAGATCTCTGCTCAGATATTTCAAGGGCTCATCCAAGACTAAAACCAAATCCTTCCCTTCAAGAATAAGAAAAGAGGCAGACAGGGCCAAAGATGCCACGTCAATGGCTCCTCCCCCAGAAGAAGCAAGGGGTTTCATCTCCACCCCTTGTTTCTCAAATAGCAGATCGCACTCTGTCCGCCCTCTTCTATTCTCAAACTTGACTACGAACTTGTAGGCATCCTCCCCGAACACCGCCGCCTCTCCCAAGGTAGCCAGATTGCTGATCCTGTATTCGAGCTCCTTCTGAAGACCTTGGACGACCAACTGAACGATGGCTTGGGCCTTTTTGGCCTTCTCCAATCGTCCTTCTAATCGTTTTTTAGTCTCCTGGGATTTGACAAGTTGGTCCTCCTTCTCCACCTTCCTTCCCTTCAGCTCGTCGAAGTGTCTTTTCATGCTAAGGAAACGGGGATCGTCAATTGTCACATTCCGGAAGACTCTATCTTTTACAACTCCATCAGGATCGCCTTTCATAATCTGCCCCTATCAAATTTCATATTTTCCGCTCAGTTCACTGAACATCACCTCGACTTTTTCATTCCGTCGAATAATTTGCTGGTCCAGTGTCAGTACCTTTTTCCGAGCCTTGTCCAAAGTGTCAAGATCAAACTGGGTACGGAGGGTCATCATCAAAGAATCCTTCTCCCCGATCTTCCTATCCCTCTTGCTCTTAGCATCCTCAATATCCAGGACAAGACGATTAATCTTCTTCAGTTTCTCATCCAGACTAATCTGTACTTCTGGCATCTTCTTCCTCCTTTTCTTTTTCTGCGGGGACCTCTCCCTATTTGCTTCTCAAATACCCCTCAATCAGCTTACACACATCCTCAATTTCCTGGCACTCTAGGATAATCTCACCGTGTCCGAGGACCTGGTAAAATCTGAGCTGCAAAATCAGGGCCTCTAGGCGGTTGGTGTAATCATCCATACAATCCTTCTCAGGCTTCCTCGACCATGACTGTGACCCATTTTACCAGTGCTTTGGGATAGCCTTGGCGAACATCTGGGAGAGAGGCTCTCGCGTTTTTCCGAGTCGAGAATAGGGCGATCCTACATCCTTCCTGCCACAAAAAAACTTCCCCTTTGAACCAGTAGATGCCGATATAATTATCATTTTCAGGATCATCGGTCCTGATCGCCCACACCTTAATCATACTTTTCATTTTTGCTCTCCTTTTCTTTTCTGATCCTGATCTTACAAGCATTAGACCCTGCAGTCACGGTCCTCACCTCGATAGAGTTTTCAGGTTCACACGTAACCGCACTGACCCAGTGAACCCAAGCTCCAGGGACGTCGGGAGTTTTGACTCTCAGTGTACATTTATTCTTAGCATAGGACATCACCATCTCTCTCTTCAGAAGAGTCCCTTGGTAATACTCTACCATGCTCCCCACAGGGAACTTCTTCATCATAAGGGTGTATGCCTTGTCCTGCAATCGTTCGATCTCATCCAAGTATTCCTTGATTATTTCCATTACTTCCCCAACGCCTCCTCTATGATTTCTCTAATCTCTTGGTCAACTTTTTTATCCCCCATTACTTCGTACAGCCTATCGATGAAATCAAAGGTCGTTCCCTTCTCTCCCTGCTTCAAATTGGCGATAAACAATTCCAACCTCTCGTCCCTCTCCTTCTGAACCTCGGCCTTCTTTACATCGAGAACCTTCTTGACAGGAACCACCTTGAGAAATATTTCCTCCAGATTTCTCTTCTCGGTATCATAGATATAGACTTTGGGCTTATGGTCGACCTGATCGATATTGGCCCTCATCAAGCTCCCGCAATTCACGACATATCTACCATTGTCCTCCTCCACGAAAGCCTGGTGGTTATCCCCAGTGACGAACAGGTCGAATTCGAGATGGTTTTTCAGCAAGTCCCTGGCATAGACAAAATCAGTCTGCCCCAGCCAGAGCTTTTTTTGGAGGACCATTTTATGCATGAGGAGGATGTTTAACTTTCCTTCCCTTGGAACCGGAATATCCTCTCCCCACCAAGCCCCATATATGCCACTCCATCCCTCTCCAGCAGGATATACTGGAAAATCACAAGCGATATTTACTCCTTCAGCGGCGGCAAGAACT
>JBDREM010000181.1:0-4217 GCA_043819695.1 Planctomycetota bacterium
CTCAATAACTCGCCAACTGTTGAACTTGGGCTAGCTCAATGTCCGCCCCACTGTTTTGTTAGAGTTCCTGAATAACCGTGCGTGAATCGTCGACATGCACGAAGGCGGACTTGGGCGGCTGTTGGATAGGGGTCGGAAGACCCGGTTGAATTCCCGGCTCTTGCCCCCTCCGAACCGTGCGTGCGGGTCCCGGGCCGCCGTAATCCTCCTCACCCAACTGTTGACTTGGCCGCCCTTGCGCGATAGTGTGTGGGCCGACAACAATGAACGGCGCCGCGCGACTGGCGACCAGCGTGGAATGAACCACGGGGGAACGCGGATGCCGGAACAAGCCGCTCGCCTGGGCTGCCCGGAAGCGAGGCCCGGGCGTTTTTCATCATTCGTGATCATAATCGCCGTCATGTCTCGTAATCGAAACCAGCCGGCCCGATTACGATCAGGATTAAGATTACGACAGACGGAAGAGCGAAGGAGAGACGAATGCAGATCGAACTGAAGTACGGCTGCAACCCGCATCAGAAACCGGCGAGGCTGACGATCCCGGGCGACCCGCCGCCGCTGAAAATCCTGAACGGCAAGCCGGGCTACATCAATATCCTCGACGCCATCGGCTGCTGGCAACTCGCGCACGAACTGAAGGTCGCGACCGGCCTGCCCGGCGCGGCGTCGTTCAAGCACACCAGCCCGGCCGGCGCGGCGGTCGCGCGGCCGCTGACCGACTCGCTCCGCAAGTCGCAGATGCTCGGCGACGAAGATTTCTCGCCGGTCGCGACTGCTTACGTCCGCGCTCGCGCGGGCGACCGGATGAGCTCGTTCGGCGACGTCGCCGCCGTGAGCGACGTGGTCGACATGCCGCTCGCGAAGCTTCTCGACATGGAGGTCTGCGACCTCATCATCGCGCCGGGTTACGAGCCGGAGGCGCTCGAACTCCTCAAGAAGAAAAAGCAGGGCGCGTTCCACATCTTCGAGGCCGATCCCGACTACGCCCCGCCGGAGATGGAGAAGCGCGAGCTGTTCGGCCTCACGCTCGAGCAGAAGCGGAACGACGCGGCCATCACGAAGGCGATGTTCGCGAAGTCCGTCAAGGGCGAGGGCGTGCCCGAGGACGTCGTCGAGACGCTCGTCGTCGCGACGGTCGCGCTTAAGTACACGCAGTCGAACTCGGTCTGCCTGGCCTACGACGGACAGGTGATCGGGATGGGCGCGGGCCAGCAGTCGCGGATTCACTGCACGCGGCTCGCCTGCGGCAAGGCGGAGAAGTGGTTCCTCCAGCAGCATCCGAAGGTGCTCGGGCTTAACTACAAGGACGGGCTTGGCCGGCCGGAGAAGACGAACGTCGTCGATCAGTACCTGCTTTGGGACGAGCTCTCGGAGCCGGAGATGGAGCAGATGCTGTCGGGCCTGAAGGACACGCCCGAGCCGATTTCGCGCAACGAGAGCACCGAGTGGATCAACACGTTCGACAACATCTGCCTGTCGTCGGACGCGTTCATTCCGTTCCGCGACAACATCGACCGCGCGAGCCGGACGAACGTGAGGTTCATTGCTCAGCCGGGTCAGTCGCTTCGAGACGAAGGCGTGACCGCGGCCGCGACGAGCTACGGAATGACGATGATCCACACCGGCGTCCGGTGCTTCCTGCATTAGACGGCGTCGGACCTGTCGGACGAGTCCGACGGGTCTGACCGGTCCGACGTTCCTGGATGGCGTGAATATGGCCGAAGACATCATCTATCTCCCCGTCGAAACGGTGCGTTCGTTCATGGTCGACGTGTTCGTCGGGCTTGGCGTGCCGGCGGACGACGCCGAGGTCTGCGCCGGCGTGCTGATCGCGTCGGACCTGCGCGGGATCGAGTCGCACGGCGTCGGCCGGCTCAAGATGTACTACGACCGCATCAAGGCGGGCATTCAGTTCCCCGTGACCGATTTCCAGGTGGTGAGCGACCGCGGCGCGACGGCCGTCATCGACGGCGGCCACGGCATGGGCCACGTCGTCGGCGTCCGCTCGATGCAGATGGCGATCGGCAAGGCGAAGGAGTTCGGGCTCGGGTCGGTCGCAGTGCGGAACTCGACGCATTACGGCATCGCGGGCTACTACGCGCTGATGGCGATCAAGGCGGGCATGGCCGGGCTGACGACGACGAACGCGCGGCCGAGCACCGCGCCGACGTTCGGCGTCGAGCCGATGCTCGGGACGAATCCCATCACGTTCGGCTGCCCGACGGACGAGGCGTGCCCGTTCGTGATCGACTGCGCGACGTCGATCACGCAGCGCGGCAAGATCGAGGTGCTCGAGCGCGAGGGCAAGCCGACGCCCGAGGGCTGGGCCATCGACGAAGAGGGCAAGGCGCACACCGACACGCCCGCGCTCCTGAAGGACTTCGTCGCGCGGACGGCCGCTCTCCTGCCGCTCGGCGGCGCGGGCGAACTGCTCGGCGGCCACAAGGGCTACGGCTACTCGGCGATGGCCGAGATCCTCTCGGCCGCGCTCCAGAACGGCAGCCATACGCGCGACCTGCTCGGCTGGCAGGACGGCGAGCGCGTCCCGTACAAGCTCGGCCACTTCTTCCTGGCGATCGACATCGCGCATTTCATCGACCTGGATGCGTTCAAGAAAACCGCGGGCGACATCTGCCGCGCGCTGCGGACATCGAAGAAAGCGCCGGGGCGCGGCCGCATCTGGACCGCGGGCGAGAAGGAATTCGAGATGGAGAAGCTCCGGCGGGCGGAGGGCGTGCCCATCAACCCCGCGCTTCAGGAGAACATCAGGATCATGAAGTCCGAGCTCGGGCTGTCGGAGTACAAATTCCCGTTCTAATCGTGATTCACTTTTCGCCGCCGAGCGCGTTCTCGCGGATGCTCCTGCCGGTGGCGCGGCAGCGGGAGATGGCGCGATGGCGTGGGAGGATGCGGCCTATGGCGCCGCGATCTTGTCCTGGAGGAGTTTGCCGGGCTTGAACGTGACCACCTTGCGGGGCGGCACGACCACGCTCTCGCCGGTCTTGGGGTTGCGCGCCTTTCGCTGCGCGCGCTGTTTGACCTGAAAGACACCGAAATCGCGAAGTTCCAGCCGCCCTTCTTTGCAGAGCACATCGATGACCATGTCAAGGAAGCTTTGCACCACGTTCTTGGTGTCGAGCTGGGGAAGGTTCTGCTTGCTTGCGATGTGCCTCACAATATCCTTCTTCGTTGTCATGGCAGATCCCTCAAGGTTGAGTCATACGACAGCCGGAACCAGTGAACCATTTGAGCGCGACAAGGCACGTATGTCAAGCGCAAAACACAATTTGCACGATTGAAGCAAGCGCCGATGTCCTCTCCCCGGCCTCCCCTGATGGTCAGGTGCGACTCCGCGCGCCGCTGCACGAGACGCCTTGGCGCGAACGGCGCCCCGCGCGAATTGTCCCCGGATCAGTCGATCGTCACTGCCCCGGTCGCGGCCCACTCGCAGCGGCGCAGCAGCACGCGCTGGAAGTCGGGGTTCTCAAACGTGTCCATCCCGCCGCCTTCCCAGACCCGGCCGAGGATGCAATGGAACACGCGCCCGTCGCCGTACTCCTTCACCACGAGCATCGGCTCGTCGTTGCCCGTGCCGCCCGTCTCGGGGTCCGAGTAAGCCGCCGCGATCACGTGGCAAGGCGTGTCGTGCATGTTAACGAGTTTGTGGTAAAGCTCGTCGGGATGGTCCTCGAGAACGGGCGGCAGGCGCTGCCCCGCAGAACCCGGCGCTGGCTCCGCGCCGTGGAACACAACGCCGCCAGCGGCTGGTCGACCACGCTCTCGCCCGAGCAACTGGCCGGATGGCAATCGCTGAGAGAGATGGTCGCCCGCAAGACCTCCTGAATGACCGGACCTGAGCGGCGGGCCGATGAACCTCGACATGAGGCCGCCGCACGGTCATTCAGCGCGCCTCGGCCTCGGCGCGGGCGAGGTTCAGGTCGAGGAGCGCGGCCAGAATATCGTCGTCGGACACCGGCGCTTGACCACGCCGTCCGCCTTGCTTATATTACGCGACCGATTAGATGACATCTTGGAGGAAAGCTCGGCGATGACGGGAAAAGAGAACTACACGCGCGCGGTCGAGTTCGGCGGACCGGAGCGGCTGCCGGTCGCGATCGCCGGCGACTTGACCTGGAGGCAGGAGAAGGCCGAAGCGAAGGCCGAGCGGAGTCGCGAGCTGCAGTCGCAGTTCGTCGGCGACGTCTTCGGCGCAGGCG
>JBDREM010000182.1:0-2380 GCA_043819695.1 Planctomycetota bacterium
AAGATCCGCCCGCGTGCGCTCACGATGACGATGTTCTTCCGCCTCTTCTGCTGCGACCTCTTCGTCCACGGGGCCGGCGGCGCGTTGTACGAACCCGTGAACGACGGCATCATCCGCGAGTTCTTCGGAGTCGAGCCGCCGGGATACGCCGTCGCGTCGGCGACGCTGTTCGTAAAGCCGAAGGTGCCCGTGTCGGCGGCGGATGACGCTGTCGAGCTGCGCCAGAAGATCCGCCGGATGAAGGCGACGCCGGAGCGGTTCGTGGACGAGTTCATTCCGGGCGACGCCGAGGCGCGCGAGCTGGCTCAGCGCCGCGTCGCGCTGCTGGCGCCGGCCGGCCTTTCGAAGCGCGAGCGGCGCGAAGCCTACGCCGAATCCAAGAGGCTCGCGGCGCAGTTGCAGGAACGGCTGGCGCCTCATATACTGGCTGTCGAGAAGCAGGCCGAAAAACTCGATGCGGCCCGCGCGGCCGTCGAAGACAGGACGTATCCGTTCTTCCTGCACTCGCGAGCCGCGCTCGAGCGGCTTTATGCTCAAATCGGCACAGCAACCTGAACAGGATGGCCAATGCCAATGGAACGAGTCACGTTGGGCCTGATCGGCGCGGGGAACATCGGGCAGGGCGTCCTGAGGGTCATCGAGGAAAACGGGGACCTCATCCGCGCCAAGGCGGGCATCGAGCTGCATCTCAAGACCATCGCCGACAAGTGCATCGACGAGCGGAAGGGCGCGATCCGCGGCGATCTCCTGCTGACCGACGACGTGAATCAGATTCTCGACGACGACGAGATCGGCGTCGTCATCGAGCTGATCGGCGGCCTCGAGCCGGCGCGGACGTACATCCTCGACGCCCTCCGGCGGAAGAAGCACGTCGTGACCGCGAACAAGGCGGTGGTCTCCCAGCACTATGGCGAGCTGATGGAGGCCGCGAAGGAGAACGGCGTCAACATCAAGTTCGAGGCGAGCGCCGGCGGATGCGTCCCGATCATCAAGTCGCTGAAGGAGTCGCTCGTCGCCGACGAGATCACATCGCTCTACGGCATCCTCAACGGCACGACGAACTTCATCCTGACGCGGATGTCGCACGGGAGCAGCTACGGCGAGGCGCTGCAGGAAGCTCAGGACTTGGGCTTCGCGGAGCCGGACCCAAGCTTCGACGTCTCCGGAATGGACGCTGCGCAGAAGCTCGTGATCCTCGCGCTGATGGCGTTCAACATCCGGTCCGACATCTCGAAGGTGTACGTCGAGGGCATCGAGCGGATCGACAAGAAGGACATCGACTACGCGAACGAGCTTGGCTACGCCATCAAGCTTCTGGCGATCGCGAAGCGTCACGGGGACAAGGCCGAGCTGCGCGTGCACCCCGTCCTCATACACAAGGACCACCTGCTCGCCGACGTCCGGAACGAGCTGAACGCGGTGTTCGTGAAGGGGCGCTTCATCGACGAGCAGATGTATTACGGCAAGGGCGCGGGGCAGATGCCGACGGCCGCGGCCGTCGTCGGCGACGTCGTTGGCGTCGTGCTCCAAAAGGAGCACGGGCGCGACTTCGAGGACGTCGAGTTTGTCAGTATCGACGACATCGAATCGCACTACTACGTCCGGTTCACCGTGCTCGAGCAGGTCGGCGTGCTGGCGACGATCACGAAGATCCTCGCGGAAAACGATATCAGCATCCTCTCGGTCGTGCAGAAAGAGACGAAGATGCAGACGGTGCCGGTCATGATGCTGACGCACGTCGTGAAGGAGAGCTCGCTGAGGAAAGCGATCGGGGAGATCGACGGCCAGAGCTTCGTGAGGGACGCGAGCATCGTGATTCGGATCGAAGGCGAGCTAGTGTGAGAATCGTCGACTACGCCCAAGAAGAACGCCGCGTGCCGCAGGAGATCGGGCGCCTGATCGGCGAGTATGACGTTGCGGTCTCGGCTCCCGCGACGATCGGCAACTTCGGCCCGGGGTTCGACGTGCTCGGGGTCGCGCTGCAGGGCCCTTCGGATTTTGTGCTCGCGCGGAGAACGGCGGGCGGGGCGAGCATCGGCGAGATTTTCAACGGCCAGGGCCTGCCGGACGAGCCGAATGATAACCTCGCCGTCATGGCCGCGCGGCGCGTCATCGATGCGTTCGATCTCGACTTCGGCGTCGAGTTGGCCCTGTACAAAGGCGTGCCGCTCGGCCGCGGGCTCGGTTCGAGCGCGGCCAGCATCGCCGCCGCCGCGTACGCCGTCGCGCTGCTCGCCGACGACGAGATCGCGAAGGCGGACCTGATCGCTCCGGTTCGGCACTGCGAGGCGGGCGGGCACCTCGACAACGTCGCACCCGGCCTCCTCGGCGGGATCATTCATCTGCGGAGCTACGAGCCGCTCGAGATCGAGGAGCTTGG
>JBDREM010000183.1:0-7254 GCA_043819695.1 Planctomycetota bacterium
AGTCGGGCGAGCACACCGCCGACGTCCACTACGGCTGCCGCGGCTGGGTCCTCCACCACCTGAGCGACATCTGGGGCTTCACGGTCCCGGCCGACGGCATCCCGGGCATCTGGCCCGTCGGCGCGGCGTGGCTCTGCCGCCACGTCTTCGAGCACTACCGCTTCAGCCGCGACCGGGAGTTCCTCGCGAGCCGCGCCTGGCCGCTGATGAAGGGAGCCGCCCGCTTCATGCTCGATTTCCTCGTCGAGGCGCCCGAGGGCACGCCCGTCGCCGGCAGGCTCGTCACGTGTCCCTCGCATTCGCCCGAGAACCGGTTCGAGCTGCCCGACGGAACGCTCTCACTCTTCACCTACGGCTCGACGATGGACCTTCAGATCATCCACGACCTGTTCACGGCATGCATCGAGGCGAGCGAAGAGCTTGGCACCGATGACGAACTGCGGCAGGATTTGGCGGATGCTCTCGACCGCCTCGCACCGCTCCAGATCAGCGAGAAGACCGGCCGGCTCCAGGAGTGGGTCGAGGATTACGCCGAGCCCGACCCCGGCCACCGGCACGTCTCGCACCTCTACGGCCTGTACCCCGGCGACCGGATCTCGCCGGCCGGCACGCCGGAGCTTGCCGCCGCGTGCCGCAACTCGCTCGAACACCGCCTCGACCACGGCGGCGGACACACCGGCTGGAGCCGAGGGTGGCTCATCAACTTGTGGGCCCGGCTGCAGGACGGCGACAAGGCGCACGAGAACGTCCTCGAGCTGCTCGCCAAGTCGACGCTGCCGAGCCTGCTCGACGACCATCCCCCGTTCCAGATCGACGGCAACTTCGGCGGGACGGCCGGAATCGCCGAGGTACTTCTCCAGAGTCATGTCGGCGAGATACATCTTCTGCCCGCGCTGCCCAGGGCGTGGCCGCAAGGAAGCGTCAGCGGCCTGCGAGCGCGCGGCGGGTTCACCGTTGATCTCAAGTGGGCCCATGGCAAGCTGGCCGAAGCGGCGATCACTGCGGCCGAAGGCGGCCCGTGCCGCGTCCGCGCGGGCGGCCCCGCCTGCGTCAGTTCTGAAGGCACGAATGTGGCCGTTCAGGAGCCGGAGCCGGGCGTAATCGAGTTCGCGGCCGCCGCAGGCAAGTCGTACAGGGTCTCGACGGTCGGAATCTACTGACCTTCACGTCGACAGTGATACGCTATGAACTCATGAGGTGTGGTGTGCCCAAGAATGGCATTATTGAGTCCCATGTTGATAATGGCAACAGCCAACGCGTTCCGGAAATTCCTCGCGTAGCCTGTCCTGAGAGAAGCCGAAGGGCTCAGAATGACATACCTCACGCAATGGGCAGTAGTTGTGTCATCCTCAGCCTCAGCGAAGGACCTCTGTTGTCCCTCGGCGTTGTTCCATTCTCAACATGAGCTTCAATAGCACGAGAATCCCGCTTGGGCAAGCGGCGCCGACTGAGTCGAGCGGACTGAGTCGAAAGGTAAACTGAGAGCGTGTGAATTAATCGCCGCAACGCCGCAAACGAGGCGTTTTTCTCACGCAAACACTCGACTTACGGAGCTTTTTTCGCGGCGAAAACGATTTTTTCACGCGCTCTGAGTCGACCGGACCGAGTCGAAAGGTAATCGCTGGCTTCGACGGCCGTGGCCCCCGCTTGCCATTTCATGACTTCATGAATTCATGAAGTCATGAAGTACGGTGCATCGAACAGCCGCCCTGACAGAAGGAGCCGGGTTGGACAACGGGAGCGAACTGAGTCGAGCGGACCGAGTCGAAAGGTAATCGGTGACTTCGACAGCCGTGGCCTTCGCTTGCCATTTCATGACTTCATGAATTCATGAAGTGTGGTACTATTGAATAGCCGCCTTGACAGCATGAAGTATGCTGCATTGAATAGGCGCCTTGGCAGGAGGAGCCGGGTTGGCCAACAGGAGCGAACGGACTCGAATTGGTACTTCATGAATTCATGAAGTATGGTACATCGAATAGCCGCCCTGACAGAAGGAGCCGGGTTGGACAACGGGAGCGAACTGAGTCGAGCGGACCGAGTCGAAAGGTAATCGGTGGCTTCGACGGCCCTGGCCCGCGCCCACCATTTCGTGACTTCATGACTTCATGAATTCATGAAGTGTGGTGCGTCGGATAGCCGCCTTGGCAGAAGGAGCCGGGTCGGGCAACAGGTGCGAACTGCAGCGAGAGGCGATGGCCGGCTTCGACGGCCCTGGCCCGCGCCCACCATTTCGTGACTTCATGAATTCATGAAGTCATGAAGTGTGGTGCGTCGAATAGCCGCCTTGACACAAGAATGCCGCTTGCGCAAGAGGAGGGAACAGAATGAACCGTCCGAATATTCTCTACCTTCACGTTCACGATCTCGGCCGGTACTGCCAGCCCTACGGCCACGCGATCCCGACCCCTAACGTGCAGCGGCTCGCCGAGGAGGACGTCCTCTTCCGCCAGGCGTTCTGTGCGGCGCCCACGTGTTCCTCGTCACGCGGCGCGCTGTTGACCGGGCAGTACCCGCACAGTTGCGGCCTGCCGGGCCTCGTCAACCGTGGCTTCGACCTCGAACATCCCGAACGACATATCGTGCGCACCCTGCGAACCGCGGGCTATCGCTCGGCGCTGATCGGCACGCAGCACATCCGGAAAGACGCATCGACCATCGGCTACGACGAAATCGTGGATGTGCGCAAGAAGGGCGCCCACAACGCAGCCGCCGAGTGGTTCGCTGGCGCGCCGCAGCAGCCATTCTTCGCATCCGTCGGTTTCGGCGACACCCATCGCGTCTACGCCGAGCTCGGCCCGCAGGAGGACGAACGCTACTGCCTGCCGCCCCTCCCACTCCCGGACAAGGCGGCGACCCGGCGCGACATCGCGGCGTTCAAGGCAAGCGCCCGTATCCTCGACGAGAAGTACGGTGTCGTCCTCGACGCGCTCGAACTGGCGGGCCTTGCCGACAACACGCTCGTGATCTGCACGACCGATCACGGCATCGCGTTCCCGAAAATGAAGTGCAACCTGAACCAGCACGGCTGCGGCGTGGCATTCATTATGCGCGGCCCCGGCGGCTTCACGGGCGGCAAGGTGCGTGACGCCCTCATCTCGCAGGTCGACGTCTACCCGACGCTCTGTGACCTGCTCGACATCGGGCCGCCCGAATGGCTCCAGGGCCGGTCGTTCATGCCCGTCGTTCGCGGCGAGACCGACGAGGTCAACGAGCACATCTTCACCGAGAACACTTGGCACGCCTGCTACGAACCGATGCGGTCGGTCCGCACAAAACGCTACAGTTACGTCCGCCGGTTCGACGACCGCACGCGGCCGATCCTGCCCAACTGCGACGACGGCCCGAGCAAGGACGTGTGGCTCGAGAACGGCTGGCGCGACGAGCCCATTACGAAGGAGCAGCTCTACGATTTGATCTTCGACCCGACAGAGGTCAACAACCTTGTGGACGATCCGCGACTGGCGGACGTGCTGGACGATCTGCGCGATCGCCTTGACAGGTTCATGCACGAGACCGACGATCCGCTCCTGCGGGGCCCCGTGCCCATGGCGCCCGGCGGACAGTACAACGACATCGACGGCCTCTCGCCGAACGAGCCGTTGATCCAGGCGTGATCCCGCTGGGCTCTGTCTGATAAACCGGTCAGCGGCCCGTCCGCTCACAGAGCGGGCCTACGAACGGCCACAACAGGGCTGGCGCACAGGATCCTGTAGGCCGGCTCTGCGAGCCGGCGGCTGTACCTGCATTTGTCAGACAGAGCCTGGGCACATGCTTCCCGGAATGGCGAAAAGCTCTTGTTCGCAAGCTGTTCTTTTCTTGACTCTTGGGATAATTGGAAGCCTTTCGCAACTGCCGCATCTGCGGCGAGGCGTTGGCGGATGCCGTGAACGCTCAAACCGGCCGCACAGTCTTTGGAACGGTTACGAGTCTAAGGCATTTGCGATGTGCGACAAGAACCACCACGTCTTGTAGGGGCGACCGGCCGGTCGCCCCTGCCTGTGGGCACAACGCACATACCTGCCGGAGTCTGAGCCATTTGCGTTGTGCGTGTCGAGGGCATCCTGCCCTCGCGTGTCGCGGCCATCTTGGCCGCGATGAGGTCGTTTTCGAGGCCGGGACGGCCTCGAGACACGAAGGCGAGACGCCTTCGACACGCTGTGGAGCCACAACGCAAATGGCTGGAGTCTGGTTTCCACTTGACTTTTGCGGACGTTTTGCGATCCTAACGTGAAGCAGGGATGGATTCCGGGGTACGCCCCGACAGCTCGGACGATGAAGGAGATTGATCGTGGCCAAGGCGAAGATGCTTTCGGAAAAGGTCGAGGCGAAAACGGATGCGGTGACGTTCGGCGTGTGCGCGACGGCCGACCCGCGGGTCGACAAGGGGTCGCGCGACCGCGCGCGGAACATCGCCGGTATGACCGCCGAGGTGATCGCGAAGGGCGTGAAGATGCCCGACGGCTCGCCCGCCGACGTGGTCTGGACGCCGGTTCTGATCGACGGCGAGAAGCAGGCGGACGTCGTCGCGCAGCAGTTCAGGGACGCGGGCGTCGACGCGCTCGTGTGCGCGCCGGACACGTGGGCGTTCCCGCAGCTCACGCTCATCAGTTTGCTCAGCCAGCTTCCCGACGACCTGCCGGTGAACATCACGTGCGGCAACTCCGGCCCGAAGCCGGGCGTTGTTTATGCGCACGCGGTGAACGGCGCGCTCGCGCAGTCGGGCCGGATGACGGCTCTGAACGTCGGCACGTGGGCCGACGTCGGGATGAAGCCGCAGATGACGGAGCCGACGGCCGAGGCGCTGATCGACTGGTGCTACGCGGCGCTGACGGCGGCCGGGCTGAAGGGCCGGCGCATCGTGATCTTCGGGCACGACTCGATGGGGATGGAGACGGCGCTGGCGCACGTGCTGCCGACGCGGCGGACGTTCGGCATCGAGATCACGCGGCTCGACATGAAGCTGCTCGCCGACATGCTCGCGAAGAAGTCGTACGACGAGAAGGAGCTCAAGAAGCTGCGCCGCTGGGTCAACAAGAACCTCGGCGACCGGCTGGACGTGAAGGACGACGTGCAAGGCGAGCGGTTCGACAAGGGCTTGGCGCTGTACCTGATCATGCGCGACCTGCTCGACGAGCTGAACGCGGCCGGCGGCGGCTTCATGAACCAGCTCGAGTGGGGCAGCGACCTCCGCGGCATCCCGCTGCCGATCTGCGACGCGGCCGAGTCGCTGTTCAACTCGACGTTCGACCACAACGGCCGGAAGCAGCCGATGCCGTTCGCGACGGAGGCCGACGTGCAGGGGCTGCTGACGATGCTGTTCGCGACGTGGCTCTCGGGCGGGAACCCGCCGCTCTTCATGGATTTCCGCAAGGTGTGGGAGCCGTGGGAGATTCAGGCGCTCGCGAGGGAGATGAAGATCAAGTTCACGGAGAGCGATTTGTGGGCGCAGCGGGGGTTCGTCGACGGCGACAACTCGGGCTCGGCGAGTCTCGACTGGGCCGGCCGGCCGGGCGAGAAGCCGGCGGACGTGATGAAGCGCGTCTCGATGCCGCAGGCCGACGAGTTTTACTTCCCCGGCTGCGGCAACAGCGTGACGTTCTTCACCCCGGGCGGCATCGAGGGAATCGCGGGGCGGCTGGCGTACAGCGGGCTCTCGGGCATGTTCAGCCTGGTCTGGGACGAGGCCTTGACGGACGATATACCGGCCGAGCTCGCGCAGGCGGTCGCGAACACGAGCACGCCGACGTGGCCGCACACGTGGGTAGTGCCGAAGTACGCGACGATGGCCGAGTATAAGCAGTACGCGCCGGCGAACCATTTCCACATGACGTGGAACCTGGCGCCGCGGCGGCTCGAGCATTGGATGGACCTGACGAACGTGCTGTCGGTGACGCCGTGGCAGGCGCGGCCGCAGTTCATCGAGGGCGTCGACCGGCCGCTGCCGATGGTGTATCTGCTGAACGGCGGCGAGCAGGCGACGAAGCTGGCGCGGCGGTAGCGCGGACGCCGTTCCCCCATGACAGAAAAAGCGGCGTGTGGGCAGGAACCCATGCGCCGCTTTTGTTTCCTCGCACCCTCTGCTACTGGTCGCTCTTTGGGACCGCATCGGACCCGGGCTGGAGCGAGAGCATGTGGCTCTTAATCCGGTTCTTGGGCTCGGCGGGGTCGGTGAGGTCCTTTTCGATGAGGTCTTCGTATTCGAGCGCCTCGACGTGGCCGTCGCCGAAGAGGACGTTGGCCTTGCCGCCGTGGCGGGGTGCGATGCACTTGGCGGGGTCGTCGGCGGGGTCGATGCCCGAGAGCATGTAGTCCATCATGATAATTGTGTCGCCGGCGGGCTTGCGGCGGCCGTTCTCGTCGTTCGCGATCTGCCTGTTGTATCCGTAGCTGTGTTCGCCGGCGACGCTGGTGTTGTACTTGGAGCCGGGGATGTAGTTGCCGACCGACACCTCCATCGCGATCGTGGCGAGAGCGGTGGGATATATCTTGCCGCCATACCAGTGGTAGTAACAGCTGATTGAGGGGGGCCAGTAGTACCCCATGGGGCCGTCGGGGCTCGTTCCGGCGTTTGTCATCCGGGCGATGAGCGGCTCGATGTAGCCGTCGAACCCGGCGCCGTTTCCGTTAACCCACTCGTCCCAGTACGAGCCGCCGGCGGCCCAGAACGCAAGGGTGGCGTAGTAGATGTAGTACACGTCGTAGCCGCTGGCACCGCTTGCGAACTGGATGTGTTTATCTCCCGCCCGCATCCATTGCAGCATGTTATACGCGTTCTCCCCGTGCGAGTATGTTCGGTCGGCCGGGTTTGGGGGATCCTCAGAGAGCCTGTGCCTCATAAGCTGCCGACAGAGAAGACTGGCTGCGGTCTGACGTTCGGGAGAAGTCCCCCCACCACCGCTAAGCCGATCCCACGTGTCACTTCCTCTTATATGGCCCAGAGATGGATGATACCAGTCGAACATGTACTGCACGTAGTACCTGTCCGCTGCATTCTGGAAGCTCCCGCTGTGCCCGTTGGCGCATGTGTCGGCCGAACGGTTGACATAGGAGCCGCATATTGTGCACCGCTTTAGATTGACACAGAGACTCTGAACAGCATAAGTGTTGAATCTGTCCTCGAAGCTTCCTATCCCCAGGCCGACTCGGTAAGCCGCAGCTATCCCCTGATACGCCCAGCACGTCGTGGAATTATCGCGGTGCTGGGGGGCATTGGCCCAATTCCCATCATAATCTGTATACACACTACCTCCG
>JBDREM010000184.1:0-8423 GCA_043819695.1 Planctomycetota bacterium
AGGCGGCACTTGCACACGAGGACCAAATGCGGCCAGCAAGAAGGCCGGCGCCTCCTACCCAAGGCGGCCCTTGCACACGAGGACCAAATGGCCATAGAATACCGTTGCCGGAGAAGGGGAATTGTGGGCGGGAGCCCACGGGAGGTGCCTATGGTATAGACGATGGCGTTGTACGTCTGGCCGATTCATGGGCCGCGGCGGGAAGGACCGTGGCTGATTTGGAGGAGTTGAACCGTGAGAATGAGAAATGTAGTCGCGTTGGTGCTGATCGTGGCAGTTCTGGGCATGACGAGTTCGTGCTGTATTTTCGGCGGGTCGTGCTCAACAACGAACGCTACGAAGGTCTGCATGAAGTGCGGAGAGATTGGCGGCTCGGACAAGTGCTGTGCAGAAGGCGCCGAGAAGTGCGCGAAGTGCGGGCTCAACAAGGGCTCGGTCGGCTGCTGCCGCGGTCTGAAGCCCGCGGCCGGTGCGACGGATGTCATCCTGTGCGCTAAGTGCGGCCAGGTGAAGGGGTCGGACGTTTGCTGCAAGCCCGGCGCCGCCAAGTGCGCGAAGTGCGGCCTCGTCAAGGGCTCACCCGGCTGCTGCAAGATCGGAAAGTAACGCTGTCCCGTGAACAACAGAGCGGCGTTGCGCGCCGTGATGAAGGAGGAATTGACAATGGCGGAAAGATTGCAGGTGTACAAGTGCGAGTTGTGCGGCAACATCGTCGAGGTGCTCACCGGCGGCAACGGCGAGCTCGTCTGCTGCGGCCAGCCGATGAACCTGCTCGACGAGAAGACGGCGGACACGGGGAAGGAGAAGCACGTGCCCGTGGTCGAGAAGGGCAACGGCGGCGTCAAGGTCAAGGTCGGCAGCGTTCCGCACCCGATGGAAGAGAAGCACTACATCGAGTGGATCGAGGTGATCAAGAACGGAAAGACCTGCCGCAAGTACCTGAAGCCGGGCGACGCGCCCGAGGCCGCTTTCTGCGGCGGGACCGACGTGACCGCGCGCGAGCACTGCAACGTCCACGGCCTCTGGAAGAGCTGAAGAGTGCAGATCCCGATACGGGAGGCCGGACGCCGCGAGGCGCTCCGGTCTTCCCGTTGGCTTGCTCAGGAAGGAGATTCCATGTCAATCACGAGAGACGATGTTGCCAGGGCGGCCGTTCAGCTCGAGCGCGACGGGCGCGCGTTCTATCTCGAGGTCGCGGCGAAGACCGAAAACGATCTGACGCAGAAGATGTTCGCGTCGCTCGCCGACGATGAGCTCGACCACATCGCGTGGATCAAGGAGATGCTGCCGGGTGTCGACACGGCGTCGGCCGCGAACCGCCGGCTCTATCAGCGGCTCAGGCCGATCTTCGCGGACCTGCCTGAGGCGAAGCTGCGCAAGGTCGCCGCGTCGAAGGACGACGTCGAGGCCATCAACGTGGCGATCGGGATAGAGAAGGAGTCCGTCGCCGCCTACGAGAAGTGGCAGGACGAAGTCGAGGCGCAGGACGTGAAGAAGGTGTGCAACGTGCTCGCAGGCATCGAGCGGTTCCACGTTCAGGTTCTCAGCAACACGCTCGAGTATTTCGAACACACGCCCGACTGGTTCATGCAGGAGGAGCAGTGGAACTTCGAGGGCGCATGAGTGAAGCGGCAGGTGCCCGGGAATGCGGGCCGGATCAAAAAGCCGAAGGAGGACGGACGATGCTCAGCGAAACGATGACGGCGGCGCTGAACAAGCAGATCAACGCCGAGATGTATTCCGCATACCTGTATCAGTCGATGGCCACGTGGGCGCTGGACCAGGGCCTGAAGGGCCTCGCCAACTGGATGGATTGCCAGGCGAAGGAAGAGATGGTCCACGCGTTCAAGCTCTACAACTTCATCGCCGAGCGCGGCGGGCGCGTGCTCCTGACCGCCATCGACGGCCCGCCGGCCGACTGGGACTCGCCCGTCGCCGTCGCCGAAACCGTTGTGGGTCACGAGCAGAAGGTGACCGGACTGATCAACGCGCTCGTCGATCTTGCCATCGAGGAAAAGGATCACGCGACGCGCTCGTTCCTCAACTGGTTCGTCGGCGAGCAGGTCGAAGAAGAGGGCTCGGCCAACGAGCTGCTGACTCAACTCAAGCTTGCGGCTGACAGCGCGGGCGACATGCTCATGATCGACCGCGAACTCGGGACCCGCGTCTTTACGCCCCCGCCCGCAAAAGGAGAAGCGTAAGCTCGCGGGCGGAATCGCGACAAGGATTGTGGAGGTGTGCGATGACCGGCAATGGGGTAGACAGCGAGGCGCTCTTCACCCTCAGCTATGGCGTGTATGTCGTCACTTCACATCGTGGCGAAAGTCTCAACGGTCAGATATCGAACACCGTGATGCAGGTGACGGACACGCCGCCGCGCCTGGCCGCCGCCATCAACACGCGCTCGCTGACCCACGAGTTCATCTCCAACAGCGGCGTCTTCGCAGTCACCGTACTGGCCGAGTCCGCGCCGATGAAGCTCATCGGGCTCTTCGGATTCCGGTCCGGGCGCGACATCGACAAGCTTTCGCAAGTCTCATACGAGACGGGCTCGACCGGCTGCCCGGTGATCCACGAACACGCGCTGGCCAGTATGGAGTTGCAGGTGGAGAGCAAGCTGGCCTGCGGCACGCACACGGTGTTCGTCGGCCAAGTGGTCGCGGCCGGCATCATCGGGCAGGGCAGGCCGATGACCTACGCCTATTACCGGGAGGTCTTGGGCGGCAAGACCCCGCCCACGGCGCCGACCTACCGGGCCTCCGGCACGGTCCGGCCGCGCAAGTGAAAAGCCGCTTCGAGGCATGAGAATGGACCTTACCGTCAGAATCGCGGGCGACGCCGGCCAAGGCGTGCAGACGACGGGGAACCTGCTCGTCGGCGCGTTCGCGCGTGTCGGGCGCCACGTCTTCGCAACCCAGAGCTACATGTCGAGGATACGAGGCGGGCTGAACTGGTTCGACGTCCGCGTCGGCGACAGCGAGATATTCTCGGGCAAAGAAAAGGCCGACGTGCTCGTGGCACTCAATTCCGACGCGCTCGACGCTCTGCGCCACGAGGTCACTGGCCGCGGCGTGGTGCTCTTCGACGGTGCAGGCAGCGATGGCGTCATCTCGATCGCGCTCTCGAAGACAGCGGAGCAGCTCACCGGCTCGGCGCAAATGGCGAACACTGTTGCGGCCGGAGCGGTTTTCAAAATGCTCGGATGCGGACTGGACGAGTTGTGCGGCTACCTCGCCGTGCAGTTCGGGAAGAAGGGCGATCAGGTTGTCGAGGGCAACATCCTGTGCGCCCGGCGCGGGGCCGAGCTTGCAGCTTCGATACCGGCGCTGGACGATGCACCGAAGAGCAGCGGAGCACCCGGCACCGTATACAGCGGGAGCGAGGCCGTGGGGCTTGCCGCCGCGGCCGCGGGCGTGAAACTCGTGGCCTCGTATCCCATGACGCCTGCGACCGGTACGTTCACGGTTCTCGCGGGTCTGGCCGACGAGTACGGCATCGTTGTGGAGCAGGCCGAGGACGAGATCGCCGCGATCAACATGGTATGCGGCGCCGCGTACGCGGGCGCGCCGGCCATGACAACGACAAGCGGCGGCGGCTTCGCACTTATGTGCGAGGGCCTGTCGCTGGCAGGGATGATGGAGCTTCCCGTCTTTGTCCTGCTGGCACAGCGCCCAGGCCCGGCCACCGGACTGCCAACCCGTACGGGGCAAGAGGACTTGGGATTCGCGGCCCACGCAGGACACGGGGAATTCCCGCGAGCGTTGTTCGCACCGGGCACGCCACAACAGGCCTACGAACTCACTCGCCGCGCGATCGAGACCGCGCACAAATTCCAGACGCCCGCCATCTTGCTCATCGACCAGTTTCTCGCCGACGTTCAGAAGAACATCCCGCCGCTGGACACGTCCCTGCGGCCTGTCGACCGGCATATCCTGGCGGAGCCGCCGGACGACTACGTTCGCTACGCGGTCACGCCGGGCGGAGTCTCTCCACGCGCGCTGCCGGGGGCCGGGCCGTTTGTCGTCTGCGATTCCGACGAGCACACCGAGGACGGTCATGTTACCGAGGACCTCAACGCGCGAATCCGCCTCCAGGACAAGCGGCTTGCCAAGACTGAAGGGCTGATCGCCGAGGCCATGCCGCCCGAACACTACGGCCCGAGCGACGCCGACACATTGCTTGTGGCGTGGGGCTCGACCTACGGCCCGTGCCGCGAGGCCGTCGATATCCTGAACGCGGAAGGAAAGTCTGCCGCAATGGTTCACTTCGCACAGGTGTGGCCGTTGGACGTTCAGGCCGTCCGCTCGCTCTTGCGAGAAGGCGAAGCGGAAAGGGTCATCACCGTGGAGGGCAATGCCACGGGGCAGTTCGCGTCGATCCTGCGGTCGGCCGGTGCGCTCGATGAGCACGAGTCCATCTTGCGCCACGACGGCATGCCCTTCACAGGCGAAGGAATAGCTGCGAGGGTTGCTCAATGATCGAACAGTGGCCAGGCAGCACGCCGGCGTGGTGTCCGGGTTGCGGCAATTTCTCGATACTCAAGACGCTCGACAAGGCCATCGACGGCGCAGGGATCGACCGCAGGGGTCTCGTGCTCGTCTCGGGCATCGGGCAGGCGGCCAAGCTGCCCCACTACACTCGAGCGAACGTCTTCAACGGCCTCCACGGGCGAGCGCTGCCTGCGGCGACGGGCATCAAGATCGCCAATCACAAGCTCGAAGTCGTTGTCACCAGCGGCGACGGCGACATGTACGGCGAGGGCGGCAACCACCTGATACACGCCATCCGGCGAAACGTCGGCGTGAAGCTCTTCGTGCACAACAACCAGGTCTACGGCTTGACGAAGGGCCAGGCCTCGCCGACTTCCGACATCGGCTTCGTGACGAAGATCCAGACACGTGGCGTCATCCTCCAGCCGCTCAATCCGCTGGCACTGGCCATCGTCGAAGACTGCTCGTTCGTGGCGCGCTCGTTCGCGGGCGCACCGGAGCACCTGCAGGAGATCATGGCCGCCGCCCTGCGCCACAAGGATGGGCTCGCACTTGTGGACATCCTCCAGCCGTGCGTGTCATTCAACAAGGTCAATACCCACAAATGGTATCGCGACAGGGTCACGCCAGTTGACGAGTCGCACGATCCATTCGACAGAGATGAGGCGTTGCGGTTGGCGTTCCAGTGGGGCGACCAGATTCCGATCGGCGTGATCTACCGCGGCCGCAGGAAGAGCTTCGAGTCGCAGCTTCCTGCCCTTGCGGAGAGAACGCTCTGTGAGCAGATCGAAGGCGCTTAGAACGGGGCCCGGTCGATGGCACAGAAACCGAGAGGCCAGGGCAAGACGCCGGCCCCGTTCTCGCTCGTCATCTTCGGCGCATCGGGCGATCTCACGCGCCGCAAGCTCATCCCGGCGGTCTACGGCCTTTTCCGCGAGGGCCTGCTGCCGGACGACTTCTCCGTCATCGGTTTCGCCCGGCGCGAGAAGACCGACCAGAGCTTTCGCACGGAGCTGGCCGAGGCGGCGAAGACGTTCGTCCGCGGCGGATCCTTCGACGAGGCCGTGTGGGCCGAGTTCGCCCCGAAAATCCACTACCACCGCTCGACGTTCGAAGACCCCGACGGCTTCCGATTGCTGCGCGAGCGCCTTTCCGCGAACGGTCCCCCGGGCAACCGCCTCTTCTACCTCGCCGCCCAGCCGAACTCCATCACGGCCGTCGTCGAGCAACTGCGGGACACGGGCCTGGCCGAGCAGGACGCGACCGGCGGCTCGTGGGCGCGGATCGTCGTCGAGAAGCCGTTCGGCCGCGACCTCGCCACCGCGCAGGCGCTCAACGCCAAGCTAGGCACCGCGTTCGCCGAGGACCAGGTCTTCCGGATCGACCACTACCTCGGCAAGGAAACCGTCCAGAACCTGCTCGTGCTGCGGTTCGCCAACAGCATCTTCGAGCCGATCTGGAACCAGAAATACGTCGACCACGTCCAGATCGCCGTGAGCGAGACGATGGGCATGGAGGGCCGCGGCGCGTACTACGAGCAGGCCGGCGCGCTCCGCGACATCGTGCAGAACCACATAATGCATCTCCTGTCTCTGGTGGCGATGGAGCCGCCCGGCTCGCTCGATCCCGACGCCGTTCGCGACGAGAAGGTGAAGGTGCTCAGGGCGCTCCGCCCGATTCCGGAGGAATGCGTCCCCGGCGGCGTCGTCCGGGCGCAATACACGGCCGGCACGCACCTCGGCGGGCCGGTTCCCGGCTACCAGGAAGAAGACGGCGTCGCCCCTGAATCGTGCACCGAGACGTACGTGGCGTTCAAGGCGCTCATCGACAACTGGCGCTGGGCCGGCGTGCCGTTTTACATCCGAACGGGCAAGCGGCTGGCGGCGCGGGTCACCGAGATATCCGTTCACTTCAAGCCGGTGCCGCAGGTGCTCTTCAACACGCCCGAGCCGGGGCCGATGCAGCCGAACGTGCTGGCGATCCGCATCCAGCCGAACGAGGGCATCTCGCTCCGGTTCCAGGTCAAGGTGCCGGGGCCGGCCGTCGAGATACGGCCGTTTCAGATGGACTTCGGCTACGGTCCAGCGTTCGGCAAGGAGCCGCCGGAGGCGTATGAGCGCCTGCTGCTCGACGCGGCGCTCGGCGACGCGACCCTCTTCACCCGCGGCGACGAGGTCGCGGCCGCGTGGCGGTTCGTCGCGCCAATCGTCGCCTGCTGCGAGGCGTGCGCGCCCTATTCTTTGCCCGCGTATCCCGCAGGCTCGTGGGGGCCGAAGGAGGCCGACGAATTGATCGAGGCGGACGGCCGGAGCTGGCAGATTCTCAGAAGGCCGAGAGCTTCGTGACGGGAGACGCACATTGACCGCGCAGGAAATGCTGCTGGTCGGGTTCGGTGCGAGCCTTGCCGCCGGCCTCGCGACGGGCGTCGGCGCATTGCCATGCCTGCTCATCCGCAAGATCCCGCAGAAGCTGATGGACGTGCTGCTCGGCGGCGCGGCCGGCGTGATGCTCGCCGCCACGTCGTTCAGCCTCATCGTGCCCGGCATCGAGATCGGCTCGAAGATCTACGGCAGCGACGCGAAGGCCGTGCTGGTGGTCGTTGCCGGCATGCTGGCGGGAGCGGTTTTCCTCGACCGCGCCGACAAGTGGCTGCCGCACGAGCACTTCGTGAAGGGGCTCGAGGGGCCGTCGAGCAGCCTCCGCCGCGTCTGGCTCTTCATTCTGGCCATCACGCTCCACAATTTCCCCGAGGGGCTCGCCGTCGGCGTCGGCTTCGGCGGCGGGACCGAGGAATCGATGAACAACGGGATCAGCCTCGCGATCGGCATCGGCCTTCAGAACATGCCCGAGGGGCTTGCCGTCGCGCTGCCGCTGATGCGCGAGGGATACGGCCGATGGTACGCGTTGTGGATCGCGACCGCGACCGGACTGGTCGAGCCTGTCGGCGGCCTGCTGGGCGCCGGGCTCGTGAGCATAGCAAGGCCCGTCCTGCCGGTCGCTCTTGCGTTCGCCGCCGGTGCAATGCTGTTCGTCATCAGCGACGAGATCATCCCCGAGACGCACCGCAGGGGCCACGCGCGGTCCGCCACGTTCGGCGTGATGATCGGGTTCGTGATAATGATGTCCCTTGACAGTCTGCTGGGGTGAGAATTGCGGCATGGCGCGCAGGGAGCAGTTGAAAAGGCAGCTTTTCGAGCGCAAGAGGCTCGAATTCACCGGCCCAGCGTGATGCCGTCTCCGCCCATTCTCCGACCGCGCTTGTTTTGCCGCGCGCAACTGATATAATCCGCCGCCATGAATCCGCGTGAACGATTTCGCGAGACGCTCCTCTTCGGCAACCCCGACAAGGTTCCGTTCTCGCCCGGCGGGCCGAGGGAATCGACGCTCAAGGCGTGGCGCTCGCAGGGCCTGCCCGAAGACGCGAACTGGTACGCCGTCCTCATCGAGACGCTCGGCATCGAGCGCGAGGAGAGCAAGTGCGAGCACGTCGGCCTCGGCGTCTCGTTCCAGATGATCCCGCAATTCGAGGAGAAGGTGATCGAGCGGAAGGCCGACTCGCAGATCGTCCAGGACTGGAAGGGCAACATCTGCGAAATCTCGAACAAGTTCGACGTCAGCTACCTGCGCCACGCGAAGGATTTCTGCACGCGGCGGTGGATCAAGTGCCCCGTCGAGAACCGCGGCGACTGGGAGGCGATGAAGGAGCGATACGATCCGCGCGACCCGAACCGCGCGCCCGCCGACCTCGTCGAGCGATGCAAGAAGCTTCGCACCCGCGACTACGTCGCCAGCATCCACTTCAGCGCGCCGTTCTGGCAACTGCGCGAGTGGTGCGGGTTCGAAGGCCTCTGCATGCTGATGATCGACGACCCCGGCTTTGTGCACGAGATGATCGAGTTCTGGACCGGCTTCGTGCTCGAGACGATGCGGCCG
>JBDREM010000185.1:0-6355 GCA_043819695.1 Planctomycetota bacterium
ACGTAGAGCTCGGGGCCGGCGGCGAACACGTCGACGATGTACTCGCCGCGCGAGAGCGCGTCGGCGACGGCCGCCGTCAGCGAGACCGCGGCCTCGAGCTCGGGGAACCCCGCCCGGCCCTTCCTGCGGCCCGGCGCGACGAACGTGTCGACCACGAGCGCCACCCGGCAGTAGTATTCTTCCTGGAACTCCTTGACGGCCGGTTTTGCGAGCCGCGCCCACGAGCGGAAATCGAGATGCCGATACGGGTCGCCCGGCCGGTAGTCGCGGCTCCCGATGTACTCGGGCGACTCGCCCACGTTCGAGGTCAGCGCAATGCCGCCCGGCTGGTACCGGCACCCGACGGGCACGCCGACGTTCGAGATGGGGAAGAAGCTCGGCAGCACGAGCAGGTCGCCGGCGTCGTGTCCCTTCCCGTGGCTCCGGCAAATGCTGAACGGGAACGACGTGCACGGCCGGACGTCGGGGATTTCGTAGACGCCCCGCTTCCAGGCGACAAGCTCGACGTCGAACCGCGCCGATTCCGACCGCCCGAGCAGCGGCATGGCCTTCTCGGGGTCGGCGTGCTCGACGTACTGCGGCAGCGAGTCGAACTGAAGCGCGAGGTCGTACGCCGGCAGCCGCGAGGTGTTCTCGACCTTGAACTGCGCCGAGACCGTCTGGCCGGCGCTCACCTTCTCGGGCAGCTTCCCCTCGATGCGGACGCGCGGCTTCATGATCCACCCGGCAATGATGGCCACGGCGTAGAAGCAGACGAGCGTCGAGAACGCGTGGTCGATGGGCATCGACGGGCTGACGGACGTGAGCCCGCCTGCGAAGACGACGGCCATCAGCAGGAACCGGCCGCCCGGCGTCAGGCTGTTCCGCCAGGAGTAAACCGCCTTTCGAGCGATGAACGAGACCGGGTCTTTCACGTTGGCACCTTCACTTCCGAGACGATCTCGGCGATCACGCCGGCCTTCTCGATCCCCGAGTACCTCGCCTTCGAGGTCAGGATGAGCCGGTGCGGCAGGACATAGGGCGCGAGCTTCTGGACGTCGTCGGGCAGAACGAAGTCGCGTCCGTCGGCGTAGGCGGAGGCCTGCGACGCGCGGAAGAGCATCAACGAGCCGCGCGGGCTCACGCCCAGCTTCAGCCGCACGTCGCCGCGCGTCTTTCGGACGATCTCGACCATGTAGCGCGAGATGCTCTCGTCGACGCGAACGGAACGGACCTCGGCCTGCATGTCGATCACGTCGTCGCGGGTGAGCACGGGCTCGAGCGTTTCGAGCGGGTGCTGCTTCGCCTGCGCGTGAAGTATCTCCACCTCGGTATCCGAATCGGGGTAGCCCAGGGCGATGCGGACGAGAAACCGGTCGAGCTGCGCCTCCGGCAGCGGATAGGTGCCGTGGAACTCGACGGAGTTCTGCGTGGCGAGGACGAGGAACGGGTTGGGCAGCGGGCGGCGGGTGCCCTCGATCGTCGCCTGCGATTCGTTCATCGCCTCGAGCAGCGCCGACTGTGTTCGCGGCGACGCCCGGTTGATCTCGTCGGCGAGCAGCACGTTGCAGAAGATCGGCCCCTCGCTGAACGAGAACGAGCCGTCGACCGGGTTGTAGATTGACGAGCCGAGGATGTCGGCCGGCAGCAGGTCGGGCGTGAACTGGATGCGCCGGAACGACGCGTCGATGGATCGGGCGAGCGCCTTCGCGAGCGTCGTCTTGCCGACGCCGGGCACGTCCTCCATCAGCACCGAGCCGCCGGCGATAAGGGCGATGCTGACGACGTCGACGCACTCGTCCTTGCCCCGAATGACGCCGCCAAGATTCTTCCGCAGCCGCTCGAGCCTCTCGACGTGATGATTGTTCATTGGTCCGCTCTCCCGTGCAGGAAACGCTCCGATGACGATAAGGGACGATAATTCAACAGGTTATGTTCACATGGCCGGACGTTGTGATGCCGGAAAGCTCTTTCGGCGGCTGTTTCTTCCGCCGGCCGCCGCAAGTGCCATCCTATTATTTACTATCATACGCTATCGCAGAAGTCAAGGCGAAAACGCGGGAAATCTCGCCGCAAAGTTGCAGTTCCGCGTGACTTCCGTCTTTGCCGCCCGGCGCCGCGGCCTTTGCTCAAGACCGCCCGCTCACAGAGCGGGCCTACAAGACACCGCCCGCTCACAGAGCGGGCCTACAAAGAAGCCCCGGAACGCCGCGGAACGGTCGTTCCTGTAGGCCGACTTTGTAAGTCGGCGTTTTCCTGCACCTTTTTCAACAGCCCCGCTGTACCGTGATTTCGGCGACCGCTGACCACGTACAAGCGAACTCGTAGGCGCCCGCGCGGGCGGGCCGATTTGTCCGCCCAGGCCGGCTCATGCCTCACCCTTGAAGAGGTCAATCTTCCGCCAGGCGCCGCTCGAGAACCGCCAGAAGTTGATGCCGGCGAGCAGCGCGACGTAAACGGTCACGCCCAGCCACGCGCCCGCGACGCCGAGCTTCAGCGTGTGGGTAAGGCCGTAGGCGAGCGGGAGAAATACGAACCAGCCACAGGCGACGGATGTGCACATCGGGAAGACCGTGTCCCCGGCTCCCTTGAGCGCGCCGTAGCAGATGATGGCGACCGAGTCGAACGCCTGGAAGATGGCGGCGAAGATGAGCATCGTGCTGCCCATCGCGACGATGCCGGCTGCAGCCTCGCCGGGACAGAAGAGCCCGATCAGGCCGCGGCGGAAGACAACGAACATCAGGCCCATCGTGACCATGAAGGCGAAGGCGAGCCCCATCGCGCGATGGACGCGGCGCGTGGCGCCGGCGTGGTCGCCCATGCCGATGTGCTGGCCGACGATGGCCTGGACGCCGATGTTCAGCCCGATTACGGGCATGAACGAGAGGTGGATAATCTGCATCGTCGCGTTGTTGGCCGCAAGGGCCGCCGCCCCCAGGGAGCCGACGACCTTGAGCAGGAAGAGGGTCCAGCAGGCGTTCTCGAGCGACCAGCTCAGCCCGGACGGCAGGCCGACACGAATCATGCGCCAGAGCTTGACGAGCTCGACGCCGATGTCGTTGCGCGAGCCGTACTCGCCGTGCGTGCGCGGGCCGAGGAACATGACGAACATCAGCGCCGCTTGGAAGTACGTCGCGACGACGGTGGCCACGGCTGCCCCGGTGATGCCCATCTCGGGGAACCCCCACTCGCCGAAGATGAGGGCATAATTCAGCGCGAGGTTGAAGACGTTGCCGACCAGCCCGACGATCATCGGGATCACCGGCCGCTTCGTCGCCTGGTAAAACCCCGACAGCGCCATCCAGAACCCGAGCGCCGGAATGCGGAGGAGCATGTACTCGAAGTAGGAGACCTCGTATATCTGGATATGCGTCTCGTGCCCGGCCCAGGCGAAGAGCTTCGGGGCGAGCGGCGAGAGAGACCAGGCAATGGCGCCCCATATCGCGGTCAGGTGAACGGCCTGCCAGACGTAGCGCGGGGCCGCGTGCTTCTCGCCGCGGCCGACGCTCTGCGCGACGAACGTGTTCGTGATCGAGAGCGTGCCCATCATCAGCGAGGCGATGAGGAAGAACGCGCTTGCGGCGGGGCCGACGGCCGCCAGCTCCGCCGCGCTGTGATGGCCGACCATCACGACGTCGATGGCGCTCATCAGCGTGTAGGAGAACATCGTGACGATGATGGGGAACGAGAGCCAGAGCACCTCGCCCAACTCACGCCAGCCGTTGGGCGTGAGCGGCGCCTCGATCACCGGCGACGGGACCGGCATCGGATCCGGCGCGGGCACCTCGATTTCTTCAGGAATGCGTCCGTCTGTCATTGAGCTGTCTTACATCAAGGCGTGGTAGTTGGCCAGCCCAGCGGCCGCGAGCAGCGGCCGCACGTGAAGCCGCCCGCGTGACTGCGCCTACGCCTCGGTGATGGCGAGCTTGATCCCGGAGCCGCCGATCTTCGCGACGCGGTCGGGCTCGTCGAGCAGGCCGCGGACGACGTCGAGCGCGAGCGTCTCCGCCTTAATATAGTCCGTCCAGGTGTCGACGGCGGCGGCGAGCGTCCCGTCATCCGTGTCGTACCGCAGGCGGATGCGGGCGTCCATCTCGAGATCGGCGTCCTTCCGAAGCTGCTGCACGTGCCGGACGACGTCGCGCGCCATCCCCTCGGCGATGAGTTCGCCGGTCAGCTCGGTGTTGAGCGCGACGCCGAACGCCGGCCCCTCGGCACCGGCGAGTTGCTCGGGCCAGACCTGCTCGACGACGACGTCCTCCTCGGTGAGCTGATAGTCTTCGCCGTCGATCGACACGGCCAGGCCCTCGGCCGTTTTCACGCCGGCGGCAACGTCGGCCGGCGGCATCTCGGCGAGCGCCGCCGAAAGCTTGCCGGCATTCTTGCCCAGCCTCGGCCCGAGCCGGCTCATGTCCGGCCGCACCTCGACGGTTAGCACGCCGTCCAAATTCTCCTGCACCGCGAGCGACTTGACGTTCAGCTCCTCGAGAATGTGGTCTCGAAATCTCTCGACACCCGCGCGCACTTCAGGGTCATTCGATGCCACAATCATGAAAGACAGCGGCTGGCGCACGCGGAGTTGCTTCGCCTGGCGCACGCTGAGCGCGGCCGAGACGACCTCGGTCGCGGCGTCCATCTGCTTCGAGAGCGCCTCGTCGATTAGCGCCTCGTCGGCCTGCGGATACTCGCACAGGTGGACGCTCTCGGGCGCGCTGTAGCCGGCCTCCATGAGGCCGGACTCCCCGAGGTCATGGACCTCGGCTACAGCAGGGCCGCCGCGGACGAGGTTCTGATAGATCCGCTCGGCCACGAACGGGCAGAGGGGCGCGATCAGCTTGCAGAGCGTGACGAGCGCAGTATATAGAGTCTGATATGCGGCCTGCTTGTCGCGGTCGCTCTCGTCCTTCGTCCGCCAGAACCGCCGCCGGCTGCGGCGCACGTACCAGTTCGAGAGCCCGTCGATGAACCGCTCGGCCTGCTCGACGAACCCGTACATCAGGTAGTCGTCGAACGCCTCGTGCGCCCGCCGCACGAGCAGTTGCAGGTTCGACAGGAGCCAGCGGTCGATGTCCTGCCGCTGCGAGATCGGAACCTGCTCGGCGTTGGGATCGAAGCCGTCGAGCCGGCCGTAGTTGGCGAGGAACGCGTAGACGTTCCAGAGCGTGTTGAAGACCTTCCGCTCGGTCTCCTTGCCGACGGTGTAGCCGAAGTTGAGGTTGTTGACGGGATTGTGCCGGCAGAAGATCCACCGCATCACGTCGACGCCCATCTTCTCGGCCGCGTCCTCGAACCAAATCGCGTTGCCGGCCGACTTGTGCATCTCCTCGCCCTTCTCGTCGCGGACGAGCGCGTGCCCGAGCAGCGTCTTGAACGGCGGCACGTTCTCGAGCATCGTCGACATCGCCAGCATCGCGTAGAACCAGTTGCGGAACTGCCCCGGGAAGCACTCGGTCACGAGGTCGGCCGGAATCCACTTCGCCCAATACTCGCGGTCGGCGGTGTAGTTGACCGTCGAATACGCGACGATGCCCGCGTCGAGCCACGGGTTCCCGACGTCCTTGATCCGCGCGACCTCGCCGCCGCACTTCTCGCACTTGATGCGGACGGCGTCAACGTGCGGCCGGTGCGGCGAGCGCCCGTCGAACTCGTCCCACCCGGCGACCGCGCGTTCCTTCAGCTCCTCCTTGCTGCCGACGACGCCGAACCAGCCGCACTCGCACTCGAAGATCGGGAGCGCGAGCCCCCAGTACCGCTTCTTCGAGATCATCCAGTCGCGCATGTTCTCGAGCCAGTCGAGCTCGCGGTCGAGGCCCCACTCGGGGATCCATCGGACCTGCTTCGCGACCTCCTTGATCTCGTCGCGCCACGACATATTGATGTACCACTCGTGCACGTGGCGGAAGAGGAGCGCCGTGCTGCACCGCCAGCAGTGCGGGTAGCTGTGCACGTACGGCTCGCTCTTGTAGTAGATGCCCTTCTCGCGGAGGCTCGCGAACACGTCGTCCTTCACCCCGCCCGCGAACTTGCCGCTGAGGAAGCCGAAGCCGTCGACGTAGTGGCCGGACTCCGTCAGCGGCGCAATCACCGGGAACCCGCCGAGCTCGCCCAGCAGATCGTAGTCCTCCTTGCCGCTGCCGGGCGCCATGTGGACGATGCCGGTGCCTTCGTCATCGCTGACGAGGTTCCACGCGACGACGCGGTGCGCGGCCTTCGCCTCGGCGGCCGCGGGCAATTCATCGAACGGGCCGTCGTATTCGAGCCCGACAAGCTCCGCCCCGGGGACGTCGGCAAGGACCTTGAACTTGCCGCGGCTCTCAAGCTGGCCGACGCAGTTGCGGGCGATGTAGTAGATCTCGCCGTCCTGCTCGACCTTCGA
>JBDREM010000186.1:0-3945 GCA_043819695.1 Planctomycetota bacterium
GAGATCCCAACCCGGTTGGGCCATCCGAGGTGGCTCGAAACATTGAGACTTCATCAGCCATGTAGTCACGACTTTTGATCTATTTTGCCTCCAGACGGCGAATGGAGCCATTCTAACTCGCCAACTGTTGAACTTGGGCTAGTATTGGACGCGCTGGCGCGAGGGGGGGATGTTCAACACGCGGCGGTACTTGGTGACGGTGCGGCGGGAGATGTCAACGCCTTTCTTCTTGAGTGCGCTGACGATGTCGACGTCGCTGAGCGGGCTCTTCTTGTCCTCACTGTCAACGAGGTCCTTCACCGTGGCCTGAACGCTGTCACGCGAGGCGTCGGACCCGTCGCTGGCGGCCTCGGCCCGGCCGGCGAAGAAGAAGCGTATTTCGTATAGGCCGCGGGGGGTGTCGACGTATTTGTCGGAGATGGCGCGGCTGACGGTCGAGAGGTGGACGCCGGCGGCCTCGGCGACGACGCCCATCCGCAGCGGCCTGAGGAACTGAATGCCGCGCTCGAGGAACTCCCGCTGGTGTTTGATGACCTCCTCGACAATCCTGCGAAGGGTGTTGCGCCGCTGCTCGATGGCGTCGATAATCCACCTGGCGGCCTGCAGCTTCTTCTTGATGTACTCTTTCTCCTCGGGCGAGCTGTCCGGCGACCGCAGAACGCGAAGGTAGTGCCTGCTGACCCGGAGCCTGGGGATGTAGTCGTCGCACATCTCGACGCGGTAGATGCCGTTTTCCTCCTCGATCCGGACGTCGGGCAGGACGTAATGCGGCTGCTCGCTGCTGAAGAGCGAGCCGGGCCTGGGGTTGAGGTGGCAGACCATCTCGGCCGCTTCGCGAATCTCCTCGAGCGTTCGCCCCGTCTGCTTCACAATCCTCGGGAAGCGGTTCATCCGGAGGTCGTCGAGGTGGTTGGCGATGAGCTCTTGCTCGAGCTCGTACTCTTCGCCGTTGGCGGTGAGCTGAAGCAGCAGGCATTCCTTGATGTCACGGGCGGCGATGCCGGGCGGATCGAGCGACTGCACGATGCGAAGGACGCGTTCGGCCTCGGCGACGGTCGTGCCCTGGGGCATCGACTCGACGATCTCTTCGAGGGTGTATTGCAGGTAGCCGTTGTCGTCGAGGTTGTAGACGATGTTTTCGGCGATGCGGCGGGTGCGCGTGTCGAGGTCGAGCACCGTCAACTGGCCGGCGAGGAACTCCTGGAGCGACATCGACCGCGCGGCCGTGTTCTGCATCGCCTCGAGCTTGGGGTCGCGGCCGGTGTCCTTCGGGCGAGCGGGCGCCTGGGAGGAGTAGTCGTAGATCCGCTCCTCCATCTCCTCCATCTTGTCGAAATCCGCGTCGTCGGTCGCCCGTTCATCGACGGCGTCGCCGATGAGGTCTTCGCCGTCGGACTGTTCGAGCTGCTCGAGCACGGGGTTTTCGAGCATTTCCTGGTTGATGCGCTGCTGAAGTTCGAGCGTGGGGAGTTGGAGGATTTCGATGGACTGGATGATCTGCGGCGCGAGCCGCATCTTCATCTCGAGCCTCTGGTTCAGAGATAAGTCCATCCGCATCGCCATGGAAGTTCAGCCCTCTTCAGCGCGGCCAAGGAACAGCGAACGATTTGCCAGACTCATTATCGGCTCGCACATCGTCATATTTAGTTCTGGATCCGTTGTCTGCCCTTTATTGCGCCGGTCAATGTGTTCTTGCCGGCGTGTTCGACCTGGCCGCCGACGGGCATGCCGCGAGCGAGCGCCGAGACCGTGACGCCGAGCGGTGCGAGTTCCTGCATCAGGTGGTGCGCGGTCGAGTCCCCCTCGGTATCCGGGTTTGTGGCGATGATGACCTCCTTGACGTCGCCCTTCTTGATCCGCCGGACGAGACGGCTGATGGTCAGGTTCTCGGGATAGACGCCGTCGAGCGGAGCGATCCGGCCGCCGAGGACGTGGTACAGGCCGCGATAGCTGCCGCTGGCCTCGATCGCGGCGAGGTCGCGGACGCGCTCGACGACGCAGATCATCGAGCGGTCGCGGCCGCCGGCGCTGCACACCGGGCACGGATCGGTCTCGGAGACGTTGAAGCAATGCGAGCACGTGAGCGACTTGGCCTTGACCGCGCGGATGGCGTCGACCAGCCGGCCAGCGTCCTCCTTGCTGATCGACTGGACGTGGAAGGCGAGCCTCGTCGCGGTTCGCTTCCCGATGCCGGGCATCCTGGCAAACTCGGCCGTCAGTTGCTCGATGCTTTCCGATTGCGTCGCCATGCTTCGCCTTCTTCAGAACAGCCCGGGGATCGGGAGCCCGCCGGTCACCTTCGACATTTCCTTCTCGGCCAGTTCCTGGGCCTTCTTCGTGCCCTGGGAGACGGCCGCGATGATGAGGTCTTCGAGCATGTCGGTGTCGTCGGGGTCGACGACCTCGGGGTCGATTTTGAGGGCGACAAGTTCGAGCTTGCCGTTGACCTGCGCCTTGACCATGCCGCCGCCGGCGGCGCCCTCGACGACACGCGTGCGGAGGCCCTCCTGCACCTCGGCCATCTTCTTCTGGAACTGCTGCGCCTGCTTCATCAGGTCGCCCATTTGCGGGTTGAACCCCTTCATGCTTGGTCCTCCGGCCCGGCCGCTTTGCCTGGCGCGCCCGGGCTGTCGCTTGTGGCCACCACTCTCGCGTTGAAGAGGCCCATCGCCTTCTTCACGTGTGCGCCTTTCGGCTCCTGCCGGGCGGAGTCCGACCTCTTCTTCGCGCCCGCGGCGCCGGAGCCGCTCCGGAGCTCGATCAGGCATTTCTTGCCGCTGACCTTCGACAGCGCCTTCTCGATCAGCCCTTTGTTCTTCTCGAGCGGGCCGGCCGCGATGGGGTCGAGTTCGATAATGAACTTCGCCTCGCCGGCCTCGACGGGCCCGTCGGCCGCTCGGAACACGCCGTCGGCCATGAAAGCGGCCAGCCCGTGGTTTTTCTGTTCGACGATCGCGGCCGCGTCGGCCCAGAGGTCGCCCGTGGGCGGCGGCGGCGCGGGCGCGGCCTCGACCGGCGGCGCGGCCGGTTTGGACCGCCTGGTTTCTGCTTTCGGCGGCGGGGCCGGAGTGCGCCCTCCACCGCCCCGGCCGCCGAGTTCGAGCGCGCGCAGCCGCGAGAGAATCTCGTCGAGCGGCCTGAGCTCGTGAATGCCGGCCGCCTTGATGAGCGCGAGCTCGAGCACGATCCGGCTCTGGCTGCTGATCCGCGCCCTCTGCTTCGTCTCGGCGAACATCTGCACGAGGAACATCAGGGCGTCGGTCGTGAACTTCGGCGCGAGCTCCTCGATGATCCTGCGCTCGGCGTCGCCCCGGTCGATGAGCGCGTTGTCGGCGCCGGCGACGCGCGCCAGGAGCAGTTCGCGGAATCCCTCGATGAGCTGCTGGATGAGTTCGTCGTATGCGGCGCCCTTGGCGAGCGCGGCGTCGGCCATCTCGACGGCGGCGCGGGGCTCGTGTCCGGCGACCGCGCCGATGATGTTGAAGAGCGTCTTCTGCGAGACGGCGCCGGTGAGCTCCTCGATGTCGTCCGCCGTGATCTCGCCGGCCGCGAGCGCGGCGAGCTGGTCGAGCAGCGACTCGGCGTCGCGCATGCCGCCGTGCGCGCAGCGCGCGACCGCGTCGAGCACGCCGTCGGCCGCCTTGATCTTCTCCTTCTTGCAGATTGTCGCCAGGTGCTTCGAGATGAGCGTCGCCGGGATGCGGCGAAAGTCGAACCGCTGGCAGCGCGAGCGAATGGTATCGAGCAACTTGTGCGGCTCGGTCGTCGCGAAGATGAACTTGACGGTGTCAGGGGGCTCTTCCAGCGTCTTGAGGAGCGCGTCGAAGGCGCTCTTCGAAAGCCGATGCACCTCGTCGATGATGTAGATCTTGTAGCGCGAACCGGCCGGGACATAGCGCGACGACTCGCGCAGTTCCCGGACGTCGTCGACGCCGGTGTTCGAGG
>JBDREM010000187.1:0-13631 GCA_043819695.1 Planctomycetota bacterium
AACCGCTTGTACGAGTTGAGCAGCGCGTGGGTGAACGAGGCGAGCGCGGCGAAGAACAGCCCCGGCAGCATCCATCGCGTGAAGCGGACCGCCAGGTCGGCCGTCGACGGATGCTCCTCGATCCAGCGGCGGGCGATAAAGCTGACCACTTCGGGCGCCCAGTACATACACGCCGCCATCGCCGCCAGCAGCGCCGGCAGCAACAGGTTCACGAACGAGTTGGCGAACTTCCACGCCTCATCCTCGCCGCGCAACTCGCGTTCGTCCGAGAACAACGGGAGGAACACGGGGAAGATGAACTTGTCGAAGGCGACGTAGAGAGCCCAGATGATGGTGCCTTCGGCGAAGTGGTACGCATCGAAGACATCCTCCTGGCCCAGGGTGGCGAAGTGGCGAAAGACCAGCGTGCTGACGATGAACCCGCCGAACTTCCAGAAGATCTGGAAGATGAAGATGGTGATCATTGCGCGCGCGATGCGGCGCCCGACGTGCTCTTCGCTCGAGCGTTCGCTCCGACTGCTCTATCCAGGACCTGCGCCATCCGTGCCGCCTGGCTCCTTCGCGTGTACTGCTCGACGGCGCCCGCCCGGCCGTGCCAGGCCGGCCCACCATTCTCCTTCCACTCGGCGACCCAGTCCAGAAGAATGTCGGCGATTTCTTCGGCCGTCCGCCCGATTTTCCCGGCGCGCGTTTCTTCGAGCAGCAAGTCGATCACGCCGCCGTCGCTCGGCACGGCGAGGATCGGGCGGCGTGCTCCAAGATACTCGAAGACCTTCGACGTGAGAATACCTTTCGTGCCGGGGCAGGAGAGGACGAGCAGAGCGTTCGCCTCCTGCTGCGCCCGGATGCTCTCGTCGAACGGGACGCGGCCCATCACGTGCACGAGTTGCGCACACCGCCGGCCTTTCAAATGCCGCTCGACCTTCGCCGGCGTCGTGCCGTAGAAGCGAAGGCGGAAGCGCTGCAGCTTCTCGGCGCCCGAGCGCAGGATATGGTCGAGCGCGTCGAACAGCAGCGCCGGGCTCTCGGTCGACATTATCTCGCCGCAGTAGGCCATCGTGAACCTGTCGCCGTCGGGCTCGACGCCGTCCGCGTAGTTGTCCGGGTCGAACCCGTTGCAGACGACGTCGACGGGTGTGCCGGGGTGCTGCTGCGCCAACCGTTCGGCGAGCGGCGGGCTGACGGTTACGAGCGCTCTCGCCGAGCGGCGGACGGCGGCGTGGCGGCGCACGTGCAGCCTTTTGAGCGGGCACAACGGCGGCGTGGGCCGCCGGCCGACGACGAGGTCGCGCAGGTCGGCCACCCACGGCACGCCGGATTTCTCTGAGACCCGCGCCGCGGCCGTCAGCGCCATCGTCGGCGGATGGCTTGCGACGATTGCGTCGAATGTCCGCTCGCTCAGCAGGCGTTCGGCTCGCGCTTCGAGATCGCGCAAGAGCCGCAGCGGCGCGAGGTGCGGCAGCGACCAGTGATGCATGCGGTTGAGCAAACGGTGCCACAGCGCGGCGGGCGTGTACCCGGCATGCACGGCATACGGCACGCGAACGACCTCGCACGTGTCCCGACACTGCAAGCTCGCGTCGCATCGCTCGAAACAGTTCTGCGGCGTCCAATCCGGGCAGACGATGACGGGCGTCCAGCCGAACTCCGGCAAGTGCTTCGCAATTCCGGCGATGCGGTGCGAGCCGGGCGAGCAGTGCGGATAATACGCGCGGGAAATAATTAGAACTCTCCGTGTGCCGGCCGGGTCAGCATCCGCCATTCCTCCGCCCCCTGCTCCGCGCGTTGTGTTGCTTCAACGGCCCTGCTCGCCGCCCGCGATGGCCGCGAGCAATTGCCGTACATTCTCGCGCACATCGTACTCGTTCGCCACCTTCTTCCGCGCGTTCGACGCGAACTCGCGGGTCGTGTCGGGCGTCGCCAGGACGGACTTGATCGCGCCGGCGATGAGTTCGGGTTCGTTCGGCGGAACGAGCCGGCCGGTTTCGCCGTTGATGACGAGCTCACCGATCCCGCCGGAGTTGCAGGCGACGATGGGCAGGCCGAGCGCGGCCGCTTCGATGAGAATGTTCGGCACGCCGTCGCGGTCGCCGTCGCGCGCGACCACGTACGGCGCCACGAGGACGTCCGCGGCCCTCATCTTCGTCCGGAGCTGGTCGTGCGGGAGCCAGCCGGGCAGACTCACGCGATCCTCGAGGCCGCGCTCCTTGATCTGCTCGCGGAGCGCCTCCTCGAGCGGGCCCGCCCCGGCGATCTCGCACGCGCAATCGGGCAGGCGCGCCATCGCCTCGACGAGGCAGCGAAATCCCTTCTTCTCGATGAACCGCCCGGCCGCGAGCACCCGCGCGGGCGAATGGCTCTTGCCCGGCGGAGTGAACTCATATCGCGAGAGGTCGAGGCCGTGCCGGACCAGGGCGAGCCGGTCGTGAAGACGGTCCGGAATCTTCGACGCGAGATGATCGAGCGCGGCCTGATTGCACAGTGCGACGCGCTCCGCCGCCGCGACCTTGTGCCCGAGGGCGACGCCGTCGGCGAATACGTCGCGCGCGTGTGCCGAGATCGTGAACGGTAGCCGCAGCATCGCGGCCGCCATCATTCCGACCGCGGCCGGCTTCGTTGCGAAGCACGCGTGAACGTGCTCGATGCGCTTCGCGCGCATGTCGGCGGCGTCCGCCGAGGCGATCCGGACCCCGCCGGCGAACTCGCGCCACGCCTTCGGGCTGAGCGTCGCCAGCGCGCCGAACGGGAATCGCGCGACCGCTCGCCACGTCCGCGGCCGGAAAGCGAGGATGATGATATCCGCGAGCACACAAAACGGGCAGGCGGGCCCGCCCGCGCGGTCAATCGGATACACGAAAATCTCCGCGCCCATCTCGCGGAGAATCTCGATCTCGCGGGCGATGAACTGCTCGCTCGGCTTCGGATAGCTCCCGACGATGTAGGCGATCTTCACTTCGCGCCTCCTGCCGCCTCGCGCAGCACGTCGAGCGTCTTCCGGCCGGTCTCCGCCCAACTGTACCGGCCGGCGGCGGCGCGGCCGCGCCGCACAAGCGCGGCCGCGAACGCCTCGTCGGTCAGGCCCATCTCCAACGCCTCGCGGAGTGCGGCGATGTCGTCGGCCGGGAAGTGGAGTGCTGCATTGCCGGTCACCTCGACCACTGCCGCGTCGGCCGACGCAATGACGGGCGTGCCGCACGACATCGCCTCGAGCGGCGGAATACCGAACCCCTCCGCGTGCGACGGATAAACGAACGCGCCCGCGGCCGCGTACAAGGCCGGCAGATCGGCGTCATCGACGTAGCCCGTGAACACGACGTGCTCGGTGCATCCGAGCCGGCGGACGGCGCCCGCGAGGTCGTCGGCGCGGTGCCGCTTCTTGCCGGCGATGACGAGCTTGTGCGGCAGGTCTCTATGAAGCTTGGCGGCGAAGAACGCCTGGACGAGGCGCACGAGGTTCTTGTTCGGCTCGATGTTGCCGACGAAGAGCACGTAGGGTGCATCGATCCCGTACTTCGCGGCCGCCTCGGCCTGCCCGGTTTGTGGTTCGTTGAACCGGTCATCCGCCGCGAGCGCCACCACGCGAATCTTGTCGCGCGGCACCTTCAGGATGCGTTCGACATCGCCGGCGACGGCGCGGGTCGGCGTGATGATAAGCGCCGCGTTCGACGCCGACAGCGGCATCGCCCACTTGTAATACCACGCGGTCTCGGGCTTCACGCGCTTCGGATGCTTGAGAGCGTTCAGGTCGAAGATGCCGAGCACCATCGGCACGGGCAGCTCGCCCGGGAACACGAAGCCGGGAGCGAAGAAGACGTCGATCCGGTCGCGCCGCAGGCGCCGCGGCATCAGGAACCGCTCGTGGAGGATGCGAATCCCTCTCGAAAGCGCGATCAGCGGGGTGCGAACCACGCGGCAGTTGGCCCGGCCGTTCAGGACGTCGGGAAATTCCCTGTTGGCATAGGCCACCACCTCGTCGTCGGGCGCGGCGCCCGCCACCGCTTCGATCATGCGGACGATCGACTTGCCGACACCCGTCGGCTTCGACCTCACGAGGTGTGCATCAATGCCGATCCGCAAACGCGCGCTCCTCTCAATCAAGCAGCCCGGCGTAAACATCCTGCACGTCGGCCGCGTGCGCGGCCGCCGAGAACCGCTCACACACAGCCTGCCTGCCGAGCCGGCCCATCTCTTCCGACGTAGCGGGGTCCGACAGCAGCCGGACGATCCCGGCCGCCATCTCGGCCGTGTCGTACGGCGTGACGAGCAGGCCGGTTTTCTCGTGCTCGATGATCTCGACGGGCCCGCCGCAGCGGAACGACACGACCGGCTTGCGGCACGCCATCGCCTCGATCACGACGCGGCCGAACGCCTCGGTCTCGGAACTGACGACGAGCACGTCGAGCGCGTTCATCACCGCGACGGCGTCGTCGCGCCAGCCGAGGAACATCACCCGGTCGCCGATGCCGAGCTCGCGGGCCCGGCCCTTCAACTTGTCGAGCAGCCCGGGGTGATCCCCGAACCGGTTGTCGCCGACGACGATGAACCTCGCTGCGGGCATCTTCTCTGCGACGGCTGCGGCCGCGGCGAGGAAGTGCCGGTGGCCCTTCCAAGGGACGACCTGTCCGACGACGCCGGCGAGCGGCGTCGAGCCATCGAGGCCGAGCTCGGCCCGCAGCGCCATCCGGCCGCCGGGCGAGAACTTCTCGGTGTCGACGCCGTTGTGTATCACGCGCGTCTTCGGCGCGGCGAGCTCGGGATGGTGCATGCTGCCCTTCACCGCTTCGGAAATTGCGATGATGGCCGATGCGTTCCGCGTCATCATCCGGTCGACCCAGCCGCCGGGCGAGCTGATGTCGCGCACGTGCCAGATGCAGGGCGTGCCGGTTCGTTTTGCGGCCGGCGAGGCGAACAGGTGCGGGATCGTCGCGTTGGAATGGACGAGGTCGATGCTCAGCTCGCCGATGAGGCGCTCGATCTGCGAGATCGCCCGCCGCCACATTCTGAAATAGCGGATGAGCAGGAACGGGTTCAGCGTGCGCTTCAGGCGCGCCATGGTCACGGTTCGGCGGGGCACGCCCATTGCGTCGAGCGCCGCGGCCAGCGGGCCGGGCCCCGGGACGGCGACGGCCGGGCTGAACCGGCCGCGGTCGAGGTTCTCGAGGAGCAGGATCAGACTGTGCTCGGCGCCGCCGAGTTGCGACGTGTGGCTGACGTAGAGGACGTTGTGCATGTTTCAGACGCCGAAGCGTATGTCGAGGATGTCGCCGTCCTGGACGGCGTAGCCGCGCCCTTCGAGCCGCGCGAGCCCCCTGGCCTTCACCTCGCGTTCGGAGCCGAGGCGTTCGAGGTCGTCGAACTTGATGACCTCGGCGCGAATGAAGCCGCGTTCCATGTCGGAGTGGATCGTTCCGGCGGCCTCGACGGCGGTCGCCCCCGACTCGAGCGTCCACGCGCGAACCTCGTCCTTGCCGATGGTGAGGAACGATATGAGGCCGAGCACGCGGTATGACATTTCGATGAGGCGGCTGCGGGCGAGCTCCTCGATGCCGAGGTCGGCGAGGAACTCCGCGCGGTCGGCCTCGTCGAGCCGGCCGATCTCGCCCTCGATCTCGGCGCAGAACGCGAGCGAGTTGTCCGGTGGCAGCCCGTCGGGCAGCTTCGGCGAGGCGGCCTCCGACTCGTTCACGTTGACGACGTTGATGCACGGCTTCTCGGTGAGGAAGCCGAAGCCGCGCAGCAGTTTCTCTTCGGTGGCGCTCAACTCGACCTGGCCGAGATGCCTGCCTTCCTCGACGGCTGCGAGGCAGCGTTCGAGTGCCGCGAGTTCGACCTTGTTATGCTCCTGCTCGGGCGTCGGCTTCAGCACGTCCTTCCGCAGGCGCTCGATCCGCTTCTCGATCTGGGCCATGTCGAGCGTGAGGAGCTCGTCGTTGATGTCGTTCAGGTCGCGGGCGGGGTCGTTCGCGCCGCGCGGATTCGGCGCGGCCGCGCAATCGAAATCGCGCAGCACCTTGATGACGGCGTCGGAATCGCGGACGATCGACGCGGCCCCGGCGCTCGAGCTCGCGCCGCCGGCCGTTGCGGCGAACAGCCCCGGCACCTCCATGTACTCGACCGATGCGTGCACGATCTTCTGCGGATCGTGGAGTTCGGCGAGGAACTCGACGCGGCGGTCGGGCACCCTGACGACCGCGATGTGCGGCTGTCCCGGCTTGGCGAACGCGTGGGCGTCTTCGTGCCGGCCGGTGAGAGCGTTGAAGACGGTCGTCACGCCCGACTGCGGCAAGCCGATGATGGAGAGCTTCATGCTCGGAGTATATCAAGGCCCGGCCGCGCTCACAAGCCCTGTTGGCCGGGCGGCGCGCGCGGACGTGCCGGCGTTGCGTCTCGGCGCGAAAGAGCCCGCTTGACACGCTCGAACGCAGGACATATCCTGCCGCACAGGCGGGATTCGCGCGGCAGTCTGCGGCGCGGCCCGGCCACAGCGACGGAGGAGACGCCGGCCGTTCGATGGCGGCGGCCGGTGGATAACCCCGCCGAATTCAGCGCCGGGAACGGATAGAGGGCCGTTTCGTGATCACTGACCTTCCCATATTGGGAATCTCGGGCTGGAGCGGCTCAGGGAAGACCGCCCTGATCGAGGGGGCGCTGCCGCTCCTGCGCGAGCGCGGGCTGCGCGTCGCGGTCGTCAAGCACGACGCCCATCGCGTCGAAGTGGACCGTCCCGGCAAGGACAGCGACCGCTTGTTTAAGGCCGGCGCCGACGTTCTCTTGCAGGGGCCGCGGCAGGAGTTCTTCCGCGTGCACGGCGACCGGCGCGGCGATCTTTCGGAGGCGCTCCGCTTGCTCTGCCGGCGCTACGACCTCGTGCTCGTCGAGGGCCGCAAGACCATGCCGCTGCCGAAGGTCTGGCTGCTCGGCGACGGCGAGGACGGCCCGCCTGATGACGTGCCCGAGATCATCGCGGCGTTGCCGCGCGGTGAAGGCCGCCTCGACGTCTTCATGAACATCCTGGCGAGCCGCCTGGCGGAGCAGTGGCTCAAGCCGCCCGTCTTCGGCTGTGTCCTCATCGGCGGGAAGAGCCGGCGGATGGGAACACCGAAGCACCTGATCCGGCAGGACGGCCAGACTTGGCTCGAGCGGGCGGCGGAGCTGCTTGGGCAAGTGGCCGGCGAAGTCGTCATTGCCGGCGCCGGTCTCGTGCCGGACGCGCTCTCGGGCCTCGTGCGTCTTCATGACGTTCCCGACGCCGAAGGCCCGATGGCCGGCATCCTGGCCGCGATGCGCTGGGCGCCGAGCGCGTCGTGGCTCGTGGCGGCGTGCGATCTGCCGGACCTCACCGCGGCCGCACTGCGGTGGTTGCTGTCGACGCGCGGCCCCGGCGTCTGGGCGACGCTGCCGAAGCTCGAAGGCAGCTCGAAAGTTGAGCCGCTGCTGGCCCACTATGACTTCCGTGCGCGTGCGCTGCTGGAGCGCCGCGCGGCTCGCGGCGACTTCCGCCCGGGCGGCATCGCATCTGATGGCAAAGTCATCTCGCCGCCGCCACCCGCGAACCTGGCCTCTGCCTGGCGAAACGCCAACACGGAGGCGGAACTGGGAACGGCCTGACCTCGGAAAGCGACCTCCCCGATCCTTATTCAGTTCTTGCCGGCCGGGTGCGCTTCCGCATGAGGCAGGCCCAGGCCGGGGCGGGCTCGGGCTGGTCTGAGTCGAAATGCGCCGCCTCGAGCGAAAGGATTTCGAACAGCGGCTCGACGACGTCCGCGATGTCGCGGACCGAACGCCTCGGCGGCCCCGTCTCGCGGTCCGGCCCGTCGGCGTTGCCAATGAGGCTGAACCACAGACCGCCTTCGGCCAGGCAGTCGGCCACGGCTTGGGCATAGGCTGCGCGGTCGCCCGGCTCGGCGAACGAATGAAAGCATCCGCGGTCGAACGCGAAGCCGAAGGGTGTGTTGGGGATCGCGTCGGTGAGGATGTCCGCCGCGACGAACTCGACGCCGACTCCGGCGCGCGACG
This sequence comes from Planctomycetota bacterium, assembly GCA_043819695.1. Classification (GTDB taxonomy): domain Bacteria; phylum Planctomycetota; class PUPC01; order PUPC01; family PUPC01; genus CAYLQD01. The sequence continues at coordinate 8,017 of JBDREM010000187.1, forward strand.
CCTTCTTGCGGGCCGCGTCGACCGCGACGGACGAGAGATCGAGCGCGGTCACCCGGAATCCCTGCTGCGCGAGCCAGATCGCGTTGGAGCCGGTTCCCGCCCCGATCTCGAGCGCGGCGCACGGTTCGACGGAATGCTCTGCCAGCACCCGCTCGAGGTGCTTGTCGTGCCGCTGCGTGTCCCAGGGGAGGTCGCCCGTTCGATAACGTTCATCCCAGCGCGAGCCATCTGTCATAGTTCTGCCTCCGTGCTCGTCGGCATCGTCAGGCGGACGGATGTCCTGGCGCACTACTTGCATCAGGCCGGCGCACCGGCGGGGTGATTTGCCGCGGGGCCCAGCCCCTGTTCAATCCGCCACTCGGCGGAATAAATATTCATCCGGCTTCCCCGGACGAAGCCGACAAGCGTGAGGTTTGCGAGCCGCGCAAGCTCGACCGCGGCATCGGTCGGCGCCGAACGCGACGCCAGCAGCGGCGCGCCGGCCCGAATGGCCTTCGCCGCAACGTCGAGGCTCAGCCGGCCCGTGCTGAGCAGAATCTTGTCCTGCATCGGGAGCCCGGCGCGAACACAGCACCCGATCACCTTGTCGATCGCGTTGTGGCGGCCGACGTCTTCGGCGAATGCGACAAGCCGGCCGCCGGCCGCGGCGCCCGCGCTGTGCACGCCGCCCGTCTCGCGGTACGCGCCCGATTTCTTCTGGAACGCGCCGACCGACTCGGCCAGCTCGGCCGCGTCGATCCGGAACGACATGTCGATCTTCCGCCCGCAGTCGAGCGGATCGAACCCCTTCACCGAGAACAGGCCCATGCCGCATCCGGTTCCCGCGGTCAGGCCCTCGCGGAACCGGTCGACGTCATCCTCGGACACGTCGATGGCCACGTCGACCAGCGTCTCGCGCTTCTGCTCGGTCGTCCGGATCGACACGCCGGCGGCGTCCCGCGGCAGCAGGCCCATCGTCAGCAGGAACCCGAGGGCGAGCTCCTCGGGCTGTGTCGGGCTGCACTGCAGGCGGCAGAGACAACGGCCGCCGAGCGACAGGACGACCGAATGCTCACGCGCGACGGGGTCGGACACTTGCGATGACTCGGCGCCGCGCCGGCGCGTGATCGGGACGCTGACGATCAGGTCCTGGTTTTCTTGCGGCGTGTCTTCCGGGGGCGGGGCCTGGCCGGCCGGCTGAGCGCCCTGACCTTCACGGCACATACCTTGAACTCCGGAATCTTGGCGATGGGGTCGAGTGCGTCGTTGGTGAGCACGTTCGCGGCCGACTCGCGGAAGTGGAACGGCATAAAGACCATGCCGGGCCGGACGCGCTCGGTCACGAACGCGCGGGCTTGGATCTCGCCGCGCCGCGACGTGACCGCGACCGGTTCGCCGTCCTTGATGCCCATCGATGCCGCGTCGGCCGGGTTCATCTCGATTGCGCCGCCGGGACAGATCTGCTCGAGCCCCTCGGACCGGCGCGAGAGCGTGCCCGTGTGGAAATGATAGAGGAGCCGCCCGGTCGACAGGATCAGCGGGTATTTCCTGTCGGGCGTCTCGGCCGGCTCGCGGAACGGCGTCGCGTGGAACTTGCCCGGCCCGCGGGTGAACTTGCCCTTGTGCAGATACGGCGTGCCCGCGTGATCGGCCGCGGGGCAGGGCCATTGGAGCGACGCCTCGTTGAGACGGTCGTACGACATTCCGCCGTAGATCGGCGTGAGCTGCGCGATCTCGTCCATAATCTCGGCCGGGCCGGCGTACGTCATCGGGCGGCCCATGCGGCCGGCGACGTCGCACAGTATCCGCCAGTCCTGCCGCGCATCGCCCGGAGCATCGACCGCGCGGCGCACCCGGAGGACGCGCCGCTCGGTGTTCGTGAACGTGCCGTCCTTCTCGGCGAAGCAGGCGCCCGGCAGCACGACGTCGGCCAGCGCGGCCGTCTCGTTCGGAACAATGTCCTGCACGACGAGGAATTCGAGGTTCTTGAGGGCGGCCTGTGTCCGGTTCGAGTTGGGATCGGACAGGGCGGGGTTCTCGCCCATGACGTACATCGCGCGGACCGAGCGGTCCTCGGCGGCGTGGATCATCTCGACGACGGTCAGGCCCGGCCGGCGGTCGAGCACCACGTCCCAGCTCTCCTCGAACTTGGCTCGCAGCGCGTCGTCGTCGACCTTCTGGTATCCGGGGAGGACGTTGGGCAGCGCGGCCAGGTCGCACGCGCCCTGCACGTTGTTCTGGCCGCGAAGCGGGTTCACGCCGGTCGACGCGCGGCCGACGTTGCCCGTGAGCATCGCGAGGTTGGCGAGCGCGAGCACGTTGTCGGTGCCCGTCGTGTGCTGCGTGATGCCCATGCTGTACACGATCGATCCGCGGTCGGCGGCGGCGAACGTACGCGCCGCCTCGCGGATGTCGTCCGCGGCCACGCCCGTCACCACCGCCGCCGCCTCGGGCGTGCAGGGCTCGATGGCCGGCCATGCGTCGGCGAACCCCTCGGTGCGCGAAGCGATGAACTCCTTGTCCTCGAGCCCCTCGGCGACGATCGTGTGCATCATCGCGTTGATCAGCATCACGTCGGTCCCGGGCCGCTGGCGCAGGTGGAGCTTCGCGAACCGGACGAGGTCGATGCGCCGCGGGTCCGCGACGATGAGCGCCGCGCCGTGCTCGCGGACGGCCGCCTTGATCCTGAGCGCGATAATGGGGTGCGCCTCCGTGGTGTTGGAGCCGGTAACCAGGATGCAGTGGGCGAACTCGAGTTCGTCGATCGAGTTTGTCATCGCGCCGCTGCCGAACGCGCGGGCCAGACCTGCAACCGTCGACGCGTGACAGAGACGGGCGCAGTGGTCGACGTTGTTCGTGCCGACCGCCGCGCGGATGAACTTCTGGAAAATGTAGTTCTCTTCGTTCGTGCACTTGGCCGACGACAGCCCGGCGATGGCGTCGGGCCCGTGCCGGCTCTTGATCTCATTCAGCTTCGACGCGACGAGGTCGAGCGCCTCGTCCCACGTCGCTTGCTCGAGCTTGCCGTTGCGCCTGATGAGCGGGATGGTGAGGCGGTCGGGCGCGCCGACGAAGTCGATCCCGAACCGGCCCTTCACGCAGAGCTGGCCGTGGCTCGACGGGTGCGCCGGCTCGCCGGAGACCCGCACGATGCGGTTGCCCCGAATGCCGAGCACGAGCCCGCAGCCGCAGCCGCAGTAGGGGCAGGTTGTCGTGACGCTGCTCGTGGGCGGCAAAGATTCTCTTCGCACGGCGAGCGCGCCGACGGGGCAGGCGGCGACGCACTCGCCGCAGGACTCGCAGGCCGAGTCTATGATCAGGCCGTCGGCCGGGCGGATCCTCGTGTCGTAGCCGCGGTGGGCGAAGTCGATGGCGCCGACGCCGCGGATATTGTGGCACGTGCTGACGCACCGGCCGCAGAGGACGCACTTGGCGTGGTCGATCGTGAAGAACGGATTCGAGTCGTCGATCTCGGGCGGCCGCGGCTCGCGCCGCAGCCGGGTCTCGGAAACACCGAGGTCGGCCGCGATCTTCTGCAACTCGCACTGCTGGTTCGACGAACACGTGAGGCAGTCGGCCGGGTGATCGGCGATGAGGAGCTCGACCGTCCGGCGCCTGATCGCGTTGAGTTCATCCGAGTCGTTCTCGACGGCCATTCCGTCGGCGGCGGGCGTCGAGCATGCCGATGAGAGCCCGCGCATCCCCTCGATCTTCACGACGCAGAGGCGGCAGGCGGCGTGCGGCTCGAGGCCGGGCATGTAGCAGAGGTGCGGGATGTGGACGTTCGCGCCGAGCGCGGCCTCGAGGACCGTTTTGCCTGCCGTCGTCCGGACAGTGCGGCCGTCGATGGTGATGCTGACCTGCTGTCGGCGCGTGCTCATTCTTCGGGGGTCTCCAGATCGCACCGCATGCATCGGCGGGCCTCGGCGCGGGCCTGGCGGTCGGAGTAGCCGATCTCGACTTCGTCGAAGTCGCGGGCACGCCGCGCCGCCGGGCGTTCCCGGACCGGTCTCCGGCGCTGTTCGCCCTGTTCGGTCAGCGGGTCCAGGCCCTCGGTGTCCTCGGGCGGGGCGAGCACGGCGTCGATGTTGCCGTCGCCGCCGAGGTACCGGTCGATGTTCTGGGCGGCGCGCCGGCCTGCGGCCGCCGCGTCGATGACCGACGCCGGGCCGGTGACCACGTCTCCGCCGGCGAAGACGCCGTCGTGCGACGTGCGGAGCGTCTCGTGGGCGACGGTGAGGCGGCCGCTGCGGCCGGCCTCGAGCCCGGCCCGAGGATCGATCTCTGCGGCCTGCCCGATCGCCGGTATGACGGTATCGAACTCGAGGACGAACTCGCTGCCGGGGATCGGCTCGGGCCTCTGCCGGCCCGAGCCGTCGAACTCGCCCAATTGCATTCGGACGCAGCGGACGCGGAGTGTTTCGCCGCTGCGCTCGATCTTCGTCGGCAGGACAAGGAACTCGAGCTGCACGTCCTCCTCGACGGCGGCGGCAATCTCCTCGTCGCTGGCCGGCATCTCGGCACGGGTGCGGCGGTACAGAACGATCACATCCTCGGCCCCGAGACGCCGCGCGGTGCGGGCCGCGTCCATTGCCGAATTCCCGCCGCCGACCACGGCCACCCGCTTCCCGGGCGCCGCCGAGCGGCCCGCGTTGGCCCGCGCGAGGAACGGAAGGCATCCGACAACGGCCGGATCATCTTCGCCCTCGATCCCCAGCCGAAGCGTCTTCTGCATGCCGACGCCGACGAACACGGCGTCGAACCCCTTGCGCAGAAGGGCCCGCGGCAACCTGATGCGCGTCTTCGTCTTGACCTTGAAGCCGGCCTTGCGGAGCGCGGCGATCTCCGCGTCGAGCAGCTTTCTCGGCAAGCGGTAGGCCGGGATGCTCGACCGCATCATCCCGCCGAGCTTCGCCGAGCTCTCGAAGACCGTCACGTCGTGGCCCTTGAGCGCAAGGAAATACGCGGCCGTAAGCCCGGCCGGCCCCGAGCCTACCACGGCGACCCGCTTGCCGGTCCGCCCGGCGCGGTTGACCGGGGCCGGCCTGCCGCGCTCGCTCGCGATGCGCTTCAGCGCACGGATGGCCAGCGGGTCGTCGAGCGAGGCGCGGCGGCATTTCGCCTCGCACGGGTGATAGCAGATGCGCCCGCAGACCGACGGAAAGGGCAGGCGCTCGCGGATGATATTAAGAGCATCGTCGTAGCGCCCGGCGGCGATCGATCGAAGGTAACGCGGCACGTCGACGCCCGCGGGACAGGTGTGCTTGCACGGCGCGTCGACCAGCCCCTCGCACACGACCGCCGGGCACTTCTTGTCGCGGACGTGCGCGACGTACTCGTCGCGGAAGTACTTGAGGGTCGAGAGCACGGGATTTGGTGCGGTCTGCCCGAGGCCGCAGAGGGCCGACTGCTTGACCGAAGAGGCGAGCTCCTCGAGCAGGTCGAGGTCGGCCATCGTGCCGCGGCCCGAGCAGATGTCGTCGAGAATCCGGCAGAACTGCGCGGTGCCGAGCCGGCAGGGTGCGCATTTGCCGCACGACTCGCTTCGGGTGAACCGGACGAAGTAGCGTGCGATATCGGGCACGCACGTATCCTCGTCGAGGACGATCATGCCGCCGGAGCCCATGATCGAGCCC
>JBDREM010000188.1:0-13606 GCA_043819695.1 Planctomycetota bacterium
GCCGCCGGGCAACACCCACTGATCCGGCCAGCCGCCGCTGTCGGAGCGCTGCACCGCCAGCAGGCAATCGGCGCACTTCTTCGCCGACTCCAGATACTTCTTGTCCCCCGACGCCTTGTAGGCGTACATGACGACGGTCCACGGGAGCCACTGCCAGTTGTCCTGGACGCGGAAGACGTTGTTGCTCATTCTGTAGGGCCCCTGCGGAAACTGGGCCTTCACGAAGGGATCGGCGCGTCTCAGGCCCGCCTCGAGATACTTCTTGTCGCCCCACATCTCGTAGGCCCGGAAGAAGGTGACGGCCCCACTGGCCAGGGGAAACAGGGACGCCTTGGTATAGACGGACCAATCAAGCCTCCAGTCCTTCTCCCAGCCCGGCTTCTTCAGGGGAGCCGCCGCCTGCTCGTCGAGCCACGCGCGCATGTCGGCCTCGCACTTCTCGACGAGCTTCGTGTCGATCTTCGCCAGGAGCTCCTTGAGTTCCTTCTGCTTCGCTTCGCGCTGCTCGTCGGTCAGCGCGCCGTAGGTGCCCGTCTCGCCGCCGAAGATCCGTGTGCGCTCCTCCCACGAGAGCCCCTCGTCGCTCAGCGCTTCGTAGGACATGTCCTTGTAGTGCCCGGTCGCCTTGTCGAGGACCATCGGCGGCGTCTTGTCGGCCTCGGCCGCCGCGCCAACACCCGACCAAAACGCGACCAATGCCAGAAGGACCAGTGTTGTAGTGGCTCTTCTCATCGTCATCTCCTTCCTCTACTTCGTACGCCTGTCGGCCGTGTCGGCCCGGCGTACAGTTCCTTCAATACCTGTGCTTGGTCCGCGCGATGATGTGGTCCTGCAACTCTCTGTCGATGAGCCTAAACATCTGCGAGTAACCGGCAACCCTGACCGCTATGTTGCCGTATCGTTCCGGATCCTGTTGTGCCTTCTTCAACCGTTCCACAGTGGTGACGTTCCACTGCAGTTGTCCGACGCCCATAGCCACCGCGGCCCGTGTGAGCTGCGTCAATCTCTCTACCCCCTGTGGTCCCTCGATGAGGACCGGATCGATCTCGACGATCGCGGCCGACGCGCCTGCAGCCCGGTGGTGAGGCAGGCGAGACAACGAGTTGAGCATCGCAGTCACGCCCTTGACGTCTCGGCCCTGGTGGGCGGACAGGGAGTACGCGAGCGGCTCCTGCGCCAGGCGGCCGTCGGGTGTGGCCCCGACGGTCTTGCCGAACCCGATGTTCTGCAGGAAAGAGAAGAGATGCACGAAATAGCGGCCGCCAAGCGGGCTCGCCATATGATCCATCAGCGTGATGAAATGGTCTGCCACGCGCCGTGCCAGCTCGTCGACCTCCGGATTGTCGTTCCCGTACTTCGGTGCCTCGTTCAATACTGTCTGGCGCAGATCCTCCCGGCCCTCGAAGTTGCACCGCAGCGCGTCCAACAGCTCCGCGGGTGGTATGCGCGCCTCATCGAACACGAGCATCTTCAGGGCCATCATCGCGTCGGCCGTATTGGCCGTGCCCAGGAAGCAGACGGAATGATAGTTGTAGATGGCGCCGCCGTCCGTGATGTCGCGTCCGCGCTGGATGCAATCATCGGTCATGACGGACAGGCACGGGAGCGGCCCTGCTTCCCGCTGGGCCAACTCTCCAGCATTACAGCGGTCGACCATCCGCTCGGCAAACGTCTCGACTTGCTGGCAGTAGGCGGCGAAGAAGTCCTCGAATGCGGCGAAGCCCTGCAACGTTCCGGTCCGAGGCCCCCATTGTGTGCCCGTCTCCGGGTCGCGGCCGTCGAACATCGCCAGTTCCAGGCATTTCAGGGAGTTGAACCAACCGGAGACCGCTCGTGGATTCGCCCGCCCGGGAACGGTCAGTTCGATGCACCCGATGGGCGCATAGCCGCGCGCGTCCTCCAGTCGAATGCCGCGCCCGGTCAGCGCGGGGACGAAGCAGTCGTCATTGAAGACGAACGGGATGCCGCCGCCGCGGGCCATCAGCTCGCACGCGAGACGAACGAACCGCTCGGGGCTGTTCTTATGCAGCCGCACCGAGAGGTCGCGCATGAACCCCACGTTGCGCGTTGCTTCGAGGATGATGTAGCTCAAGTCGTTGGCGGCGTCATGGCCATTGCGGTCCAGTCCGCCCAGGGTGATGGCCTGAACGTCGTACTCGAGATAGAGCCGGCAGGCAAGCTCCTCCATAAGGGCGATCGCGCCGTCGCGGCTCAGCCGCCCCGCCGCCACGTCCGCGACGTAGTAGGGGTAGAGGATCTGGTCCAGTCGCCCGAGGGAGTTGGCACCGATGCCGTCTTCACCGCACGTGAGGATGTGCAGGAGCCACAGGGACTGGGTCGCTTCCGCCAGCGTCCGGGCTCCCCGTGCCGGAACCTGGGCACACGCTTCCGCGATGCGCCACAGCCGGCCCTTCTCATCGGGCGACGTGGCTCGATCCGCCAGGGCCCTCGCTTCCTCAGCGTAGCGCGCGCCCAGGAGGACGGCTGCGTCGCATATCCGCAGCGCGGCCCCCCAGAAGCTCTCCTTGCGAGCCAAATCGGGTGAGGCCGTGTCCGCCTTGGCGATCTCCTGCTCGATCTCCTTCCGGATTCCGTTGAACCCAATGCGAATCGCCTTCGCGTAGTCCCGAACCGAATGGTTCTCGGCCCAGCCGATCCCGATGAACACCCGTTTGCGTGGGTCGTCGTCGCAGCAACCGCCCCGTCTCGGATGATCTGAGGACGCTTCCTCAATCGCGCGGCGCGCCGTCTCCTCCCAAAGGACCACGGCGTCACGCACGGCCGGGAGCTGCTCTTCTGACACACCCAACTCCCGGATTCGGACGACGTGTTCCGGATCGTCCGGGTCCGGTCGCAGGAGAGGGATATGGGCTGTCGGCAGGTGGTTACCTGCCAGGGTCCAGTCCGGTTCGATTTCGATGGGCGCCAGTCTCACGAGCTCGTGGAGATAGGAAGCCCTCACTTGGACCCTTGAGCCGCCTGCCATCGAAGCACGCCACAGTGCGACGCTGCGCGCGAGCGGATTGACGGTACCCGGGAATGAACCTTTTCGGGTCATGATCGCCGTCTTCAGCCTCTCACTGCGGATCATGTTTCCAGATCCATTCGTCGATGCGAGCGTCGTGCTCACGGTCTTGCCGACGAACCGCGCGAATCGGCGGATGTGCCAGTATTCATGCGGCCCCAAGACGCACTTTAGCGCAAGATGACCGATAATGAAAGTTCAAAGTGGGCCTTACATATCTTTTTACATTGTCTGCCGGTTGTGGAATCCGCCGGCTTGTCAGCCCGGCAACACCCAGTACGCCCGCGGCGGGTTCCCGGTTGACAGGGAGTACACAGCGCAAGCACGCGTTTAGCACAACGGAAAACGGCGGGCGTCGAAAGCTATTACCCCGCAAGCAGTTACGTGGTGAGGGCAGAAGGGCTCGAACCTTCGACCTACGGCTTAAAAGGCCGTTGCTCTGCCAACTGAGCTATGCCCCCGAATGAAAGTTGCGAGGTCCGGGTTTCGAGTCGTGAATAACGTGGTCGCGGCTTGTTCGTGGCCGCACCTCAGAACCCGAAACCCGGAACTCAAAACCGTTTTTCAAACCTGCATGAGGTCGTTCGATTTCGCCTTGTAAAGCTCGTCCACCTTATCAGTATACTCGTCTGTAGTTTCTTGTACATCCTTTTTGAACTGCTCGAGCTCGTCCTCTGTCATCAGGCCGTCCTTCTTCTCCTTGTCGGCGGCCTTGATGGCGTCGCGGCGTTCGTTGCGGATGGCGACTTTGGCCTCCTCGGCCATCTGTTTGGTCTGCCCGACGATCTGTTTGCGACGCTCCTCGCTGAGCGGCGGCACGACCAGGCGGATGAGCTTGCCGTCGCTCGAGGGCGTGATGCCGATGTCAGACTTGAGGATGCTCTTCTCGATGGCCTGGACGGAACTAGGGTCGAACGGGCGGATGACGAGCAGCCTGGGCTCGGGCGCGCCGATCGCGGCGATCTGCTTGAGCGGCGTCTCGGCGCCGTAGTAATCGACCTTGATGTTCTCGACGAGCCCGGGCGCCGCGCGGCCGCTCCGGACCTTCGTGTATTCCTCCTGAAGGAAATGCAGCGATTTCTCCATCCGCTCTTCAGTTTCGATGAGTATGTCGTCGTATGACATTGTCTCCTCCCGTTGCCGTCAGGTGACAAGTGTGCCGATCTTCGCGCCGAGCACGGCCTTCCTGATGTTGCCGCACTTCCGAAGATTGAAGACGAGAATGGGCAGGTCGCCCTCGATGGCCATCGTGAGCGCGGTCATGTCCATCACGCGCAGGTTGCGGTCGAGCGCCTCGCGGGCGCTGAGCTTCTTGAAGAGCTTGGCCTTTGGGTTCTTCATAGGATCGGCGTCGTAGACGCCGTCGACCTTCGTGGCCTTGATAAGCACGGCCGCATTTATCTCGCGCGCCCGCAGCACGGCGGCGGTGTCGGTCGAGAAGAACGGATTGCCCGTCCCGGCGGCCAGGATGCAGAGCTTGCCGTGTTCGAGGTGCGCGATGCAGCGGCGGCGGATGTAGGGCTCGGCGACGTCGGCCATGGTAATCGCGGTCTGCACGCGGACCTCGAGACCGAGCCGCTCGAGCGCGTCTTGCAATGCGAGCGCGTTGATGACGGTCGCCAGCATGCCCATGTGGTCGCAGACGGTCCGCTGAAGGCCCGTCGCGGCGAGTTCCGGGCCGCGGCAGATGTTGCCCCCGCCGATGACGACGGCAATCTGCGCGCCGGTGTCGGCCGCGAGCTTGATCTCGCGCGCGATGGACTTCACGGCCTCGGGCTCGATTCCCTGGCCGCCGCTGGCGCACATGCTCTCGCCGCTGAGCTTCAGGACGACCCGCTCGTACGCGGGTTGCGGCTTGCGCTTGCCCACGTTATTCGCTCCCGACTTCGTACCGTACGAACCGCTTGATGTAGATGTTCTCGCCCACCTTATGACGCTGCTCGTCGATCAGGTCGCCGACGGTCTTCTTCTCGTCCTTGACGAACTTCTGATCAAGGAGACAGACGCGGCTGAAGAAGTCCTTCAGCTTGCCGTCGAGGATCTTGTCGACGATGTGCCCGGGCTTGCCCTTGACCTGGTCGGCGTAGATGGCCTTCTCCTTGTCGATCATTTCCTGCGGGAGGCCGTCGCGGTCGACGGCGACGGGGTCGGCCCAGGCGACGTGCATGCAGATTTCGCGGCCGAGGCGCTGAAACTCCTCGTTCTTCGCAACGAAGTCGGTCTCGCTGCGCATCTCCAGCATCACGGCCACCTTGCCGTTCGTGTGGATGTAGCACTGGATGGATCCCTCGGCGGCCTCTTTGCCGGCGCGCTTGGCCGACTTGATGGCGCCTTTCTTGCGGAGGATTTCGACAGCCTTGTCAATGTCGGCTTCGGCCTCGACGAGCGCCGTCTTGCAGTCCATCATCGCGAGGCTTGTCATGTCTCTCAGTTGTTTGACCAATGCCGCGGTTACTTCTGCCATGATTCGTCTCCGTACAGTTGCGTTTGATCAGAGGCTCAGTTGTCAGCACGCGTCAGGCGCCCGGCTCGGCCGCAGGGGCGCCTGGCCCGGGTTCGGGCGTGGCGTCCGGTGCGGTCGCGGCGGCAGGTTCGGCAGTCGGGTTGTCTTCGGCAGTCTCGGCCGCGGGCGTTTCGCCCGCCGGCGCCGGTTCAGGCGCGGCCGCTTCGGCCGCGGGCGCCTCGGCCGCGGGCGCCTCGGCGGCCCCCGGCGAGACGGGCATCTTCGCCTGGCCCTCGATGATCGCGTCCATCAGCTTCGAGCAGATCAGTCGTATGGAGCGCATCGCGTCGTCGTTGCCCGGGATGACGATGTCGACGTCGTCGGGATCCGAGTCCGTATCCAGGAAGCAGATGGTCGGTATGTCGAGAGCGCAGGCCTCGCGCAAGGCGTTTTTCTCGCGGCGCGGGTCGATGATGATCATCGCGTCCGGGGGGCGCTTCATCTCACGGATGCCCCCGAGGTTCTTTTGCAGCTTGGCCAAGTCGCGGCGCAGGACGGCCGCGTACTTCTTGCCGCGCGCCTCGATCTCGCCCGTCGCGGCCATGTCCTCGAGCTCGCCGAGCCGTTTCAGCCGGCTCATCACGACTTTGAAGTTCGTGAGCGTGCCGCCAAGCCAGCGCTCGCAGACGTAGTGCATCCCTGCGCGCTGCGCCTCCTCGAGTACGGTCCTCCGCGCCTGCTTCTTCGTGCCGACGAGTATGACCTCGCCGCCCTGTTCGGCGACGCTCGAGAGGAACCGCGTCGCGCGGACCAGGCCGCGAACGGTTTCGCGCAGATCAATGACGTGAATCGAGTGGCGCTTCTTGTAGATGTACCGCGCCATCTTGGGATCCCAACGGCTCGTGTGATGGCCGTAATGGACTCCCGCCTCCAGCAACTCCCGCATCTTCACGATTGGCAAAACGACCTCCTGACTGCCGGCTGCGCGCAGCCGATGGCGCCTTTGAACCAAGACGCCGCGCGCGCCCGACAAAAAAACAGAAATGTGGGCCGTGCGCCGCCCGCCGCGGCGCCCCGACGGCCCCAATGCGCAGATTATATATCTGGCCGCCGGTTTGTCAAGTTCTACGCGGGCTGCATCATCTCCCGTTTCCGCGTGACCGGCGCCGAGCCGGGTTGGCGCCGCGGTCCATGGAGCCCGCGCAGCGGGCGTCAGCGGCAGCAACACGGGCGAGCGACGCTCGCCCATCAGCTCGGAGCGTGATCCCTGGGAAAACCTTGGGGCCGAATCAAGCGGAGCGCAGCAGATGTGGCACCCTCACTGGGGATGACTCAGACGCCGGCCAGATCCGGGCGGCGGTTGTGCGACGGGCCGGGCGCCGGTAGAATGGCCGAAACGTTTCGACCCGACGAGGTAAACTATGGCAGACGTTCTTGAAGGCTTGACCGAGAAGCAGACGGAGGCCGTGACCTACGGCGACGGGCCGCTGCTAGTCGTCGCCGGCGCCGGCAGCGGGAAGACGCGCGTCATCACGTGCCGCGTGGCACACCTCGCCGCGAACGGCGTGCCGCCGCACCGCATCCTCGCGATCACGTTCACGAACAAGGCGGCCGACGAGATGAAGCGGCGCATCGAGCATCTCACCGGTGCACGCGGCGAGTGGATCTCGACGTTCCACTCGATGTGCGCCCGAATGCTCCGGCAGTTTCAGGATCTCCTCGGCTTCCAGCACCCGTTCACGATCTACGACCGCAAGGACTCGACCGCGTGCATCAAGGCCGCGCTTGCCGAGCTCGGAATGACCGGCACGAAGGTCAACCCCGGCTCCTTCCTGACCGCCATCAGCCGCGCGAAGAACGACATGCTTACCGCGGCCGAGTTCGCCGAGCGCGCGGGAGACTTCCGCGACGAGCAGACCGCGAAGGTCTACCGCGCGTACGAACGGCTCTGCCGGCAGAACAACGCGCTCGACTTCGACGACCTTCTCCTGCGGACCGCCATCCTGCTCAACACCAACGAGCATTTCCTCAAGCACTGGCAAAACCGGTTCCACTACGTGCTCATCGACGAATACCAGGACACGAACCGGCCGCAGTACGTCATCGCCCGCCGGCTCGCCGCCGAGCACCGCAACATCTGCGCGACCGGCGACCCCGACCAGTCGATCTACGCCTGGCGCGGCGCCGACATCCGCAACATCCTCGACTTCCAGAAGGACTACCCCGGCGCGCGGACAGTGAAGCTCGAGGAGAACTTCCGCTCGACGAAGATCATCCTGCGCGCGGCCTCGGGCGTGATCCGGCACAACAAGGAACGGATCGAGCGCGGCCTCTGGACGAACAACGACACGGGCTCGCCCGTGCTCGTCACCGATTCGATGAGCGACATCGACGAGGCCGACGCCATCGCCGACGGCATCGAGACGAACGCCAAGGAGGGATTCTCGTTCGGCGACATGGCCGTTTTCTACCGCACGCACGCTCAGTCGCGCGTCATCGAGGATTCGCTCCGCGATTCCGGCGTCCCCTACGCTATCCTCGACGCCGTCGAGTTCTACAACCGCAAGGAGATCAAGGACGTCGTCGCGTACCTCAAGGCGATCATCAACCCGGCCGACGCCGTCAGCTTGCTGCGGGTGATCAACGAGCCGAAGCGCGGGCTCGGCGCGAAGACGGTCGAGCGCGTGACCGCGTACGCCGCGGCTTGCGGGTGCGCCATCGCCGAGGCGGTCGCGGCAGCGAAGGACGTGCCCGGCCTGAGCGCCCGCGCGGCCGGCAAGATCGAGGAGTTTGCCGCACTGCTCGCGAAGCTGAGGGAACTGCCGAGGTCGCCCGTCGCCGAGCTCGTCCGCTCCGTCCTCGCCGAGACCGGCTATCTGAAGGTGCTGAAGGATTCGGACGCCGATGGCGACGAGGCCCGCGCGGAGAACGTCGAGGAGCTTGTGAATGCCGCGGCCGAGTTCGATCTCGACTATCCCGGCGCCAAGCTCGAGGTCTTCCTCGAACGCGTCACGCTCGTCGCCGACAGCGACGCGATGACGGACGAGGGCGGCAAGGTGTTGCTGATGACGCTGCACTCGGCAAAGGGCCTCGAGTTCCCCGTCGTCTTCATCGCCGGCGTGCAGGAGGGTCTGCTGCCCCACATTAACTCGCTCGGCTCGAGGTCGCGCGTCGAGGAGGAACGCCGCCTCTGCTATGTCGGCATCACCCGGGCGAAGAAGAAGCTCTCCTTGCACTGGGCGGCGGAACGACTCATATACGGTCAGATGGGCGCGGCAACGCCGTCGCGTTTCATGAGCGAGATCCCGGCCGACGCGATGCAGCGCGTGGGAGGCGGCATCGGGCTGTCAATGTTCGACGACTATCCGGAGCCCGTTCCGAAGTCGAAGACGAAAAGCGTCCGGGCCGGCGGCGAGCGCGTCATCGAGTACGATGATGACGTGATAGACTATGACGACATTGAACTGAAGCCGGGCGACCGGGTGAGGCACGCGACGTTCGGCGTGGGCCGCGTCGTATCCTTGTCAGGCGCCGGGGGCCGCGAGACGGTCGTCGTGGATTTTCGCGGGAAGCGCCGCCACCTGATGCTTGGGCTCGCCAGGCTCGTGAGGGTCAATTAGCGTCCCGTGAAACGAGAGGCCAATGGAGCGGCTTTGTTGCTCACACTCGCGGCGGCAAGCGCGTGCGTGAAAAGCGCCGGCTCAAATGCTACAATGTGCGTCGTATCAGCGGCGGGGCCGATGACGACGCGGCGGGCCCCGTCCGGGCCGCAGGAGATGACGCCCATGCCGAAGATCTACATTGTCGACGTGACGAACCGCGACGGCGTCCAGACCTCGCGCCTCGGGCTCGCCAAGCTCGAGAAGACGATGATCAACTATTACCTCAACAAAATGGGCATCTATCAGAGCGAGTTCGGATTCCCGTACACCTATCACGAGCGGAACTACATCCGCGCGAACATCGCACTTGCCGTTCGCGGCGGCCTCTCCCCCATGATCCTCAGCGGATGGTGCCCGATGCGCGAGAACGAGATCGAGCTGTCGTTCAAGGACACCGGCCTGGAGCACATCAACCTGTCGATCTCGACCTCGCGGCAGATGACGGACGGCAAGTTCGCCGGCCGGGTCGTTCGCGCCCCCGAGGACGATCCGAACGTGCCGAACCTGCTCGACATCATGACGCGGTGCGTGAAGCTCGCGCATGACCTCGGCGCGCTGACAATCGGCGTGAACGCGGAAGACGCCTCGCGAACGGACGACGCCTTCCTGCTCCGGTTCGCCCGGGCCGCCAAGGAGGCCGGCGCCAACCGCATCCGATACTGCGACACGCTCGGGTACTGCGATCCCTTCAACATCTATGACCGCTGCCGCATGCTGGCAGAGGAGATCGGGCTGCCCATCGAGCTGCACTGCCACAACGACCTCGGCATGGCCGTCGCGTGCTCGATCGCAGGCGCGAAGGCGGCCGTCGACGCCGGCGTCGACGCCTACATCAACACGTGCGTCAACGGCATGGGCGAGCGCGCCGGCAACGCCGACCTCGTGTCCGTCATCCTCGCCGTGCAGAAATCGAGCGGCATGGAAGGGAAGTACAAACTAGACGAGCGGATCGACCTGAGCAAGGCATGGCAGCTCGCCAAGTACGCGTCGTACGCGTTCGGCGTGCCCATCCCCGTCAACCAGGTGGGCGTCGGCGACAACGCGTTCGCTCACGAGTCGGGCATTCACGCCGACGGGGCGCTGAAGGACCGCCGCAACTACGAGCTCTACAACTTCGAGGAGCTCGGCCGCGGCGAGCCCGAACTGATCGAGACCGGACGCGAGATCACCTGCGGCGAGTACAGCGGCATCCGCGGCTTCCGCGACGTCTACGGCCGCCTGCACATCGAGTTCCATAGCGACGAAGAAGCGCGGAAAATCCTCGAACTCGTCCGGTTCGCGAACGTCCACACGCAGAAGCCGCTGACAGACGGCGAGCTGCGCTTCATCGCCGACCATCCCGACCTCGCCGAGAAGATTCTGACGATGACGCCGTTCGGCAACGCGAACTAACCGGGCAGCCAACTGACGTGGGAGTGAGCTGCGACGTGCACGCGAACGGACAAGACGGCCCGCGAACGGGAGCGGCGGCGACAGGGAGCCGCCCGGCGGAGTTCGTCGTGCTCTTCTTCGCCGTGCCGCTCCTGCTTGCGTATCGGGCGATACGCGCACCCATCATTCCGTTCCTGATCGCGGTGGCGCTGGTGTGCTTTGTCGTGCTGATGTGCGACCGCAGCTTGCCGCGGCGGCGGCTGTGGGACGCGTCGCGCTTCTTCCCGCGGCTCGCGCGGGTCCTTGCGCTCTTCGTTGTGGCCGGCGGGATCATGACCGGCGCCGTGGCGTGGCTGCTGCCGGCCCACTTCCTGTCCTTAGTCCGACAGCGGCCGGCACTGTGGCAGTTGATAATGATGCTCTACCCCCTCCTCTCGGTCTATCCGCAGGAGGTGATCTACCGGGGGTTTCTCTTTCACCGCTACCGCGCCCTGTTCCCGAAACCGTGGATGATGGTCTGCGCGAGCGCCGTCACCTTCGGGTTTGTGCACATCATCTTCTGGAACTGGCTTGCGGTGGGGCTGAGTCTGCTGGGCGGGTTCGTCTTCGCCCGGACGTATCAGCGTACGGGTTCGCTCCTGATGACGAGCATCGAGCACTCCCTCTACGGCTGCCTTATCTTCACCGTCGGGCTGGGCAAGTACTTCATTCCCGGCATCCTCCGGACGGCCGGCGGCCTCGCCGGCTGAGAAAAGGGAACGCCCCAGCCGCCCAAAGACGGCTGAGGCGTTCTGATGTGCGACTCGCTGCTGCTAGTCGTCGACCGGCTCCTCGGCCTTTTCCTTGGCCTCTTCCTTGCCCTTTTTAAGGATGTCATCCACCGCCTTGGCGGGCGGGGTCGTAACGACCTTCTTTATCTGGTCCCCCTTCTTCTCGACCTTGGGCTTCTCCTCGCCGCAGCCAACGATTGAGAAGCTCACCACCATCAACAGCGCCATCAAAATTGCCTTCATCCCACCACTCCTCACAAAAAGAACAGAAGCAACAAGTTTGAGGCAGCCCCCACGACTGCCCACAAGAGAACGAACCACCTCACCTAGCGGCTGAGAAAGCCAATCCACCCTCCCGACAAACACAGGTCTGAGATCACCTCCGCACCCCAAGCACCTGCACCTTGAGTCTAACGAACATTTACAGGATATTCAACAAAAAAAATGAACAATTCGTAATGAATCAATTACGGGGGATTCTGTTCTTGGTAACACTCCAGCCAAGTGAGGCGGCCGGACCAAGCCGGGCAGAAAACAGGGACTGCGCGGCTGGAGGGCCGCCCGCTCACAGAGCGGGCCTACAAGCGGCCCCAGAACGCCGCGAAAGGGTCGTTCCTGTAGGCCGACTTTGTAAGTCGGCGGCTTCCTGCACCTTTTTCAACAGCCCTGCTGCCGCTCGCGGGCCGTGGGGCCGCTTCTCCTCGCCTTTGATGCTCGGAACGGTCACGCAAGGAAAGCCCTCTTGCTTTTTGCGGCTCATTTGAGGAACTTAGAGAAGGTGGTCCGCGTCCGGCGCACGTTTCTTTGGCGTTGTTTCAGGAGCGGGATTATGGGCGGACACATGAGCGGCTACAAGGCCCTGAACGACGAAGACGCGAATGTGCGTGACAAAGCGCAGGCGGCGCTCAGGAAGATCCGAGCCGCTACGCCTTCTTCCCACTGATTGCTGGCTTTTCGCTCCTGCGTTCCTCGCTCAGTTCGCCACGGACGCACACGGATAATCGAATCGGTCATGTGCCCGCCGCGAAGAGCTGGAACTCGCGGATGTATGTGTTGCGGCCCCGGACGCCGAGCCGGAAGAATTGCGCCGTGACCGGCTTGAACTCGACCGCGTGGGTCCAGCGTTTCCGCGCGATGCCGCGTACGGACTTGCTATCGAAGCAGGCGACCCACTTCTCGCCTTTCTTGTGTTGGATGGCGAACGCCTGGATGCCATTGCGGTGCGCGCCGAGGGCGCCAGCGGCGGCCACGAGCGCACGGCCGACGGTCGCGGGTCTCCCGAGGTCGACCTCGAGCCACCGCGGGTTCTTCCCCTCCTCCCGGGTCGACGGGCGGCTGCACCAGCCGGTGTCGAAATCGCCGTCGACGGCGTTCTGCGGGCCGTTCATCTCGCGCGTGATGCCGAGCGCCGGCCAGAAGAACACGCGCTCGGCCGTCGCCTTCTTGCCCTTGCTGAGCGGCGCGGTCGCCGGCGCCGTCACCTTCGCATCCGCGGCCGGGCCGTCGAGCTCGAGCGCGATGATCGTGTCGATCGCCTTCACGCTCGCCTTGGCGACGGCGATCTTCACCGCGTCCTGCGTCTGCTCGACGGTCACCTCGCCGCCGGTGAGCAGTTTGCTGCCGACGATCTTCCTGCTGATCGGATGCAGCGCGAGCTTGCCCTCGTCCGGATCCTGCAACATGTGGATGTAAACCGTCTTGCCCTTATGCGTCGAGACGCCCCACTCGGCCGGGCTGTATGGCCCGGGCCGCGTGCCGTAGACGCTCTCGCCGTACTTCGCGAGCCAGTTGCCGACCTCCTTGATTCGCGTGACCTCGTTCCGCTCCATCGCGCCGTCGGGCGCGGGCGCGAGGTTGAGCGCCAGGTTGGCGCCCTGGCCGACGCACCTCATCAGGAGGCTGATCACCTGCTTGAGCGACTTCACGGCCGGGTTCGCCTTGTCCCAGTACCAGTAGCCGTCGCAGAGGATCGCGGCGACCTCGACGGGGCGGGAGTACCAGCCGGGGAACGGCGGCTCGTGCTGCGGCGTGTCATAGTCGCCGCCATAGACGTTGCCGGCGAGGTGGCCGTTCGTGATGATGCCGGGCTGGAGCCGCCGCATCGTCTGGAGAATATCCTTGTACGTGAGGCCCTTGTCCGGCGCGACGCCCTCGAACCAAATGCCGTGGACCTCGCCGTAGTTCGTTAGCAGCTCGTCGACGTTCTTGCCCGCGCCGCCGCAGACGTACCAGAACAACTTGATGTCGGCCTTGTGGGCAGCGTCGGCAATCTCCTTGCACACGTCGCGCTTGAACGGCGACTTCGGGTGCGTGATCTTGTTGTCGGTCGTCTGCG
>JBDREM010000189.1:0-4398 GCA_043819695.1 Planctomycetota bacterium
CGCCAATCAACTATAGCAAGCGAACGTGCCGAAGTCAAAGAGGCACGGGGGGCGAGTGATCGCCTGTTTCGGATGGCTCGCAAGTCTCCGTAGGGATGACTCGGGGCACGCGCGGCTGTTGCCCGCTGAACCACCCGGGAATTGAACGATAACTGCTATTGGAAATGCGGGCGCAACTTCATATAATCATGGAGGATACAGCGAGCACAGAAGCGAGGGTATCATGAGCACTGAAATCGTCTTCCTTGTAGAGGAGGATCCCGACGGCGGCTACACGGCCCGATCTGTCGGCGATTCGATCTTCACACAGGCCGACGACGTGGATAAGCTGCGCGACATAGTCCGCGATGCTGTGTCATGCCACTTCCCCGACAAGAAGGATCGCCCGAGCCTCATCCGCTTACACTTCGTGCGCGATGAGGTAGTTGCCCTATGGGGCTCCCCGCGATCTCTCCGCGCGCGACCTCATCAGCGTGCTCGGCCGATTCGAGTACGAAGTTGACCATCAGACAGGAAGCTATGTCCGTCTGACCGCACGCACTGGCGGCGAGCATCACATCACCATCCCCGCACATGACCCCATCAAGATCGGAACGCTCAACTCCATCCTCCGTGACGTCGCCCGTCACAGGGGCCTCGGCCGCGACGAACTCCTGAAGCAGCTCTTCGACTGACATCGGCCGGCCCGCACAGCCCCCCCCCCTGGCGTCTCTGCCGCCAAGTGCTTCGCGAAATCGCGGCCGGGAGGGACGCTCTCCGTCGCGTCCGGGGCGGCTTGCGACATTACGCGAAAGGCTCCGCCAATACGCCCTTGAAATGTCCTTTGGCGGGGGCTACCATGCTTCGGACGAGGGTCCGAACTCACTCGGGAGGGGTGTATCATGTCGAACCTCGACAAAATCTTCAAGCTGAGCGAGAACGGCACGACCGTCGCGACCGAGGCCCGCGCCGGCCTCGTCACGTTCCTCACGATGTCGTACATCATCTTCGTGCAGCCGATCATACTGGCCACGAGCCCCGACACGGGCACCGGGCTGAGCTGGCACACCGTCTTCGTCGCCACGTGTGTCTCGGCCGCAATCGCCACCCTGCTCATGGCCTTCTTCGCCAACTACCCCATCGCGCTCGCGGCCGCAATGGGCCACAACGTGTTGTTCGCCAAGTTCTGCCGCGACGGCACGATCAACTGGCAGACGGGCCTGGGCGCGATCTTCATCTCGGGAACGATCTTCGTGATCCTGTCGCTGTGGGGCATCCGCGAGAAGATCGTCAACGCGATCCCGGCGTCGCTCAAGCACGCGATCGCCGTCGGCATCGGCTTGCTCATCGCCTTCATCGGGTTCCAGTGGGCGGGCCTGACCATCGGCGATCCGGCGGTCCTGGTGAAGATGGGCAACGTGCGGCTTGCGCCGGTCTTGCTCGCCATCGGCGGCCTGTTGTTCACGGCGGCGCTCATAGCGCTCAGGCTTCGCGGCGCGATCCTGATCGGCATCGTGGCCACCGCCGCGGCCGGGATCCCGCTCGGGATCACGTCGACCGACGCGGTCAAGGATAAGGGCATCGTGGCTGTGCCGAAGCGCGTGCCGATGAAGACGCTCGCCGTCATGCCGATCTACGTGGAGAAGGGGGTCGAGGCGGACAAGGACGCAATCGTTGCTGCGCTCGCCGCTGCGGCGGCCGAGCACTACGAAAAAGGCAAGTTCCTCACGCCCGCCGAAGTGAAAGAGACGTTCGAGGGAACGGACGTCGCCATTGAGCCCGGCGAGCTGTCCGCGCCCGCCCGCGAGCATCTGGCCTGCGGCCTGGCAATCCTCGCGAGAATCGAGAAGGGGAAAGCCGGGGCCGCCCTCAGGATCAGGGCCGTCGACGCCGAGAGCGGCAACGTCTGGCGCGACTACACTCCCCTTCCCTTGCCCGCGTCGCCCGAGCGGCTGCGCCGCCACGCGAACGACGTCATCCTCGGCCTGCCGGGGCACGACGGCCTGCTGAAGTTCGACGTGCTCGGCGCGCTCAAGCTCGGGCTGCTCCACGTGATCTTCATCTTCTTCTTCCTCGACCTGTTCGACACGATCGGCACGCTCATCGGCGTGTCGCAGCAGGCGGGTTTCCTGCGCGACGGCAAGCTGCCGCGGGCGCGCGGGGCGCTGCTGGCCGACGCCGTCGGCACGATCGTCGGCGCCGGGCTGGGCACGTCGACCGTGACAAGTTACATAGAGAGTTCGGCAGGCGTCGCCGACGGCGCACGCACCGGCCTCGCGAACGTCGTGACGGCGCTCCTCTTCTTCGCCGCGCTCTTCTTCTCGCCCGTCGTCGAGATGATCGGCGGCGCCCACGTCGTCGTAGACCAGGGCAAGACGCTGTTCCTCCATCCCGCGGTCGCGCCCGTCCTCATCATCATCGGCAGCATCATGCTCCGGAACGTCGTCCACATCCAGTGGACCGACGCGACCGAGGCGCTGCCGGCGTTCCTCGCGATCATGGTGATGCCGCTCACGTTCAGCATCACGGACGGCATCGCGTTCGGCCTGATAAGCTACAGCTTCCTGAAGCTCGTGACGGGCCGCGGGCGCGAGGTGCACTGGCTCGTATACGCGTTCTCGATCCTGTTCATCGTGCGGTACATCTATGTGGGAACCTGATCTCGGCTCGTTCATCTCGGCCGCGGCGGCGCAGAAGGTGTATCTCTCCGCCTGCGTGCTGACGGGTGCTCTGATGTGCTTCTTCGGCCGCAGGCTGTTCAAGCTGGCGCTCGGCCTGTTCGGGGCGCTGCTCGGCGGGTACCTTGCCGCGCTTATCGGCTTCCGCCTCTCCGACAGCAACGAGGCCGTCGCCCTGTTCTGCGGCCTGACGGGCGGCGTGCTCGGCGGCGTGCTGGTGGTCGCGATCTATCTGCTCGGCGTGTTCGTCGCAGGCGCCACGCTCGGCGGCATCCTCGCCGCCGTCTTCACGCTCGGCGCCGGCGCGGGCGATCGCGCGATCGCGATCTCGGTCGTCGCAGCCGTCGGCGGGTTCCTCGCACTATTCGTGCAGCGCTTCATCATCACCGTGGCGACCGCGCTCAACGGCGCGGCGCTCGTCATCGGCTGCCTGTGGCTGCTCTACGCCAACCTGACCCCGGCCGACGCGTTCGGCCTCTACGCCGCCGGGCCGCCGGCCTCGGCCGGCGCCCTCTACCGGTACTTCCTCGTCTGCGGCTGGGCAACGCTCGGCTGTCTCGGCGCCTGGGTCCAGTTATCTGCCGGCGAAGCCGTGGAAACCGAGGCGGACGAGGACGACGCCGACCGGCGCGGCCGGCGGCGCCCGTATCTGAAAAGTGCCGCTCCGCCCGCCGAATGACCCGCCGCTACCCGCTGCCCAGAAGCACGACGACGTCGTAGATCACGTGCGTATAGACAGCGACGCCGAGCCCGCGGAAGGTATAGAGCACGGCGAAGAACACCCCGCTCGTGAAGTAGAAGAGAAGATAGAACAAGATTTGAGGATCTTTGAAGGGTTCGTTCCACGCCCAGACGTGGCACAACGCGAAGATCGCCGCACTGATCAGCGCGGCGAATGCGGCCGCGCAGCCGGTCCGCTGCCTGAAGATCCTCAGCCCGCCGAGGAACAATATGCTCGTCAGGAGAAGCCTGAAGAGAATCTCCTCGTAGACGCCGGCGCCGATCGAATTGATCACGTCGCTGAAAACCGCCGACCCGGCGGCGCCGATGTCCAGCCGGACGTTCGGCAGGCGGTAGCAGATCAGCACCGCAATGCCCACGAGCACAACGGCCCAGCCTGCGCTCTCGAGTACCATCGGGATGATGAAGCTCAGCCGAAGCCGCCGGCGCCTCGCCAGGAGGAATATGGCCAGCAGCAGAAGAAGGGCGACGATGATGTTCAGGGCCATGCCGGCTCGGGTGTGGAAGACGGCGTAGAAGATATCCTTGAGGAAGCGGCCCGCGCCCCTGGGCTGCGCGGGCGGGTAGTAGAGCAGGGCGACCTCATAGGCGAGCAGCAGCGGGGCGATGAGGACAAAGCTGAGCGCCAAGCCCCTTGATTGCTCGAGATAGCCGCCGAAGTTGTCCCCAGACCCCAAGACACAAGCCAGCCAGCTCTGGTCCTTGCGGCCCGCTCTCGCCTTTTTCCTGCTCTTTCTCGCCATTCTGGGGAAGCAAGTATAAGGCGCCCGCACGGCGCCGGTCAATGCGCATTCCGCGGGCGGCCGGGGTGCGCAGGTAGATAGTACCCCCCTGGGTCGGCGAGGAGTATATCGACATTGATGGGGGGAAGCAAGAAGATGGCGAGGTCGCGGTCGGGCTGCAACTGGCGCAAGGTCTCGGCGGGCGACCGCCACTCGCGGCTGCGGTTCTTCCGCCGGAGGTTGTACCAGTTCTGCCAGGTGGCGATCTTGTTCCAGAA
>JBDREM010000190.1:0-5906 GCA_043819695.1 Planctomycetota bacterium
ATGAGCGGCGGAGAGATCAACCCGACCGAGCTCGCGGCGACGCTCATCAACCAGGAGGCGACGTTCGAGGACGGCATCCGAAACGTGCAGGACTCGATCAAGGGTTCCTGCTCGATCCTGCTGCTAACCGAGAAGGGCATCTACGCGGCGCGGGACAAGCTCGGCAGGACGCCCATCGTCCTCGGCGAGAAGCCCGGAGCACACGCCGTTGCGATGGAAACTTGCGCCTTTCCCAACCTCGACTGCCGCGTGACGAAATACCTCGGCCCCGGCGAGATCGTACTCATCACCGAGGACGGCGTCGAGCAGCGACAGGCCCCGGGCGACCGGATGCAGATCTGCTCGTTCCTCTGGGTCTACTACGGCTATCCGGCGTCGTGCTACGAGGGGATCAACGTCGAGGCCTGCCGGAACCGCTGCGGCGCCGCACTCGCCCGCAACGACAACGTCGAGGTCGACATGGTCGCCGGCATCCCAGACTCCGGCACCGGCCACTCGGTCGGATACGCGAGCGAGGCCGGCGTGCCATACCGCAGGCCGTTCGTCAAGTACACGCCGACGTGGCCCCGAAGTTTCATGCCGCAGAACCAGAAGATCCGCGACCTCGTCGCGGTCATGAAGCTGATCCCGGTCGACGAACTGATTCACGGCCAGCGGATGCTCTTCTGTGAGGACTCGATCGTCCGCGGCACGCAGCTCAAAGAAACCATTCAGCGGCTCCACGACTGCGGGGCGAAGGAGGTGCACATGCGGCCGGCCTGCCCGCCGCTTATCCACGGCTGCAAGTTCCTCAACTTCTCGAGGTCGCGGTCCGAGCTCGACCTCGCCGGACGAAGGGCCATCAAGAACCTCGAAGGCAAGGACGGAGTGCACCTGGCCGAGTATGCCGATCCGGACTCCGACAAGCACGCGGCGATGGTCGAGAACATCCGCGAGCGACTGAACCTGACGACGCTGAAGTACCAGCGCCTGCTTGACCTCGTCGAGGCCATCGGCCTGCCGAAGGAAAAGCTCTGCACATTCTGCTGGGACGGCGCGGAGTAGACCGGCGCAAGATCGATCTCTTGTGGGGAGCGTGGGTATGCGGGAAACGGCCCAAGGCGGTTCGGGCATAGAGACCGTCGTCTGCAACGAAGACCTGTGGTACCTGCGGGCGGGCGCGCGGCTCGGCCTTTACCGCCGCGACCTGACCCACAGCACCGTCCAGACCAGCATCATGGCCGTGCCGAGGAAAGAGGTCGACTACTGGCGGGCGCGGCTCGAACTGCTGAAGGCCGGCCGCCTGGACGACGGCCCCGCGCGGGCCATGTTCGTCCACGAGTCCGTCCACTCCCGCCAGATGAGCGGCAGGCCGTTCTGGCTCTGGGGCCTGCGCTATCTCCTGAGCAGACGGTTCCGCAGGCGCATCGAGGAAGAAGCCTACACCGTCCACCTCGTCTACCTGGCCCGGTGCGGCGTCGTCCTCGAAGCCCCCTACTGGATCGAGCACCTCCGGCAGCTCTACTTCGGCGCGTTCGACGAGAAACGCGCCCGAGAGACCTTCGGCCGGATCGCCGAGGCCGTGCGCCGGGAAGTCCCGGACGCGCAGATCGTGGACCGCGTGGCGGACCTCGGCGGCATCGCGTCGTACACGCCGTGGCTGGCGGAGGCCGAGAACCGCACGGGCGGCAAGGAGCCGAGATGAAAGCCGTCGAGATGCTGCCGAACCTCATCGACCGCCGGGTGCTCGGCGTGATGGACCCGGAACTGGTCGTGCTGCTGCAGGACTACCTCTCGCTCCAGAAGGTCGTCCCCTGGGGCGACCAGTTCGTGATGGGCACGCATGCCCCGCCCTTTCCCAGCGCCGCCTTCGACCGCTTTCTACAGGGCCTCATCCCGGCCGGCGACGAGGACGACCAGCCGCTGCTCACCATGGCCGCGCTGGCCGTCACCAACCGCTGCCCGCTCCGCTGCTGGCACTGCTACAACGCCAACCGGTCGCAGGAGGACCTCCCCGTCGATGACCTGAAGCGGATCGCCGCTCAGTTCCAGGACCTCGGCGCGGCCTCCATCATCCTCACCGGCGGCGAGCCGCTGCTGCGGCCCGACCTCGAGGAGGTCTGCGCGTCCATCGACGGCGACTCCGTCATCCTGCTCAATTCCTCGGGCCGCGGGCTCGACGCCGCCCGGGCACGCAGTCTCAGGGACGCCGGCGTCTGGAGCGTGGGCATCAGCCTCGACTCCATCGACCCCGCCGAGCACGACCGGCTCCGCGGCGTGCCGGGCACCTACGACATCGCCGCCGCCGCCATCGCCAACGTGCGCGACGCCGCCATGTACCCCTACGTCATCGGCGTGATGCGCCAGGGCTTCCTCGAAGAGGACGTCTTCATCCCCTATCTGTTGAAGGCCCAGGAGCTGGGCGCGATGGAAGTCCACCTGCTCGACCCCGCGCCGGCGGGCCGGCTGGTCGGCCAGCCCGTTTGCGAGGCCTCGCCCGAGCAGCGGGCACGGATGATCGGCTACCAGCGGCTCGTCGCCGGCCACGAGGACTGGCCCATCCTTTCGTTCGCGTCGCTGTTCGAGTCGGCCGACTGGTTCGGCTGCGCGGCCGGGCGGGCGATGCTGTACGTCGACGGCGGCGGCGACGTCTGCCCCTGCTACGTGGCCCCCATCTCGTTCGGGAACGCCGTGACCGAGCCGCTCGCCGACATCGTTCGCCGCGTGCAGGAACACGTGGGGCATCCGCGCTCGCGGTGCCTCTCCCACGTGCTGGCCGAGGACCTGGGCCCCGCCATCGAGAAGCACGGCACGCCGCTGCCGCCGGACGTCTCCTGCTCCATCTGCAAGAAACGCCTCGGCCCCGACTACGCCCCCGGCGGCGTCTCGCGGCTGCAGCGCGTCCTCCAGAACATGCAGGGGCGGATGATCGGCCTGCAGGAGCTGGAGACCGGATACAGCGCCGGCGCCACGCACTACGATCAGGACTGGCTGTCGAACGCCAAGGTCGCCGTGCACCGGCTGGTCGACCTGATGGAGTTCGGGCCCGGCGAGCGCGTGCTCGACGCCGGCTGCGGCACGGGTTACACGACGCGGCTTGCGGGCCGGGCTGTCGGCCCCGGCGGGAGCGTCAAGGGGGTCGACATCGCCGAAGGCATGCTGGCCGTCGCCCGCGAGCGGTGCCAGGCCGAGGGACTGACGAACTGCGAATTCATCCAGGCCGAACTGCTCGGCGCCATGGCCGCAGAGCCCGCGGCCGGCTACGACGCCTGCGTGTCGACGTGGGTGGTAGGATACGTGAACATCAGGGACCTGGCCGTGCAGGCCGCCCATCTGCTGCGGAGCGGCGGCCGGCTGGGCGTCTGCTGCGACGCGGCGTGGTCGCCCAAAGAGATGCTCTCCGTCGCCACGGCCATGCTCGTCCGTTATCCCTGGGCCCTCCGCCGGGCCGTGAGCTTCCCCTTCCCCTCGACGCGGCGCGGCATCCGGAAGAAACTGCTCAGGGCCGGGTTCGGCAAACCCGTTATCGAGACCGACACGTTCACGGCCGTCTACGGCTGCGGCCAGGACATCCTCGATCAGTTCGACCGTTCCGGCGAGGCCGAGGTTTACCGCCGCTGCATCGACCCGAACCACTACGACAAGCTGATGGCGGAGTTCGCCGACCGCATGGAATCGAAGTACAAGACGGCGGACGGCATCACGGTCACGTACGAGTATTTCGTGATCAAGGCGGACCGGCTCTGACCCCAGTCTGCGTCATTCGGAGCGGACGGCCTCGACGAATTCGTCCAGCGCTCTTTCCAGCAGGTCGAGGTCGATGTTGAGGGCCGGCAGCAGGCGGACCATGTTGGAATGCACACCGCCGTTCACGGTGAGAACGCCCGCCTGCACCAGTCTCGCCCGCACGGCGGCCGCGATGGCGGGGGCCGGCTCGGCCGCGCGGCGGCCGTGAACGAACTCCACCCCCCAGAACGACCCGCATCCTCGAATGTCCCCGACGACCGGCGCGGCGGCGACCGCGTTCAATCGTTCGCCGATGAGGTCGCCCATCTGCCGGGACCGGCCGACGAGTTCCTCGCCCAGAATCGTGTCGAGCACGACGGACGCGGCGGCGCAGGCCAGCGGGTTCCCGCCGTACGTGCTCGAATGGCGTCCGTTTCCCAACGCGCGAGCAGGTCTCCCCCGGCCGCGAGAAGCGACATCGGGAACCCGTTGGCCACGGCCTTCGACAGCACGAGCACGTCCGGCACCACGCCCTGGTGCTCGAAGCCGTACATCGTGCCCGTCCGCCCGAACCCCGTCTGGATTTCGTCGAAGATCAGCAGTACGCCGTGACGGTCGAGGATCTCCTTCACCCGCGGCCAGTATCCGGGCGGCGGAACGACGACGCCGGCGCAGCTTTGAAGGGGTTCGGCAATCAGGGCTGCGACGCCGGCGGGGCCGGCTTGTATGATGGCGTCGGCGACGAAGTCCGCGCAGCGCAGTTCGCAGTCCGGAACGGATCGCCCCAGCGGACACCGGTAGCAGTAAGGATAGGGCACGAAGCGGACCCGCTCGCCGAGCACGAAGCCGTGTTTGTATTTCGCCTCGCCGGTCGCGGCCAGCGCGCCGAACGTCCCGCCGTGAAAGCCGCCGTGATACGAGATGAACCCCGACCTGCCGGTGACGAACTGTGCGAGGAGCATGGCGGCGTCGATGGCCTCGCCGCCCGCGCTCTTGAACAGGACGCGGCCGTCCTCGAAGGGAAGCGTCTCGATCAGCCGGCGGGCGTAGGCGCTCCGCCCCGGATGGGAGAATTCGTAGCAGGCCGAGAGCGTCTGCGCCTGTTCGGCGAGGGCGGCCGTCACCGCCGGATGGGCGTGCCCGAGGCACGTACCGCAGATGCCCGACGTGAGGTCGACGTACTCGCGGCCCTCGACGTCCCACACGCGGGAACCACGACCCCGCTGCCACACGACCGGAAAATGGCGGCCCAGCGAGGTGGAGAGCAGCCGCCGTTCATTCTCAAGGATTTCGCCGGTCGAATTCGCGTCGATGCTCACCGTTGGCCCCCCCCCCCTGATACATGTCGGTGCGCCTCACGCCTTCCCGAAATGCTCTGTCACGTCGCGGATGATCTGGTCGATGTTGCGGGTGACCTTGAAGCCGACGAGCCGGCTCGCCCGCGAGATGTCCGGCTGGCGGTTGCGCATGTCCTCGAAGCCCGCCTCGTAAGCCTGCTCGTACGGAATGAGGACGATCTCCGATGCGCTCCCCGTGATCGCCTTGATCTTCTCGGCGAGCCGGTTGATCGTGATGCTCTCGCTGCTGCCGATGTTGAAGATGCCGCCCTCGGCCCGGGGCTCGGCCATGAGGGCGACGACGGCGCGGATGACGTCGGCGACGTGGCAGAAGCATCGCGCCTGCTCGCCGTCGCCGTAGACCGTTATCGGCTCGCCGGCGAGCGCCTGCCGGACGAGCCGCGGGATGACCATGCCGTACTGCCCGGTCTGCCGCGGCCCGACGGTGTTGAAGAAGCGGCCGATGACGACGGGCAGGCCCTTCTGGCGGTGATAGGCGAGGGCGAGGAACTCGTCGATCGCCTTCGAGCACGAGTAGCACCAGCGGCTGTGGGTCGTCGGCCCGAGCACCATGTCGGCGTCCTCGGCGAACGGGACGGCGTCGCTCTTCCCGTAGACCTCGGACGACGAGGCGATGAAGGTCTTGGTGCCGTATCGCGCGGCCACCTTCAGAGCGACCTCCGTGCCGAGGATGTTCGTCTCGATCGTGCGGACGGGATCGTCGACGATGAGCTTGACGCCGACGGCGGCGGCGAGATGGTAGACCTGGTCGGCCCTGCGCACGAGGTGGTCGAGCACCATCTGGTTCGTGACGCTCTCGACGACGAGCTCGAACTCCGGATTGGCGCGGAGATGGGCGACGTT
>JBDREM010000191.1:0-12031 GCA_043819695.1 Planctomycetota bacterium
CGGCCTCTATCTTCAGCGAGCTGCGGCCGCGCGACGAGATCTCACTGGATATCACCGCGCCCTTTCGCGTCTCGACCACGCTCCTGTCCGACGGCTGCTCGAAGTCGGCGACGACGATGGGCGGGGGGTCTTCGGCTTGCGAGCCGGAGACCGGGCACGCCGCGAAGAGCAGCAGACCGGCGATGGCGGATGGCGTGCAGCGGCTCATATATTCTCCTGCACCGGCCGGCGCGGTTCCCACAAGGATTATACACCGGTCCGCCCGGCGGGCCAACAGGCGGGGGCTCCGGGAAGCAGGCGCAAAAAGATGGGGGCCGTTCGGGTATCGAACGGCCCCCATCGGAGGAGGAGGAGGAAGCTCTCTATCGTCGTCTGCGGCGGGCGGCCGTCATCGCGACGCCGCCGAGCAGGATCGAACCGGCGAGCGGCTCGGGGACGGTGGAGCCGCCCCCCTCGTCGGTCTCGATCGTGAACGTGATGCCGCAGTTATAGAAGTGGCAGTCCGGGTCGAAGCCCAGTCCGGAGAGGTCGTCGGCGAGGTTCGTCTTGAGCTGAACGATCTCGTAGGGGTCGAAGTGGTAGGTGATGTCCTGGGCCGAGCTGGACAGGTCCTCATAGTGCTCGAGGAGGAGGCCCTGGGTGGCGAAGTAGTTGCCGCCGCCCTCGTTGTCATAGCTCTTGTTGATTCCCACGAAATCGGAGTCGAGCAGCGTCACGTACAGGTCGTTCGACCGGGTGTCCCAGTTCCGGATGTTGTCGAAAAAGATGCTGGCGCCGGTGACGACCTCGTTCTCCGGCACGTCGAACTCGATACCCCATTCGTATGCGTAGCAGTGGTCGAGGTCGTACATGTCGCGATCGCCGGGCTGGAAGACGTACGTGCCCGCCATCGCCGTGTGCGCGGCCAACACCAAGCTCGCCACCATCAATGCTCGCCTGACTCTCAACATTTTCGACTCCTTTTCAAGAAAGCACTTTGCTGACACGCCGGTCTTCGGCGACGAGGGCGGAGCCTTTACCGAAAAACACCTCCAATCCGCGGTGACCGTGTGAATGGCGGCCCTAAGACATTCACGGCGCAGGCATTACGCTCGGAAGAAAGATGCGCGGCAGCTCCCGTCTCGCCTTTCGGCAAGTCTGATTTTTTGGACTGCGCTCGGCCCGCCGCCCGCCGCCCCCAGTCCGTGTTGACGCGCGCGGGCCGCGCCGATAGAATCGCTGCCGGCTGGAGCACAATGGGAAGGCAGGGAGCGACCGAGCATGGCCGCGTTCGTCATTCGCCGCATCGCAGGCGGGCTGATCGCGCTGCTCTGCATCGTCACGCTCACCTTCTTCCTGGTCCGGCTCATGCCCGGCGGCCCGTTCGACCGCGAACGCGAGCTCGATCCCGTCATCCGCGCGAACATCGAGCGGAAGTGGAAGCTCGACCGGCCCGCCGTCGTCCAATACATCTATTACCTGCGCGACCTCGCCCGGTTCGACCTGGGCGACTCGATGGCGCGCAGGGGCCGGTCCATCAAGGAGATCCTGGCCGACGCCCTGCCGAAGTCGCTGATCGTCGGCGCGGCCGCGCTCGCGTTCGCGGCCCTTTTCGGGATCGCCGCCGGGACGGCGGCCGCGGCGCGTCAGAACCGCGCGGCCGACTACACGCTGATGTCGGTCTCGATGCTCGGGTTCTCGATCCCGAACATCGTGCTCGCGCCGGTCCTCGCGCTCGCGTTCGGCCTGTGGCTGAGGTGGCTGCCGCCCTCGGGCTGGGGGAGTTGGCGGCACCTCGTCCTGCCGGCGGCGGCGCTCGGCGTGGCATTCGCGGGCCGGATCGCGCGCATCATGCGGGCGAGCATGCTCGAGGTGATCCGCGAGGATTTCATCCGGACGGCCCGCGCGAAGGGACTGAGCGAGCCGGCGGTGCTCGTGCGGCACGCGCTCCGCAAGGCGATCGCGCCGATCGTCTCGTACCTCGGCCCCGCCGCGGCCGGCATCCTGACGGGCAGCGTGATCATCGAGAAAATCTTCGACGTCCCCGGCCTCGGGCATTACTTCGTCTCGGCGCCCGGCGAACGCGACTACACGCTCGTCCTCGGCGTCGTGCTCGTCTACAGCTCGCTGCTGATCTTGTTCAACATCATCGTCGACATCGCCCAGGCGCTCTTGAACCCGAGGATCAGGCTGAAATGAGCCCGGCCGAGCAGTCGCACAAGTCGCCGTTCCGCATTTCGCTCGGGTGGCTCATGCGCAACAAGCTCGCGGTCGTGTGCGCGGCCGTGGTGGCGGTGTTCGCGGCGGCGTGCATCGGCGGGCCGTGGCTGCTCGAGGCGGACTACGAGGAGCCGTCATACGCCGAGATGTACAATGGGCCGTCGGCCGGGCACTGGTTCGGGACCGACTCGCTCGGGCGCGACCTGTTGGTGCGGTGCCTGATCGGCGGGCGGATCTCGCTCGCCGTCGGCCTCGTCGGAACGGTCGTCAGCGTGGTCATCGGCGTCGCGTACGGCGCCGTCTCGGGCTACCTCGGCGGCCGGACCGACGGGCTGATGATGCGGTTCGTCGACGTGCTCTACGGGCTGCCGTTCCTGCTCTTCGTCGTGCTCATCATGGCGGCCCTCGGGCGCGACATAACGCCGGCCCAGCGGATCGTCGCGATGTTCGTCGCGCTCGGCGCCGTGCAATGGCTCACGATGGCCCGCATCGTCCGCGGCGAGGTCGTCGCGCTCAAGGAGAAGGAATTCGTCGAGGCCGCGCGGGCGACCGGCGCCGGCTGGGTCCGCATCGTCGCACGGCACATCGTCCCGAACCTCGCCGGCGTCGTCATCGTCTACGCGACCCTCACCGTCCCCGCCATCATGCTCCAGGAGGCGTTCCTGAGCTTCCTCGGGCTGGGCGTGCAGCAGCCGATGCCGAGCTGGGGCTCGCTGATCCGCGACGGAGCCGCCGCGATGGAAAGCTACCCGAGGCTCGTCATCTTCCCCGGCGCGATGTTCACAGTCGTGCTCTTCGCGCTCAACTTCATCGGCGACGGCCTCCGCGACGCGTTCGACCCGCAGATGCGAGTGTGAGCCGCTATGGAATGGACGCAGCAGGCGAAGAAGAAGCTCGCGTCGAGGCTGAGGGCGCTCAAGCCGTTCGACCCGTATCACTCGCCGCTCTGCACCTGCGGCCCGAAGCTCACGCTCAACGTCTACACCGGCTGCGGGTTCGAGTGCCTCTACTGCTACACGAGCACGTACTCGCGCGGGCGATGGGGGCGTGATTCCGAGGCGTGGGGGCCGCGGGCCGGCGTCGTCCGCGACCTCGAGCGCGACATCGCCCGCATCGCCGCCGACGACGAGCTCGCCGATCTCGCCGGCCTGCCCGTCGTCATCTCGCTCTCGTCCGATCCGTATCCCGACACGCCGCGCGTGTCCGAGGCGGACCTCGAACTGACCCGCCGGTGTATCGAGCGGCTCGCCGGCGCCCGGTACCGGCTGCTGATGCAGACGAAGTCGGACCTGATCGTGCGCGACCTCGACGTCCTGCCCCGCGGCCGGACCGTCGTCGGCCTGACCGTCACGGTCCTCGACGAGGCGCTCGCGCGAAAGCTCGAGCCGTACGCTCCGCCGCCGGGTAGGCGGATCGCGGCGCTCGCCGCCGCGGCCGAGCGGGGCTTCAAGACCATCTGCCGGGTCGATCCGCTGCTGCCGGGGGTGAACGACTCGCCGCGGCAGCTCGAGGCCCTGATAAAGAGACTTGCGGCCGCGGGCGTGGTTCAGGTAGTATCTAGCACGTTCAAGAAGCGCCGGGACAGCGCGGCCCGGTTTGCGTCCGCCGGCCGCGGATTCCCCGATGCCGCTGCTTCAAGCGAACACCTGTACGAGCGGAAGGAGACCTCGGGCTACCGGTATCTGGCCGAGCCCGAGCGCCGGCGGCGGATGGAAACCGTCAAGGCGATCGCGGAGTCGCACGGCATGGCGTTCGCCTGCTGCCGCGAGGGGATGAACGGGCTGAACGCTCCCTCGTGCGACGGGCAGCATTGGTTGAAGTGACCGGTGATCAGTCATCAGTGATCAGTAGGCAGGGGCGGTCATGACTGATGACTGATTACTGATCTGCTTCGTTGAAAACCTGGCGATGAGAGGCAACAGAGATTCTTCACTCCGTTCAGAATGACGGTATACGCACCGTTCGTGTCATTCTGAGCGTCAGCGAAGAACCTCTATTTTCGATGGAGCATCACTGATCACTGTTCAGTGGTCACTGATAACTGCCGCAAGGAGGCAAGCGTGCCCATAATCGAAGACATAATGAGCAACCTTCGGGGCTACTCGAAGGCGATGTACTCGACGTGGTTCCACTACAAGCCCACGCGGATGCTGTTCGACGCCGGCGAAGGCGTCAGCTCGTACATGGAGAACTTCATCTTCGGCATCGAGTCGATCTTCCTCACGCACGGGCACTACGACCACATCGGCGGGCTCGGCGGAATCATCCATTCGCGGGCGTCGGCGCGCGGCGACAAGGAGAAGCCGCTGCAGGTCTTCTACCCGCGCGGCGACAGCATGATCGAGCTGCTGAGCCAGTACGTCGCGCGAATCTCGGAGTACGTCAAGTACGACCTGAAGTGGGTCCCGGTCGAGAAGGGACAGGAGATCACGGTCGGGGCCGAGCGTGACCGCGGCCTGATACGCGCGTTCCCGGTCGAGCACTCGCTGCGAACCGTCAACCTCGGCTACAGTCTCTTCGAGCGGCGGACGAAGCTCCGGCCCGAGCTGGAGGGGCTGCCGCAGGCGGAGATCACGCGGATCGCCGAGCAGGACGGGCAGCGGGCCGTGTGCCGCGAGTACGAGCAGATTCTCCTCGCCTACTGCGGCGATTCGGCGCCGGTCGATCCCGATCACGTCCGCAACGCCGAGGTTCTCATGCACGAGGCGACGTTCATCGAGCCGGGCGACCGCGCCAACGAGGCGCACAGCACCGTCGCCGAGGCGATCGAGGTCGCAAAAGCCGCCGACGCCCGCTCGCTCGTCCTCATACACATCTCCACGCGGTACCCCAAGCGCCAGATCGAGTCGATGATCCGCAAGGTCGCGCGCGAGCAGAAGTTCGACCGCCCCCTCACGATGGTGATGGCGCGATACTTCACGCCGATCCTCGGCCCGGGCGGCGAGGAAGTGCACGACACGCGCCGGAACGCGAATTAGGCCGCTGCGATGAGCGAACTGTTCGAAGAGCCGCAGGCCGAGCAGGGCCCGAGGCCGAGCGTCCCCAGGCCGCTCGCGGTCAGGATGCGCCCGCTCACCCGCGCGGAGTTCGTCGGCCAGGAGCATTTCTTCGGGCCCGGCAAGCTGCTCTGGCGGATGCTCGAGGCCGACCGGCTGATGTCGGTCATCTTCTACGGCCCGCCGGGCACGGGCAAGACGACGCTCGCGCAGGTCATCGCCGAACACACGCGGGCCGCGTTCCACGCGCTCAACGCCGCCGCGTGCGGAGTCGCCGAGGTGCGCGAGGCGATCGCGCGCGCCCGCGACCGGCTCGAGATGCGCGGCCGCCGAACCGTGCTCTTCATCGACGAACTCCACCGCTTCAACAAAGCGCAGCAGGACGTCCTCCTGCCCGACGTCGAGGAAGGCACGGTCATCATGGTCGGCGCGACAACGCACAACCCGTTCTTCACGATCACGCCGCCGCTCGTCTCGCGCTCGCAGATATTCGAGTTCAAGGCGCTGAGCAACGAGCACATCAAGGCCATCGTCCGCTCGGCGCTGGCCGACGAGGAGCGCGGCCTCGGCTCGCACGACGTCGAACTCCCGGACGACGTGCTCGACTTCATCGCGACGGTCTCGGACGGCGACGCGCGACGCGCGCTCAACGCGCTCGAGGTGGCCGTGATGACGACCGAGCCCGGCCCCGACGGCGTCGTCCGCTGCACGCTCGCCGTCGCGGAAGACTCGATCCAGAAGAAGGCGATCGTGTACGACCGCGACGAGGACTCGCACTACGACGCGGCGAGCGCGTTCATCAAGAGCATGCGCGGCTCCGACCCCGACGCCGCAATCTACTGGATGGCGCGAATGCTCGAGGCGGGCGAGGACCCGCGCTTCATCGCACGGCGGATGGTCATCTGCGCGGCCGAGGACGTCGGCAACGCGGCCCCGCTCGCGCTCGTGCTCGCCAACGCCGCGCTACAGGCCGCCGAGTTCGTCGGCCTGCCCGAGGCGAAGATCCCGCTCGCCCAGGCCGTCACCTACATCGCCTGCGCGCCCAAGAGCAACGCGGCCTACATGGCCATCGCAAAGGCCGAGGAAGACGTGCAGTCGGGGCGGACGCTCGAAGTGCCCGGGCACCTCAAGGACGCGAACTACCCCGGCGCGAAGCGGCTCGGCCGCGGCGAGGGATACAAATACGCCCACGACTACGAAGGGCATTTCGTCGAGCAGGACTATCTGCCCGTCGACAGGACATACTACGAGCCGTCCGAGGAAGGCTACGAAAAGGAAATCAAGAAGAGACTGGACGAATGGAGAAGACGAAGAGGAAAGCCGAGCTCCGGACAGAAGCAGCCCGGTTCATAAAGGCGCTGTCGAGGGAGGAGCGCGCCGCGAAGAGCAGGGCCGCGTGCACGCGCCTGACCGAAGTCCCCGAGGTGCACAACGCGGAGACGATCCTGCTTTACACCCCGCTGCCCGACGAGCTCGACATCTGGCCCGCGCTGCACGCGTTCAACGACGCCGGCAAGCGCGTCATTCTGCCCAAGTGCCATCCGAGAGAGCACGAGCTGATCTGCATCGAGATCGGGGACTTCAAGAAGGAGCTCATCCGCGGCTCGTTCAACATCCTCGAGCCGAAATCCGGCAGCGGCGTCGGCCTGAGCGAACTCCAGGCCGTCATCACGCCCGCCCGCGCGTTCGACAACGAGGCCAACCGCCTCGGACGCGGCGCCGGCTACTACGACCGCTTCTTCGTCAAGACCGGCCTCGACGTGTTCAAATGCGGGATCGCGTTCGACTGCCAGATATTCCCGTCCGTGCCGATGCTGTCGCACGACGTTCCCGTCGACGCCGTCGTGACCGAATCAACCCTGATCCGGCGCAACGACTCGAGCGCGTAGGAACACCAGCGAGACCCCCACGCCAAGGCATGCGAAGATGAGCAGCGGCGCCAGGCGGCCGCCGCCCGACGCGACCGCGGCGGCCGCCCACGGCGGCGAAACCGCGCCGGCCCAGACGGCGGACACCCGGCCCTCCTCGAAAAGCATGTAGGCCGCGAGCGGCACGACCGCCGAGAGCAGGAAAGCGCAGGGCATGTACCACGAAACGGCGCCCGGCAGCCGCACCGCAACGCCGGCCGTCACGCCCATCAGGAAGACCAGCACCTGGCTCCACACGACGGCGCCCAGCCCGATCTCGCGCGTCCGCAGCGTGAGCAGCAGGAGCGGCAGCGAGAGAACGAACAAGACCGCGAGACGGACGCACAGCCCGGGCAGGCCGCCGTCACGGCCGCTCGCGCCCCGGCTCTCGAACAGCGGCCAGATGAACACCAGGAAGACCGCCTGCGCGACGACGAGCGCAACATACGAGCTCTCGATCTCGACCGCCGAGCGCAGTTTGCCGACGGACAGAATGCCGAGCGCCGCGACGCACACGGCCGCGCAGCACGTCACGAGCCACGCGGCCGCCGCGACGGCGCAGCGGCGAATGTCAGACTCGCTCTCTCTTGATGACAACGGCCTCTCCTTGTGCGGGCCCTGCCGACGCGGCGAGCCATTTCAGCTTCGGCCGGCGCAGTCGAAGAGCGTCGTCTGCGCGGGCACCGGCCTCGGCGGGGCGCCCGGCAGTGCCACGTCCTCGCGCACGAAGGCGGGAACGTCCAGATGCTCCCCGTCGTACACCGTCGGGTCGCCCACCTTGAAGAACGGCGATTCGGCTTGCGCGGTTCGCTTTTTTGCCCTCGGCCGCGCGGCCCCGGCGTCGAGCTTCCCGGCGATGATTGTCGCTCTGATCTGCGTGACGTTCGCGTGAATGGACACGCCGCAGCACACGTCGGCCTTGGGGAAGAGCATCTCGAGTTCGGAGACCGTCCGCCGCGCCTCGTCGAGCGGCATGTCGCCGCCGCCGATGACGTGTGCAATGATCGAGCGCGTGGTCTCGAGCTCGGCGGGCGGCGCGAGGCTGTTCGCCGCGGCGTCTCGCAGCGCCTCGCCGACCGTTCGGCCCGAGCCGACACCCACGCTCGCGCGGCAGTGCTTCGAGAGCGTCGCCGCGATGTCCGCCATATGCAGGTTCATTGCGTCCTCGGCCGCGGCGGTCGCCAGCAGGCCGCCGACCGATGAGTAGAGCCGTTCGGTCCAGCCCTTGATCGCCTCGCAGATGCTCAGCGACGCCGACGGGCGCACGTCGGCCGGCACGACGATCGTCGCGTCGGCGGCCCTCGTCACGGCCGCGACCGTTCGGGCCGCCGCGTCGGCGCGATGTGGCGCACCCGCGAGCAGCGGCTCGACGAGGACGGCTACGGCGAGCGCTCCCTGCCGGCGAGCCAACTCGACGAGCTCGGGCATGAGCGCTCCCTCGCGGCCTATGACGGTCGCAACGGCGACCAGCATCTGCGCGTCCGCGACGGCCGCCTTCAGCTCGTCGCACCGGCCGGCGTCCCCCCGAATCCGCAGGAGCTCCGGCGACTGCGACACCGCCTGCGGCGGCGAGGCCGTCAGGAACAGCTTGCGCACCGCCCGCGGCAGGCCGCCGAGCCGGTTGACTATCGACGCACCGTCGCGGCCGACCCCCGCCAGCACGATGCGGCTGCAAACCGGTTCGCAAGACGAGGCGTGTCCACCTTCGAACAAGGGCTCTCTCCTCAGAACAGTTGCCCGAGCCACGTAAAGAATCTTCTGGCGGCGCCGGATGACGCGGCCTGGGGGGCTCGCCGGGTCATGGCCCGGCTGCCGACGATGAGGATCCCGGCGGCGGTCGCCATCTCGGGGCCCATCGCCGCGCCCTCGCCGAGCGCCGGCCTGCCCACGCGGACGGGGCAGCCCAGCACGGAGCCGGCGAGCGCGTCGAGCCCCGGCAGGCGGCTCGTGCCGCCGGTCAGGACCGCGCGGATCGTCCCCGGCCTGACGCCGGCCCGCATCAGCTCGCGGCGGACGATGTCGAGAATTTCATGCACGCGGCAGTCGACGATGGCGTTCAGCCGCCGCGCCTCGACGCAGAACATGCCCGGCTTGCCGATGCGCTCGAAGATGATGTTGCCGGCGGGGCGGGCCGCCTCGACGGTCGCGCGCTCCTCCTTCAGCCGTGCGGCGTCGGCGAGGCCGAACTCCATCCCCATCGCGATGTCGCTCGTGACGTGGTCGCCGCCGATGGGTACGACCGACGAGAAGACGGGCGCGTGGTCGCGGTAGAGCATTATGCTCGTCTTGCCCGCTCCGATGTCGACGACGGCGACGCCGAGCTTCTTCTCGTCGTCGTACAGCACCGCCTCGCCCGCGGCGTGGGCGGAGAAGACGTACTCCTCGACCTCGTACTTCGCGGGGTCGAGCGCGGCTGCCATGTTCTCGACCGTGCTGCGCGCGTCCGTGATCACGTGCACTTCCGCCTCGAGCCGCGTGCCGCGCAGCCCGGCCGCCTTGCGGACGTGCCGGACGTCGTCGACCGCGTACGAGCAGACGAGCGTGCCGATCGCGACCGTGTCCTCGCGAAGGGGCACGCGCCGTGCCGCGCCGAGCACGCTCTGCACGTCCCTGGCCGTGACGGTTTGCTCCGCGCGCGTGATGCCGATGCAGGCGCGGTTGTTCGCGAACCCGGCATGGCGGCTGCCGGCGGCGAGGAACAGGCTCTGCACGTCGACGTCCGCCTCCTCCTCGGCGCTGCGGATCGCTCGGCCGGCGGCGTACCCGGCGGCGGCGACCTCGATCACCTCGCCGCGGCGCACCCCCCGCGACGGCTCGTCGCCCCGCCCGACGATCTCGATCCGACCGTCGAGCACCCTTGCGATCAGGCACCGCGTCCGGCAAGAGCCGATGTCGACCGCGACGACGAATTCGCTAGCTGCTGTCTCCATCCGTACCATGTCTCCTGCTGACGACGACGCGCCCGACGAATCGGAGGTCGAGCGTGCGGTTGCTCGTCGGGTTTCCTTCACTCAGGAACCGCTCGAGCTTCGCGATCTTCTCCTTCACCGGCAGTTCTCCGGGGCGGGTCGTCGACGGCGCCCGTCCCCACTCGATCACACAGTTGTTCTCGGCGAACACGAGGAACTCGCTCTTGGCCCGGTTCTCGCGCCCGAGGTAGTTGCTCACGTCGACGGCCGTGATGTTGATGCTTCTGCGTATCGCGTCGCTTTTCTTGAGGAGTCCGACGATCTCGATGGCTGCGGCGACCGACGCCTCGGGCCACGGCTCGCCCGGCTCCGGCGGAGCCATCCGCGTGCCCGCGATGTACGGCACGTTGAGGTCCCGCCGCGGCCAGTTGTCGTATGCCTTCGGCAAACGCACCGCGTCCTCGCCGACGAGGTAGTAGTGGATGCCGCGCCCCGTCCGAAGCGCGACCGCGGCCCGCGGCCAGCGGATGTCGATCCGGGCCTCGACGCGGCTCGGGAACCGCTTCCGCACCCAGCGAACGTCCTTCACCCACGGGCACTGCCGGTAGGCCGCGGCGATCTTCGCGAGCAGCTCGCCGTCGAGCGTGCTCGAGCCGCTCGCGAACGCGCACGACTGGTTGATCTGGTCCTCGAACCCCTTCTCCCACCACCGCGGCAGCGGCTCGGCCAGTGCGAGCTTGGGCGCCGCGACAAGGTACTTCGGCGAGGTCATCACGTGCGCGCGGCAGAGGTAGAGCCCGCCCGCGCAGAACGCGATCAGCACGGCCGACGGCAGCACCCACACGAGGAACGGCCGCCACGCAACGGCGAGCATCCCCGCCGCACGGCGGCCAACGCTCGGCCCCGATGACCTG
Organism: Planctomycetota bacterium; assembly: GCA_043819695.1. GTDB lineage: Bacteria > Planctomycetota > PUPC01 > PUPC01 > PUPC01 > CAYLQD01. Next base: position 10,926 of record JBDREM010000191.1, read on the forward strand.
GCTCTGACGGCACTTCGCCTGCTGGCCATTGGATCGCTCCTTGTCAGATGTCGCGACGGACGGACGTCGGCGCCGCCGCCGCGATCGCCCACCGCGCGAGCGTCTCGCACAGTTCCGGAAGCTCGATCCCGGCGGCGCGGGCCGCGTCCGGCACCAGGCTGACCGCGGTCATTCCGGGGATCGTGTTCACCTCGAGCACGTACGGCACATTGTCCTCCGACAGCATCATGTCGACCCGCGAGAGGTGGCGGCACCCGAGCGCCCGGTGCGCGGCAAGCGCGGCCCGCTGCACGCCGTCGGCGACGCCCTCGGGCAGCTCGGGGCCGATGACGTGCTTCGTCACGCCGCCGGTGTACTTCGCGTGCTTGTCGAACAGGGCGCCGGGATACACGAGCTCGATGATGGGCAGCGCGCGGCTGCCGAAGATTGCGACGGTCAGCTCGCGCCCCCGGATCATCCGCTCGATGATGGCGCGGCCGCCGAGCTCGAAGCAACGCTCGAGCCCGGCCGTTGCCTCGGGCATGCAGCGGGCGACGGTCACGCCGATGCTCGAGCCTTCGCACGCCGGCTTGACGACCTGCGGAAAGCCGACGCCGGCGACGGCCGCGCGAATCTCCTCGGCGTGGCTGTCATGGCCGACGACGACGCCCTCGGGCGACGGAATCCCCGCGGCGGCAAACAAGTCCTTCGACGCCGCCTTGTCCATCGCGAGCCGGCTCGCCTCGACGCCCGACCCGATGTACGGGATGCCGCGCATCTCGAGCAGCGTCTGCACCTGGCCGTCCTCGCCGAACGAGCCGTGCAGCGCGATGAACGCGAGGTCGCAGTCGAAGCGGTCCAGCGCCGCCAGGTCCCGGTTTCGCACGTCGATCGGCCGGACGTAGTGGCCGCGTTCGTCCAGTGCGGCGATCACCGCCTCTCCCGTCTCGAGCGATACGTCGCGCTCGGACGAGTCTCCGCCGTACAGCACCGCGATCCGCCACTTCATCTTCTCCACGCGACCAACTCCGAATCGGTCAGTTCCACAGCTCGATCTCGAGTTCGAGTTCGACGCCGAACGTCTTCCGGACCGTCCGCCTGATCTTGTCGATGAGGACTTGTACGTC
>JBDREM010000192.1:0-10339 GCA_043819695.1 Planctomycetota bacterium
ACCCAGAGGAGCTATATAAGTGCTTGACGTTGAATCGATTCCGTTGCTGGGGTCACATCGCCCCTGCAAAGAACGGCCGCCAAAGAGGCCAATCCGTCGTCAGAAATTGGGTTCATCGGTCATGAGAGCGGCGAAGCCGACACCCCAGGGCAGGCATGTGGCCCAATGGGTTGAGACAATCGTGGGACATCAGGGAAGGTGGGGGATATGAACTTATGAGGCGATGTGGTTGCGCCGTGGGCGCACGCATCGCTTTCGGTCTTTAATGGGGTCAGGGGTGCGTCAAGATATTATGGTTTCTTGCTGGCGGCTGGCACGACAGAACGTTCGTAATGGCGAGGCATTGTGCCGTCGAGGGACCGCGAAGCTTCAAACCCCGAAATGGCGCTGAGTGGGTCTTCTGTAGCCGCTCGCATCGAGAGCGGCCCGGTCTTCTGTAGCCGCTCGCATCGAGAGCGGCCCGGCCGAGGTCAGTGCCCTCGGCTACAACTGCCTGTCGGCAGTTTCTTCAAAGGTGCTCCCGCTGGCGCAACGGGCTTCCTCTTGTTGCTTTCGCAACCCGGACGAACAAGTCGTCCGGGCCACCCCACGTACAGCGGACCGGCGGACGGCTGGTTGCCAGGGCAACTGGCTCAATGTCCGCCGGCACGATACAGGGCTTGGGTGGAGACGTACACGAGAGAGAGCGGTCAGGGGCCAGCGAGCGCGACGCCCTTGGGGACGACGACGATGCCGCCCTCGGACACGGTGAACCGGGCCTTGTCGTGCTCGGCGTCGTAGCCGATGACGGTGCCGCCGGGGATGCGGACGCGCTTGTCGATGATGGCGCGGCGCAAGCGGGCGCCGCGGCCGATGTCGACGTCGTCCATCACGACGCATTCCCGGACGTCGGCGCCGGAGTGGACGTATACGTCCGGGGAGAGAATGGACTGGTCGACGTATGCGCCGCTGATGATGCAGCCGGAGGAGACGATGGAGTTCATCGCCCGGCCCTGCCGGCCGTCGGGCTCGTTGAAGACGGTCTTCGCGGGCGGCGCCTGCGGCTTATAGGTGTGGATGGGCCAGTCCCGGTCGTAGAGGTTGAAGGCGGGCTGCACCTGGACGAGGTCGCGGTTGGCCTCCCAGTACGCCTCGATGGTCCCGATGTCGCGCCAGTAAGGTTCGTCGCCCGTGGCGCTGCTGCCGAACTCATAGGCGCAGACCTTCTCGTCCTTCGCGATCATCGATGTGATGACGTTGCGGCCGAAGTCGTGGTCGGAGTCGGTCTTTGCGTCGGCGACGACCTCGCGGACGAGGGTCTCGGTCTTGAAGAGGTAGACGCCCATCGAGCAGAAGGAGTATCCGGGTTTTCCGGGCATCTCGGGCGGTTCGGCGGGCTTCTCGTGGAACTCGACGATGCGGCAGCCGGGGCCGATGACGGCCACGCCCAACTGCCCCCTCGCGCGATCGACGGGAACGGCGAAGCATGCGATGGTGAGGTCGGCGCCGCAATCGCAGTGCGCTTCGAGCATGTGCTGGTAGTTCATCTTGTAGATGTGATCGCCCGAGGCGACGAGGACGTTGTCGGGCCGCTCGCGCTCGAGCGTGTAGATGTTCTGGTAGATGGCGTCGGCGGTGCCGAGGTACCAGTGCGAGCTTCCGCGCTGCTGCGGCGGGATCACGTTGATGTATTCGCCGAACTCCGGCCGGAACAGGTTCCAGCCGAAGTTGAGGTGCCGCTGGAGGGAGAACGACTTGTACTGCGTGAGGACGTTGATCTTGCGGAACCCGGAGTTCATGCAGTTCGACAGCGTGAAATCGATGATGCGATAGATGCCGCCGAAGGGGACGGCCGGCTTGGCGCGGTCGCGGGTGAGCGGGTAGAGCCGTTCGCCTTCGCCGCCGGCGAGCAGCATGACGGTGGTCTTCTTCAGTGTGTCGGTCGTTGCCAGTCTTGTCACGCGTCACAGCTCCGCTTCGCTGGAGACGTGCATCATGATGTCAGACTTCTTCCGCGCCGCCCTTGTCGAGCAGCCTTTCGATCGTCGCCTTGAGCTCGGTAAGGTCGGACGACTTGATGACGTACGCATCGGCGGACCAGCTGAGGAAGTTGTCTTTGTAGGAAGCATACGCTGTATTGAGGATGACGGGCAGCTTGTTGTGTTCGCTGAGGATTTTGCCCATTGCCTCGATGCCGTCCATGCCGGGCATGCTGATGTCCATGACGACGAGGTCGGGCTTGGCGTCATCGGCCATTTGGACGGCTTCCCGGCCGTTGGCGGCCACGATGACCTCGTGGCCGTCGGCCTCCAGCTCCTGCTGATACAGGGTCGCCTGGTTGGTGTCGTCCTCGACCAGCAAAATCTTGCTCATGGCGTGCCTCCTTGTGCAGTGGCGTCCGGCGCCGCGTCCGTCGGGCTGCTCGGCTGTGGAGTTGTTCTGCGGCCGGTGGCAGACGCTTCGGCCGGCAGCCAGATTGTGAACGTCGTGCCGATCCCCATCTTGCTCTTCAACTCGATGTCTCCGCCGTGGTCGATGATGATCTTGCGCGTCACCGCGAGCCCGAGCCCGGTGCCGTCGGGCCGGGTGGTGAAAAACGGATCGAAAAGATTCGGGACCATGTCCTCCTGAACACCCTTGCCCGTGTCGCTCACGTCGATCCAGACGCAGCCGTCTTCGAGCCGGCTGCTGATGTTGACGGCTCCGTCGGCCCCGATGGACTCCTGCGCGTTTTTCAGGACGTTCAGCAGGGCCTGCTTGAGCTGCTCGCCGTCGATCATCAGCAGCGGAACGCCGCGGGCCAGGTCTTGGGTCAGGCGGATGCCGCGCGACTTGAAGTCCTCTGACAGCAGCAGGCACGTGTTTCGGATGACCTGGTTGATCTTGGTCGGGCGCTTCCAGGGGGCCGAGGGCTTGCTGAAGTCCATCACGTTGCCGAGGATTTTCTCGAGGCGGGTGACCTCCTCGATGATGATGTCGATGCTCCGCGCGCAGCGGGGGTCGTCGCCGACCCGGCGCTTGATGCTGCGTGCGAAGCCGCCGATTGTGACGAGCGGGTTGCGGATCTCGTGGGCGACGTGCGCGGCGACCTCGCCGATGGCCGCGAGCTTCTCCGACTGCACCAGTTTGCCTTGCGTCTCGCGCAGCTCGCGGTACGCCTCCTGCAGCTTGCCGATCTGCTTGTGCAGCGCGTCGTACGCCTCGGCGTTCTCGATCGCCAGGCCGACGTGGTTCGCAAAGATGGCGAGCAGCTCGACCTTGTCGGGCGTTATCGGCTGGCTCGCGTAGAGGTTGTCGGCCACGATCGCGCCGACCGCTTCGTCCTTCGCAATGAGCGGCACGCAAGCGAAGCTGTTCGCGCCCACGATCGAGCGGAACTCCTCGCTGACGCGGCCGTCGCTGTAGGCGTCGGTGACGAGTATGACTTCCTTGTTGCGGACGGCGCGGACCACCGCCTCGTCGGAGTCGAGCGGGAACTTGAGCTGGGCTGCGATGTGATACAGGGGCATCTCTTCGTCGGGCCGGCCGTCGTCGGCGTCACGGAGCAGCTCCTTGAAGCTCTTGCTTTCCTCGTCGATCTGCTGCCAGATGCGGTAGGCGTCCTCCTGGTCTTTCGGGCCGATGGCCAGGCGCCCCTCGAGACAGTCGGTGGTCCGGTTGGCCATGAGCAGGATGGCGCGGTTGAAGCCGAGCGCGTGCCCGGACGTCGTGCACGTGAGCACGAGCCGGAGCAGCCGCTTCAGGTCGAGGGTCGTCTGCACCGCCTCGTTTATCTGCCGCAGCATCGAGAGCTGATAGGCGTGCTCGACGGTCTCGGTGACGTCTTCGAGCATGATCATCGCGCACTGCTGCGTGCCCATGCCGCCGACCGACACGTGGATGTTGAACAGATGGTCGACGGCGGGCGGGAGCACGTTCTTGACGTTACGTATGGCGACGGGGTTGCCGGTGTCGAGCGCCGACCGGATCGCTTCGGCCAGCCTGCCCTCACGAAGGAAGGCGGGGGCGAACAACTCGGCGATGTCCTTGCCCGCCAGTTCTTCCGGCGTCTTCTTTCGCAGCAGGCAGAGGGCCCCGTTCGCGTGCTGCACGCGCATGTCCGTGTCGACTACGACGAGCGCGAACGGCATGTTCGCGATGATGTTTTCGTTGAACTCTTTCAGCAGGCGGGTCTCTTCGTAGAGCCGCGCGTTCTCGATGGTTTGCGCGATCTGGCCCGCGAAAGTCTCGAGGGAGCTTACGTCTTCGTCGTCGAACGCGCCCACTTCCCTGCACTTCGCACTGATCGCGCCCATCACGTTGTCGCCGGCCTTGATCGCCACGCACAACTCCGAGCCGAGGGCCACCTCGCCGGGGAACGCGATGACGCGCCGCGGCTCGCGTGACACGTCGTTCGCAAAGATCGTCTCGCCGGTGGCCGCGCATATGCCGACCAACCCGATGCCGAGCTTCCGCCGGTAACCAACGGCCATCATGTCCCGGCCGCCCCCCGCCTGGGCCATCATCACCGCGTCGCCGGCGCTGTCATCGACCAGGAAAATCCCCACGCCGTAGTAGCCCAGTGAATGCTGTATGGAACCGGCGACGGAATCGAGCAGGTCGATCATGTCGAACTGGACCATTGTCTTGCGGCTGATCTCGTTGATGATCGCCAGCTTCCTCTGGCGCCTCTTCAACTGCCGCAAGTGCTCTTGCCGCTCGACGGCGCCCGTGACCTGCTCGGCGATCAGGTCGAGGAAGTTCAAGTCGTCTTCCGAATAGTCCTGCTCGTCGCGGCTGGCGAGAATGAGAACCCCGCCGACGCCCTCCCGCCCGATCATTGGCGCCATAACGCACGACCGCATTCCCGCGTCGGCCAGGCGCTCTTCCTCGGGGAACGCGGCCGGGCCGGGCTCGCCGCCGAGCCGCGGGCGCACGAGACGCTGACGGCTCTCGGCGACGGCTTCGACGGCCGAGCCCGCCAAGGGAAACGGGGCCGTGCGCAAACCGTCCGCCGCCGGCCCGCCGTCCGCGCCGCCCAGGGCGAGCAGATCGGCGCCCACAGACGCGACGATCCTGTACGAGCCTCTTCCCCGCTCGACCGCGGCAACCGCAATCAGATCGAACTGGATGAACCGCGCCGCCTCGAACCCGATAACCTGCAACACCTTCTCGAGGTCGTCGGTCGAGACGACCGAAGTCGTGATGCGCACCAGCGAGGTCAACCGTTCGGAATTCTTCCGAAGGATCTCCTCGAGCTGCCTGGCGGCGTCGGTCACGTAATCGCCGGGCACCCCGTTCACGACGTCCTTGTCGACGGTTCTATCCATGGCCGGCCTCTTGTGATTCCCTCCACCGGCGAGGAATGGCGCCTCGAGAACGGGGCGGCCGCATGGCCCTCGCCCGCGCTCGTGTGTTAGTGTATCTCATGCGCCCCGCGCGCGCCAATTAATTCTGCACAGCCCGCCGCGGCGGGTGCGGCTCACTGCCCTTGCCTCACGGGCTTCCCCATCGCCTCTTCGTAGAGGCCGGCGTACTCCCGCGCGCTCCGGCCCCAAGACCAGTCCTGGGCCATCCCGTTGGCGACGATCTGCGACCAGTCTTCCGGCCGGCCGTAGGCCCGGACGGCCCGCTCGACGGCGACGACGAGCTCGGTCGGGCTGTACCTCCTGAAGACGAAGCCCGTCGCCGTGCCGTCGGCCAGGCTGTCCGCGTTGCAGTCCACTATCGTGTCGGCCAGGCCGCCCGTCGCCCGCACGACCGGCACGGTCCCGTATTTCAGGCTGTACAACTGGTTGAGCCCGCAAGGCTCGTAGTGTGACGGCATGAGGAACATGTCACAGCCCGCTTCGATTCTGTGCGCGAGTTCGTTGCTGAACGTGAGGTTGACGGCGAGCTTCCCGGGGTGTTTCGCGGCGGCGGCCTCGAACAACTCGTGGTACTTCCGCTCGCCGGTCCCCAGTACGACCATCTGGACGTCGAGCTTCATTATCTCGTCGAGCGCGGCCTCGAGAATGTCGAACCCCTTCTGCGCCGCAAGCCGTGAGATGATGCCGACAAGGGGCACGCCGCCGCGCGCCGGCAGGCCCTGGTCGTCGAGCAGCGCCTTCTTGCACACAGCCTTGCCGGAAAGGTCGCTGGCGGAATACGTCGCGGGGATCAGGCCGTCGGTCTCGGGGTTCCAGACGGCGCAGTCGATGCCGTTCACCACGCCGTGCAGGTCACCCGCGCGTTCCCTGAGGACGCCGTCGAGGCCGCAGCCGAATGGCTCCGTCTGGATCTCTTCCGCGTAACGCCGGCTCACGGTGCTGAGGACGTCGCTAAACACGAGCCCGCCCTTCAGGCAGTTGAGCTTGCCGTAGAACTCGAGCTCTTGCCAGTTGAACAGCTTCGAGTCAAGCCCGGTGAGCTTCATCTCGTCACGCGGGAACAGGCCCTGGTACGCGAGGTTGTGGATCGTGAGAACGGTTCGCGCGTTCGAGGCCGGCCGGCCCCCCGCGCAGAGCGTTTGGGTGTACACGGGCACGAGGGCCGTCTGCCAGTCGTTGCAGTGTATCACGTCGGGCCGGAGGCCGAACGCGTCGATGGCCTCGAGCGCCGCCCGGGCGAAGAAGACGAACCGCGCGCAGTTGTCGGAGTAGTCGGCGTTCTTACCGTGGTCGAAATAGAGGTCATCACGGTCGTAGTACGCGTCGTTGGCGACGAGGTACAGCCGCGCGGCCGAGCCGGGCAGCCGGCTCTCGAAGATCTGCGCGGCCGGCCGCCGGCCCGCTATCGGCACGGACACCGAGACGCCGGTGTCGATCACGTCCTCCTCCGCCCCGCCGCCGCCGAAATACTTCCTGGCGTGGCGGTAGAACGGCATGAAGACCGACACCTTGTGGCCCAGGTTCTGAATGAATTTCGGGAGGGCGCCGGCGACGTCGCCCAGCCCGCCGGTCTTGGCGAACGGCGCCACTTCGGGTGACACGTAGACAACGTGCATTCGGCAGGCCCCCCGTTCCGACGGACACGTCACGAGACGGCGCCGCGCAGGTGCTCGGCGCTTTTCTCGGGCGGCACCGGGTTGATGTAGAGCCCCGTCCCCCACTCGAAGCCCGCGACCTTCGTGAGTCTCGGGATGATCTCGATGTGCCAGTGGTAATGTTCGAGCCCGTCTCCTTCAATCGCCGGCGGCGGCCCGAGCACGCCGCGGAATACCTCGGCATCCTGCACCCTGAACGGGGCCGAGTGAATGATGTAGTTGTACGGCGGCGCGTCAAGCGCCGACTCGATCCGCCGCAGGGCGTTCATCAACACTTCGGCCAGCCGGTGAATCTCGTGCACCGTGATCCGCTCGAACTGCGAGCTGTGCCGCGTCGGGATGATCCACGTCTCGAACGGGAAGCGCGACGCGAACGGCTCGAAGACGATGAAGCCGGGGTCGTCGATGACGACACGGACCCCGTGCTCGCGCTCCTGCCGGACGATGTCGCAGAAGATGCAGCGGCCGCGGAAATTGTAGTACTCGAGGGAGCCACGGAGCTCACGGCTGATGACGTTGGGCACGATCGGCGTCACGATCAGTTGCGAATGCGTGTGCTCGAGGGACGCGCCCGCCGCCGACCCGACGTTCTTGAACACGATCCCGTACTTGAACCTCGGGTCGCCCATCAGGTCGTTCAGGCGCTCGCGATAGGCCATCAGGACCTCGGCGAAGTGCGCCGGGGGCAGCCGGGTCGGCGTGACGATGTGCTCGGGGGTTTCGATGATGACCTCGTGCGCGCCGATCCCCTGCATGCGGTCGTACATCCCGACGCCCTTCTTGTCCATCTCGCCCTCGATGCGGAGCGCGGGAAACTTGTTCGAGACCACGCGCACCCGCCAGCCCGGAGTGTTGGGCGCCGTGTTCGAGCCGCGATAGGCGAGAACCTCCGGCGGCGTCTTGTCCTCGTTCCCGTAGTCGAACGGGCAGAACCCGCCGCGCGGCGCGATTGGCTCGTGCTTGAAGTCCGACGGGCGCGAGGCTCGCCCGGTCGCAATGATGTTCCAGCGGCCCAGGATCGGATCGCGTCGCAGTTCCGGCATGAGTTCCTCCATACGACTGCGGCCGGTGTTCACGTCGCCGAACACTCGATCATCTATTCTCGGTCACCGACGCCCCAAGTTCAAACACATTTAGCTGCCGCCGGTCAGGCGGGCCGGGCCCGCACAGCCGGGCCGGCAGCATCGGTATCCGCGCCCGATGCGGCGGGCGCTTCGCCCGACAGCGCGGCCTCGTAGACGGCGGCGGTCCTCTGCGCGGCCGCCTCGATGTTGGATTTCTCGGCGACGACCTGGCGGCCGCGCGCGGCGAGCCCGGCGGCGAAGTCAGGATGATCGAGCAAATCCTCGACCGCGAGCGCGAGCTCGTCGGAGTTGTCCTTCGGCACCAGAATGCCCGTCTTCCTGTTCTCGATCAGCGTGAACACGCCGCCCGCGCTCGTCGCGATCACCGGAATGCCCGAGGCCATCGCCTCGATCACCGGCAGCCGAAGCGACTCAAGGCGCGCCGGCGCGACCATAATGTCGATGGCGCTCAGCACGTCGAGCTCGTCGACCGGCATTCGGGCGAACGTGATCCGGTCGACCAGATCGAGCTCGGAGACGAGGTTCTGCAGCCGCTTGCGGTCGGGCCCTTCGCCGGCGATCACGAACTGCACCTTGCGGCCGCGCATCGCCAGCAAGTACGCCGCCCGGATGAAAAACTCCTGCCCCTTGCTCTCGACGAGCCGGCCGATCGTGCCCACGACCGGAACCTTGTCGCGCGTGAGGCCGTCCGGCCTCCGCTCGGCGTACCGGCCGACGTCCACGCCGTCGGGAACCACGCACACCACCCCGCGCGGCAGCCGGATCCGGTTCACGAGGTCGACGCGGACGGCGTCGCTCGCGACGATGATCTGGCGGATGAAGCGTTTCGACAGGCTGACCGACTGGCCGGGGTCGAGGAAATCGCCGATGCCGAGGACGTACGGCTTTCGCAGCCGGCGGGCGAGCCGCGCGGCGACGCCTGCCAGGCTCGCACCGTGAACGTGGATCAAATCGGGGTCGAGCTCGCGCGCGTGGGCGACCAGGCCGCGGAGGCTGAACCAGCCGCGGAGGTTGTTCGACAGCGCGCGGGACAGCCAGATCGGAGGATCGTCATCCGCGGCGCGCCGCCTGTCCTGGTTCGGATACACGTCGGCGATGGACCCGCCGCGGCAGATCATCGCCACGTCGTGGCCGGACTGCTTCAGGTGGCGGGCGAGAGCGAGAACGGCGCGGCTCGGCCCCTTCGGCTCGAGCCGGCCGGATACGAAGAGGATGCGCCGGGCGGGCCGGCCGCGCTCCGTTCCGGCTGGCGTCGAATTCGGCATGGCGTCCTCTCGCTGCCCTACGGCCCTCCCTCGAACTCCGTCTGGTACAGCCGCCAGTACTCGCCCCGGGCATCGAGCAGCTCGTCGTGCGAGCCGGTCTCGACAAGCCGGCCCTCGCGGAGCACGATGATCTTCTGCGCGTGCTGGACCGTCGAGAGCCGGTGCGCGATAACGAACGTCGTCCGGTGCTCCAGCAGGCGATGCAGGGCGTCGCGCACGAGCCTCTGCGACTCGGCGTCGAGCGACGACGTCGCCTCGTCGAGAATGAGGATCGGCGCATCCTTCAGGATCGCGCGCGCGATCGTGCTGCGCTGCCGCTGGCCGCCCGAGAGCTTCACGCCCCGCTCGCCGCAGAGCGTCTCGTAGCCCTCGGGCAGCGTCGTTATGAAGTCGTGGATGTTCGCCGCCTTCGCCGCCGCCTCGACCTCCTCGTCGGTCGCGTCCAGACGCCCGATCGGATGTTCTCTCTGATGACGGTCTGGAACAGGAAGGGATCCTGCGAGACGACTGCGATCTGCCGGCGAAGCGAGTCGAGCGTCATGCGCCGAACGTCCACGCCGTCGATCTCGACGCTGCCCTCGTCGGGGTCGATGAACCTGGGAATGAGATCGAGGAGCGTCGACTTGCCCGCGCCCGAATGGCCGACGACGGCGACGACCTGCCCGCGCCCGACCTCGAAGCTGATGTCTTGAAGCACGGGCTCTTCGTCGTAAGCGAACGTGACGTTCCGAAATGTGATCGACTCAGCGATGGGCGGCGACTCGATCGCATCGGGCGTCTCGCGCACCTCGGGCTCGCGGTCGAGCAGTTCGAACACCCGCTCCGACGCCGCCACCGCCTCCATGAAATGCGGATAGACCTTCGCAAGCGCCCGGATGGGCCTCGCCAGCATGCCCATGCAGAACGCAAACATCAACACGGAAGCTGGAGGCAGCGTGTACCCGAACAACCCGGTCGTCACGAGGTACGAAGCGAGGAACATAATACCGGCGACGGCGAGCTCCAGG
>JBDREM010000193.1:0-6920 GCA_043819695.1 Planctomycetota bacterium
GCCCTGTGGGCTAACCCGCTCGCCCTCGGCCTGATGACCGCGCTCCTTGGCGTCGAATGGATGTTGCGAAAACGCGCGAATATGGCGTGAGGAAAACGTTAACGTGCACGAGCCGGTGATCAGCAAGATTCGCGCGTTCCGGAGCCGCATCCGGGCGTGCCTGGCCGTCGGGGGCCTCTCGTACGTCGCGCTCGTCGTCGCCGGGCTCGCGTGCGTGTCGCTGCTAATCGACTACATCCAGCGCCCGGGCTTTGCGGGCCGGCTCTTCTCGCTCGTCGTCGGGCTCGGCCTGATCGGATGGGCCCTGTACCGCGCGGTGCTGTCGAGATTGGCGCGGCCGATGGACGACGAACGGATCGCGCTCACCGTCGAGGACTGCTTCCCCGAGCTTCGCGACCGGCTCATCAGCTCGCTCCAGTTCACGCGGATGCTCGCATCGGGCGCGGACGCTCGCTCGCAGCAGTCCGCGGCGATGATGTCCGCGGTGACGGCCGACGCGGCCGCGGCCGTTGCGCCGCTCAAGCTCGCGACAACCATCGACCACGGCCGCGTGGTCCGGGCGGTGTTGCTCGCGGCGGCCGTGTGGGCGGGGCTTGCTGCGCTGGCCGCTTGGCAGCCGAACGCCGCGAAGATATGGTTCCTTCGGAACGTCGCGCTGCAGGACGTCGACTGGCCGCAGCGGACGCATCTCGCCGTCTCGTACAACAAGATCGTGCCGAGGGGCGACGCGCTGACCGTCAAGATCGAGGCGACCGGCCGCCTCATCCCGGCGTCGGTCTCCATCCGCTACAACTTCCTCGATTCCGGCCGCAAGGGCCGCGAGCGGCTCGGCCGGATCGGCGGCCGCGGCCGGCACCGGTTCGAAGCCAAGTTCAAGAACGTCGTCGAGCCGCTCACGTTCCGCGTGTCCGGCGGCGACGCCGAGACCGAGTGGTTCGACGTCACCCTCGTCGAGCGGCCCGCGGTCAGGACGCTCAAGCTCCAGGCCGTCTATCCGCGCTACACCAACAAGCCGAACGCCGAGCTGGACACGTCGGAGAGCTACCTCGACCTGCTCGCCGGCACGACGCTCTGGGTCCGCGTCATTCCCGGCAAGGCGCTTCGCAGGGCGAGGCTCGTGATCGACGACGGCGTTGACACCGTCGAGATGATGCGCGCGCAAGACGAGGCCGGCGAGCCGTGGAAGACGCGGGCGTTCTGGCTGTCCGAGGATGAGCGGCGCGCGCTCGCCGCCGACGCCGCGGCCGGCAAGTGCGCCGACGAACTGTGGGTCGCTTCGCTCGATGTCGCGCGCGACAGCTCGGTCGCGGTCAGGCTCATCGACACGGGCGGCCTCGAAGACCGCTCGCCGACGCGGTTCAGCATCCGGACGATCGCCGACAAGCCGCCGGCCGTCACGCTCCGCATGAAGGGCATCGGCCAGATGGTCGTTCCCGACGCGACGATCCCGCTCGAGATCAAGGCGACCGACGACTACGGCGTGCGAAAGCTGCGCCTCAAGCACAAGCTCCGGATGGGCGACAAGGCCGAGGCGGAAGACGAGGACACGATAGACTTCCGGCTGCGCTACGGCGGGCAGGAGGTCGCGCACGAGATGAGGTGGGCCGTGGCGAACGCCGGAGCCGTCACCGGCAGCGTGCTCGTCTTCCACGCCGAGGCGGCCGATTACAGGGACGCCGGCCCGGAGAACCTCGGGCGGTCCGAGGAGATTTCGCTCCGCGTCGTCACGCCCGACGAACTCATGGCCGACCTCGTCCGGCGCCAGATCAACCAGCGTCAGGACCTCGTGCGCGTGCGCGACCGGCAGCGCGACGAGGTGAAGATCGAGCTCGATGCGGCCGCGCGCGCCGGCGGCAAGCTCGACGCCGCCCAGACGGCGCGGCTCCTTGCCGCCGAGCAGACGCTGCGCCGTTCGGCCGAGGAACTCAAGACGATCGCCGATGTGTGCGACCAGGTCTTGCAGGAGATGATCAACAACAAGCTCGGCGACGATGCCGAGCGCTCGACGTTGAAGGGCGCGATCGTCGCGCCGACGCGGCGGCTCGGCTCGCGGCTCGTCCCCGACTTGGCCGACGGCGTCAGGGCGGCCACCGACGCGGCCGAGCCGGCGCCGGGGAAGCGGTTCGCGAAGTTGTCGGCGCAGAACGACCGCATCCTCAAAGAAATGGACGGCGTGTTGTCGAACATGCGGAAGATGGAGACGTACCGCCGCATGGTCGAGCAGGTCAGAAAAGTACGCGAGGACCAGGAGCGGCTGCTCGAGGACATCGAGAAGGCATATAAGAAGCTCATCGAGTCGATCCTGGACGGCGCGAAGTAGGCGGGAACGGGAACACGGAACGGGCATCCGGCCGGGAGGAATGACGATGTTATCGTTTAGAGCTCGTTGCGTGGCGTTCGCGTGCGCCGTTGCCGTGTTGGCCGCGGCGCCGCTCGCCGCCGGAGAAGCAGACACTCAGGACACGCGCCTCTCCGACCGGCAGAAGCTGGTCCGCCAGCGGTTCGAGGCGCTCCTTGCCGACATGTACAAGCTGGCCGAGGTGCTCGAAGAGACCGAGCCCGAGAACGCCGCGCGCCTCAAGGACGCGCTGAAGACCGCGCGGGAGAACCTGATCGGCGGCAACATGCAGAAGCTCATCGACGCGCTCCGCCAGAACAAGCTCGACACCGCGAAGGGCGACGCCGAGAAGGTCGTCGCCAGCCTTCGGATGATGCTCAAGATCCTCATCGCCGACGAGACGCAGTTCGACGAGGACCTGCGCGAGTACAAGCAGTTGCGCGACCTCGAGCGCGACCTCGACAAGCTGATCGAGGCCGAGAAGGGAGCGCTGGCGAAGACGCGGCAGGTCATCGCCGCGCAGAAAGCTCTGGGCGACCTCGCCGGCGCCGCACAGAAGCTGAAGCAGCTCATCAAGGATCAGGGCGAGAACCTCGCGAAGACGGGCGAACTCGCCGACGGCAAGGGCGGCGCGGCCGAGCAGAAAGCCGCCGCCGGCGCGCAGGGCAAGATGACGGGTGAGGCGAAATCGCTCGAGAAAGAGCTGAAGGACATCGCGAAGGCCCTCTCCGAAGCGGGCGGCTCCGATGGAGGCGAACGGGCGCCGGCGCCCGGCGCCAAGGGCGCCGCGGCCGCGGGCGGGAGCGTCGGCAGCGCGGCAAAGGCGATGGGCGACGCGGCCGGGAAGCTCGGCAAGGGCGACGCCAAGGGCGCGCAGCCCAAGGAGAGGGAAGCCCTCGACGACCTGAAAGACGCCGCGAAGAAACTCGGCGAGCTCAAGAAGGAGCTCGAGGACTTCGTGAAGAAGAATACGCCGTCGGGCCAGCAGTCGGGCCAGGAGAAGATTCGCAAAGACACCGAGAAAGTCGCCGAGGGCGGCGGCGAGGGCGGCGGTGAAGGCGGCGGTGAGGGTGGTGGCGAAGGTGGCGGCGAGGGTGGCGAGCAGTCCGGCGCCGAGAAGGAAGCTCGCGAACACGCCAAGGGAGCCGCCGGCGAAATGAAAAAGGCCGAGGAGCAGTTCGGCAAGAAGGACCGCGACAAGGCCGCCGGGCGCCAGAAGGATGCCGTCAAGCGCCTCGAACAGGCCCGAAAAGCCGTCCGCGACCGGATGGGCGACATGAAGGGCGAACTCCAGGAGGACCTGCTCGCACAGCTCGAAGCCCTGCTCAAGAAAATGCTGACCGAGCAGCGGGCGGTCAACGAAGAGACGCGAAGGACCGCTCACGCCATCGCCCGCCGCAAGGGGCAGCGTGTGCGCGCCGACGAACTCGATCTCAAACGCCTCGGCGAGCGCGAGACGAATATCGCGAAGGACGCGAGCGAAGCGCAGAGCATGCTCGAGGCCGACGGCTCCAGCATGGTCCTGCTCTCCGTGATGGAGGATACGCGCGACCTGATGGTCAACGTGTCCGAACTGCTTGCGAAGTTCAGCAGCGGCGCCCACACGCAGGCGCTCGAGAAGGACATCGAGCGGGCGCTCGAAGACATGCTCGCCGCCATCCAGGAGGAGCGGCGCCGGCGCGAGGAGATGGCCGAGGAAATGGAGCCTGGCGAGGGACAGGGCGAGGGCGGCCGGCAGCAACAGCCGCTCGTCCGACTCTCGGCCGAGCTCAAGATGCTCAAGGCGCTTCAGCTTCGGGTGAACGCGGGGACCGCGTCGCTCGATGCCGGCCGCGCGAAGATCGCCGCGACCGACCTTTCGGGCCGCGCCGCGAGACTCGCCGGGCGCGAGGAGCGCATCGGCCGGCTGACCCGCGACCTGGCCAACAAGCTCAAGGTCGACCGTGCGGGGCGGGGCGGCGCGCCCGGAATGTAGGCGACCGAAAAGGAGACCAGGCAATGACGCGTATTATTTCGACGTTGGCCCTGCTTGCGCTGCTTGCATCGCCGGCGCTGGCCGTGGAGAAGCCGGCCACGCCCCGCGAAATCTGCGAGAAGTTCGTCCGGGCCGTCGAGGCCGGGAAGCTCCCCGAGGCCGCGCGGCAGAAGGTCCTCGACCTCTGGGCGAAGCAGCAAAAGGCCGAGACGATCGACCCCGGTTTCATCGACAACGCGCTCAGGATCATCGACCTCGACTACGGCCGCGCGGCCGTCAGGGTCGAGGCAGGCAAGCTCGAGGAGGCCGCCGCGATCCTCGACAAGCTTGTCAAGACGCGCGAGGACAACTTCACGCGGGCCGCCGTCGCCCTTCAGATCGCCAGGATGGCAGCGAAGCTCCGAGTCTGGGATTACGCCGCCGAGATGCTCGAGGTCCTGCGCGGCGACGGCGAGCTCGCCGACTACGCCCTGCCGAAGCGCGAGATCGAGCTGCTGACCGCCACGGCGTTCGGCCGGATCGCCCGCATCGACGAGGCCATCGAGATCGCAAAGAAGCTCACCGACTCGGACGAGGGGCGGAAGCTGCTCACGCGTCTCGAACTCCTGCGCGACGGAGTGACCCTCGACGACGTGGCAATCGCCGTCGACGGGGTAAAGGCGAAGCTGGACGAGGCCGAGACCGGGGAAAAGACACAGACGGAACAAGACCGTGTGGTCGCCATGCTCGACGTGCTCATCGAGCTTGCCGAGGACGCGGAACAAGGCCAGGGACAAGGCCAGGGACAAGGGCAGGGACAAGGGCAAGGGCAGGGGCAGGGCGGGCCGCCGCAAGGGACCGGCGTGCCAAGCTCGCCCGCCACGGCGTCGGCTTTGCCCGGCGGCGCGAGCAACGACGAGGGCAAAGGCGCCACAACGGCGACGCTGGGCGACCATTGGGCGAAGCTGCCGCTGAAGCAACGGGCGAAGGTGCTCGACGCGCTCCGCAAGCGGTTCCCCAGGCGCTATCACGAGCTGATGGAAGCCTACTACAAGTCCCTCGCGAAAGGCGACGGCAAGTGAAAACAGCGGGCGTACTTAGCGTGGCGGTCTTGCTGGCGGCGTTCGCTGCCCGCGCCGCGACGGTCTGCACCACGTCGGCGGAGCGCCTCGAAGGCGAGGTCCCCGCGATCACGGCCGGCGGTCACGTCGAGCTTGTCCGCGACGGCAAGACGACGAAGCTCGCGCTCCGCGGCGTCCATCGCATCCGGTTCAGGGAGATGCCGAAGCCGCCCGCGTTCGAGGTCGAAGTACGGACGGCCGACGGCTCCGTGCTGCTCGGCAAGCTCGCCCAGCCGCAGCACGCGCTTGCGCTGGCCTCGCCCGCGTTGAAGCAAGCCGTGCAGTTGCGCGCCGCCGACCTGCTTGGCGTGCGGTTCGTTCCCGCCACGGGGCCGAAGATCGATCCCGATCGTTTCGCCGCAGCGCTTGCGAAGCGCGGCCGGAACGCCGACGCCCTCTTCGTCGTCAGCCCGAAGGGGATCGTGCCGCTCGACGTCGCGGTGTCGAAGATCGCCCCGGACAAGGTGTCGTTCACGTGGGACGGGGAGGACCGCTCGGTCGGCACGGGCAAGGTGGCCGCCGTGATTTTCGCCAACGGCGCGAAGGAGACCACGGCCGGGGCGGCGGTGCGGCTGGCCGACGCATCTGTCCTTCGCGGCCGCCTCGTGTCGCTGAAGAAGGGAACGCTGACGCTCGAGGTCGCCGGCGGGCCGCTTCCGGTGCCGGTCGCGAGCGTCGTCTCCATCGAGTTCGCCAACCCGAACGTCGCGTATCTCTCGGACTTGAAGCCGGCCGAGGTTCGCGAGACGCCGTTCTTCAATCGCGTGTGGGAGCACCGGCTCGACCGGAGCGTCGGCGGCCGGGCGCTGACGCTCGACGGCCACACGTACGCGCGCGGCATCGGCTGCCACACGCGGACGGCGCTGACCTACGACCTCGGCGGGCGGTACCGCAAATTCGCCGCCGTGATCGGCATCGACGACGAGGCGCGCCCGCGCGGCTCGGTCAGCTTCGTCGTTCAGGCCGACGGCAAGACGATCCACTCGGCCACGCTGACGGGGCGCGACAAGGCCGTGCCCCTCGCGCTCGACATCGCCGGCGTGAAGAAGCTGACACTCCTCGCCGATTTCGCGGAGGACGCGAACGTCGGCGACCACGCCGACTGGGCCGACGCGCGAGTGATGAAGTAGCCGACGCGGCCGGTCGCCCATAAAGAGCGATTGGCCTGCCGCATAATCTCCCGTTCGCGCAATATATTTGGTATGATGAGTCAGGCTGCTGAAAGGTTGGAGGCGAAACAGTGCTTCTGAGAAGAGCTATCGGCGGCTGCCTGCTCGGGGTGGCGTTGGTGTTCGTCGCCGGCTGCGACGGCGCGCTCGAGGAACGAGCTTCGAACACGATGAGCGGAACGAATAACACGACCGACAGCGGAGGCAAGGCCAAGATGGAAAAGGCGATGTTCGGCGCGGGATGCTTCTGGGGCGTCGAGGCGGCGTTCCGGCAGGTGAAAGGCGTGGTCGACACGGCGGCGGGATACTCGGGCGGCACGCTCGAGAAGCCGACGTAC
>JBDREM010000194.1:0-2143 GCA_043819695.1 Planctomycetota bacterium
GTCCGCCGGTCGAGCAGGAAGTCGCGGTTGCCGCGGAGCAGGATGACGTTCGTGCCGGAATCGGCCAGGCGCTTGAGCGCATCGAGCGCGGCGGCGTGGCCGGATGCGGCGACGTGTCGCGGCCCGACCCACGCGTTGAAGAGGTCGCCCAGCACGAAGAGCCGCTCGGCGCCGGTGCAGACCCCGTCGAGAAAGCGAGCGAAGAAATCGGTGTGTGCGGTTCGCTCCGGCGGCATATGCCAGTCGGAGACGAAGATCACCCGGCTGTCGGCGGCCGCTTCGCTCAATGTCCCTCTCTGCTTCTGCCCGCCGACGGATGGGCCGCGAGGGCTTCCTCGACCGCGTCCGCCGTCGGCTCGACGGTGACCGGCAGGTTCGAGAACTCCGACTGCTCGTCGAGGTAGTAATCGTTCGCGGCGCCCGAGAACTTCGAGCCGTGCGCGGACAGCACGACGACCACCTTGTCGCTCTTCGTGACGACGTCCTTGTCGCGGAGCTTCCTCAACCCGGCGACCGCGGCCGCCGAGTTCGGGCAGGCCGGTACGCCGCTCCGGTCGATGATCGCCTTCGCGTCCATGATCTCCGTCTCGCTTGCCTGCTCCATCAGCCCGTCGAAGTACCTGAGCTCGCGGACGGCCTTCTTGAAGCTGACGGGATCGCCGATCTGCATCGCGCTCGCGACGGTCTTCTTCGCGGTGATCGGCTTCAGTTCGCTGAAACCGTCGACGTAGCTGACATAGACGGGGTTGGCGTGTTCGGCCTCGACGCCGACGAGCCGCGGCTTCCGGTCGATCACGCCAAGTTCGTACAACTCCCGGATGCCCTTGCCGACGGCCGAGATGTTGCCGGCGTTGCCGACGGGCACGACGACGAAGTCGGGCACGTCCCAGTCGAGCTGGTGGAGCGCCTCGATCGCAATCGCCTTTTGCCCCTCGATGCGGACGCTGTTCATCGAGTTGAGCAGGTACACGCCGCAGCGTTCGGTGACTTCCTTGACGACGCGCATGCACCCGTCGAAATCGGTTTCGAGTTGGAGGACGACGGCGCCGAACGAGATGGCCTGCGACAACTGTTCGAGCGATATCTTTCCCTTCGGCAGCAGGACGATGCACTGGAGGCCGGCCCGCGCGGCATAGGCGGCGAGCGCCGCCGACGTGTCGCCCGTCGACGCGCACGCGACGCGACGCACGCCGAGATGCTTCGCCCACGAGACCCCGGCGACCATCCCGCGGTCCTTGAAGCTCAGCGTCGGGTTCATCCCCTCGTGTTTCAGGTAGAGCTCGTCGACGTCGATGTGCTCGCGGATACGATCGCCCGCGCGGTAGAGGGGCGTGTCGCCTTCGAGCAGCGTAACGATCTCGCCGTCCGGCAGGTCGGGCAGCAGCATGTCCTTGTATCGGGCGAACGCGATCCGGTCTTTCCCGCTCTCGAACTCGCGCCGCCAGTCGTCGCCCGTTCTGCCGAACGACGCGAGGTCGGAGACGACCTCGAGCAGGTCGCCGCAGTCGCACTTGAACCGGATCTCATCGAGGGAGTATTCCCGGCCGCACTCGATGCATTTGAATCGTGATATCATCGTATCCGTATCGCTCCGTCCGGATTGATTCGTGAGACATACGCGGTCGAGCCCGCTCCGTTCTCGGCAAACGCCTCGCCCATCGCGCTCGCGATGCTTCGTGCTTTGCCGGGATCGTCCGTGACGGCAAACATAGCCGGCCCGGCGCCGCTGATGCTGCAGCCCAAGGCGCCGGCGCCCATCGCCGCGGCCTTCACGCCGTCGAACCCGGGGATGAGGTGCTTCCGCAGGGGCTCGACGACGAGGTCGATCACGTTCGCTCCGACCTTCGCCGCGTCGTTCTCGCGAACACCTTCGAGCAGGCCGTCGAGATACGCGGCGTTCTTCTCGAGCACGGCCTCCTTCGGCGGGATTCCCTTTCGCGCCTCGGCCGTGTTGACGATGAAGTCCGGGGCGACGTCGACGATGATCAAGTTGTTGACGCCTCCAAGCTCCTCGATCTCGAGCGGCTCGTAGCTCCGCAGATGAATGATCCCGCCGAGGAGGCCGGGTGCGACGTTGTCGAGGTGCCCGCCCGCCTCGCAGTGCCGAACCGGAGCGATCAGGTCCGCCTTCGCGATCTCGTCG
>JBDREM010000195.1:0-6608 GCA_043819695.1 Planctomycetota bacterium
GGGTTTGGGGCCGGTTCCCGGGGGCCGGGGGTGCTGTACCCGTACAATTTTCGGTGTGGCCCCTATCTGCTTCGTGCGGTGTTCCTGTACCCGCCCGCTTTGCGGGGGGCCCGGCCGAGGTCAGTGCCCTCGGCTACAGCAACACACGGACGTTGGAACGGTCACTTGCCGCGGCGGTTGACTCGCGGGCAAAGCGCGGTAAGATATGCGGCCGGGGCCAGTCCCACAGGAGACATTGCGTGGCGGACGGGAATGACAAGAGCGGCGCGGGGGCACCCGCCGTGCAGGGCGGGCTCATTGGCGTCATGCCGACCATACACGTGCGCGACAACCACGGCCTCAGCATCATCTACACGCCCGGGGTCGCAGAGCCGTGCAAGGAGATCGCGCGCGACGAGACCCTGTCGTACAAGTACACCTGGCGCGGCAACGCAGTGGCCGTGATCGGCGCCGACGTGACGTGGCTGCCGAGACTCGAGGCCGCCGCCGCCGCCCTCAAGCTGCTGGCCGGCGTCGACGCCGTGCCGCTCGTCGTCGCCGCCGAGACCGCCGGCGAGACGGCGGCGGTCGTGCGCTCGATCACGCCGACGTTCGGCGGCGTCTGGCTCCTCGGCGTGAAGCCGGCGGACGCGGGCCGCGCCATAGACGCGCTCTCCGGCCTCGACATCCCCGTTATCCGGCCGCCGCGCGACGAGGAGCATTGCCTCGCCGACCCGTCTGTTTATCCGGGGCTGATCCGCGCTCTTCTCGACCTCAGACTTGCCGAACTCGACCCGCGGCTTGTCGCGGCCGCAGCCGGCGAAGGAGAACGAACCGACCTCTCGTTCGCGTCCGCCGTGCGGGTTGCCCGCGCCGTCGCCGAGGCAGCCATCGAGCTGGGGCTCGCGCGGAACGACGTGGCCGCCGACGCAGTCGAGCGCCGCCTCGCCGAGTACCTCGAGACCGGCCGGCTGCGGCCGTTCGAGGCGGCGGCGGACTGGCTCGAGGCGGCCTCGCCGGAGGAGGCGGCTCTGCGCCTGCACGCGAGCATCGGCGGCTCGCTCGAGATGCGGCCGAGGGTCCGGCCGCGCGACCCCGAGCGCCTCGTCGAGCTTCTCGACGGCGCCCGGGCGACGTCGGAGCTCATACGGCGCTCGCCCGCTCTGGCCGGCCGCGTCACCTGCAAGGGCAACACGGTCGCCGTCATCACCGACGGCACGGCGGTGCTCGGGCTGGGTGACATCGGCGCGGCGGCCGCGCTCCCCGTCATGCTCGGGAAGAGCGTGCTGTTCAAGTCGTTCGCCGGCTGCGATGCCGTTCCGGTCTGCATCGACACACGCGACCCGGCGGAGATGGTCGACATCGTCGAGGCGATCGCGCCGTCGTTCGGCGGGATCAACCTCGAGGACATCTCCGCGCCGCGATGCTTCGAGATCGAGGACGCCTTGAAGGAACGGCTGGACATCTTCGTGTTCCACGACGATCAGCACGGGACGGCCGTCGTCACGCTGGCCGGGCTGCTCAACGCGGCGCGGCTGCGCGGGAAAGCGCTAGACGATCTGACGGTGACGTTCAACGGAGCAGGCGCCGCCGGAATCGCGGTCACCAAGCTCCTGCTTGTCGCGGGCGTGCGGGACGTCATTCTCTGCGACAGCTCGGGCGCCATCTACCGGGGCCGGCCCGACAACATGAATCCGATGAAGGAGGAAATGGCCGGGCTGACGAACCTGGCTGGCGTCAAGGGAACGCTCGCCGACGCGCTGAGAGGCCGGGACGTCTTCATCGGGCTGTCGGTGGCCGGGGCGTTGACGGCCGACATGGTCCGGACGATGGCCCAGGACCCGATAGTCTTCGCAATGGCCAACCCGGTGCCGGAGGTAATGCCGGCCGATGCGTACGCCGCGGGCGCGATGGCGGTCGCGACCGGGCGGTCGGACTTCCCGAACCAGATCAACAACTGCCTGGGTTTCCCCGGGATCTTCAGGGGCGCGCTCGACGTCCGGGCGAGGGCGATCAACGACGAGATGAAGCTGGCGGCGGCCGCCGCGATCTCCGGCCTGGTCGGCGACGGCGAGCTGAGGCCCGACTACTTCATCCCGAGCGCGATGGACCTGCGCGTGCCCCCGGCGGTCGCCGGGGCGATTGCGAGAGCGGCCATCGAAACCGGCGAGGCGCGCGTCGAGGCGGATCCTGCCGAGATCGCCACGCGCACCAAGAGGTTCCTCTATGAAGGCCGGCTGCTTTGATCCTGATCGCGGCGGGGCAATCCGTCCGAGCTTGGCTTGTCCTGCGCTCCGGTCTTTTGCGTGTCCATGTGGCCCGTTATCGAGCGGAGCTCCGCCCACCCGAAGTTGAACCGGTCGTCCGTCGCGTACTGGATCATCGTGGAGATCAGTTCCTCCTCCTGGCCCTTGGCGTAGATGAAGCAATAGCGGTGCCTGCCGCAGAAGACGAGGATGAAGGGCGTACGGGGCATGGTGCTCCTCTCCGCGTTCATTCGTGTCTGACGCGCCGGCCGGCAGCCGTGCGTCGTTCCCTCCGCTTATGTTATCGGTGGAACCGTCGCTCGCTTTAGTGTTCAGCCGCTCGTAATCGCCGCGCGGCCGGGAGGGACGCGCTTCGTCGCGTCCGGAGCAGCTTGTGCTTCGTAACCGTTCCAATGTCCGCGTGGTCCCGATCTGTTTAGTGCGCTGTTACTGTAGCCGCCCGCATTGAGGGCGGCCCGGCCGAGGTCAGTGCCCTCGGCCACAGCAACACACACGGACATTGGAACGGTTGATACGCGGCGAGGGAAAATGCTATAATCGGCGGCCGTGCGGGCGTGGTACTTGCGTTCGCTGAAGGCTTTCCGGTCTTTCGGCGGGAGGCTTGCGTGGTCGAACGGATCCGACAGTGGCTCGCAGCGCGCACGCCGGTGCAGTTCCTCGCTCTCTGTTTCATCGCCGCCATCACCATCGGCACACTGCTCCTGGCTCTTCCTTTCTCGACGACCGAGCCGATCTCGTTCATCGACGCGCTGTTCACGGCGACGTCGGCCGTGTGCGTGACCGGCCTGATCGTCGCAGACACGGGCGCTCGCTTCACGGGGTTCGGGCAGGGCGTGATCCTGTTGCTGATCCAGCTCGGCGGGCTCGGCATAATGATGACGTCGACGTTCGTCTTGCTCACGCTCGGCAACCGGGCGTCGCTCCGCAATCTCGTCATGCTGCGCGACGAATACACCGTGTCGGGCGTCGGCTCGGCGAAGAGACTGCTGATCACGGTCGGCGCGTTCACGCTTGCCGCCGAGGCGGCCGGAGCGTTCATCTTCGCCCGGCGGTTCGCCCAGGTCGACGGCCTCGGCCACAACGCGGTCTGGTGCGGCATCTTCCATTCGGTCTCTGCGTTCTGCAACGCCGGTTTCTCGCTGTTCGGGAACAGCTTCGAGGATTACAGCGGCGACCTGACGATCAACCTGGCGATGCCGTTCCTCATCATCTTCGGCGGGCTTGGTTTTCCCGCGTTCATCGACCTCTTCCGCAAGTTGTGGGCGCGCGTCCACGGGGTGCGCGTCGCGCTCAGTCTCCACGCGAAGATCGTGTTCGTGGCGACGGCCGTCCTCCTCGTAGTCGGCATGGCCGGCTTCCTTACAATCGAGGGGCCGAGGATGGCGGGCGACCCGTCCTTCGGCGAGCGGGTCGGCGTGGCATGGTTTCAGTCGGTGACGACGCGGACCGCGGGGTTCAACACGCTCGACTTCGGCGCGGCGGCGGAGCCGACGCTGCTGCTGACGCTCGTCCTGATGGTCATCGGCGGGTCGCCGGGCTCGACGGCCGGCGGCATGAAGACAACGACGTTCGCCGTCATCATTCTGGTCGTGATCGCGCGTCTCCGCGGGCACGAGCGCGTCGAGGTCGGCAAGCGGACGATCCCGCCGGCCGTGATCACGAAGGCGCTCGTCGTGGTCGTGCTCGGTGCGGCGCTCATCGTGTTCGCAACACTGATGCTGCTCGTTACCGACGGCATGGTCCCGAAGGAAGACGGCGAGACGCTGAGCTTCGTGAGCCTGCTGTTCGAGGTGGTCTCGGCGTTCGGCACGGTCGGCTTGAGCGTGCTCGACACGGCGGCAACGGGCGCCTTGACATGGGCGGGCAAGGCGATCATCATATGCGTCATGTACCTGGGGCGGCTGGGGCCGCTCCTGCTGGCCCAGATGGTCTTTGCCGCCGACAGGCCGCTTCAGTATCAGTATCCGGAGGAGTACCTGCTGGTTGGCTGAAGGGAGGCAGACGTGAAGCAGTTCGCAGTCCTCGGGCTCGGGCAGTTCGGCTCGGCCGTTACCGAGAACCTCGTGCGGTACGGGCGGGAAGTGCTCGTGATCGATTCCGATGTTGACCGGATCAACGAGATCAAGAGCCGTGTGACGACGGCCGTCGTCGGCGAAGCCACAGATCGCGCGACGATGGTGAAGTTCCTGGGCGAGGAGATCGACTGCGTGATCATCAGCCTCGGGCCGCAGATCGCGGCGTCGATCCTCGCCACGCTCTACGCGAAGGAGGCGGGCGTCAAGGAGATCGTGGTGAAGGCGAACTCGAAGGACCACGCCAAGATCCTCGAGAGCGTCGGCGCGACCCAGGTCGTTTCGCCCTCCGAGGAGCAGGCGATGCGCGTCGTCACCAGCCTTGTCCGTCCGAACGTGCTCGATTCGCTCCCGCTCGCCGACGGGTTCAGCGTCTGGGGCATCAAGGCGCCGTCGCAGTTCGTCGGGAAGACGCTCTCTCAACTGGACCTCCGGCGCAAGATGCGGCTCGACGTGATCGCGATCCGGCACGGCGGCGACTCGGCGAACGAGACCGGCGAGCTCGAGAGCATTCCGGCCGCTGACCGCGAGATCCGCGCGGGCGACACGCTCTTCATCGTGGGCCGCGAGAACGACATCGCCAAGATCAAAGAGTAGGGGGAAAGGATTAAGATTAGGATTAGGATTACGATTAGGATTACGACTAGGATCGGGATTGGGGTTGGGGTTGGGATGCTGGGGCAAGTGTCCTTGGTCCCACGTCCCTTGTCCCTGGTCCCAAGGCCGTAGGATGCACATATTCCCCGCCATTGACCTCAAGCAGGATGAGAGCGGGCGCTGCCGCTGTGTGCGCCTGTCGCAGGGCAACGCCGACGCCGAGACGGAGTTCTCTGATGACCCGCCCGGCGTCGCGCGCCGCTGGCAGCGGGCCGGCGCACACTGGCTACACGTCGTCGATCTCGACGGAGCGTTCTCCGGGCGGCCGGTCAACTTCGAGACCGTTGCCGCGATCGCCAACGCGGGCCATGTGAACGTGCAGGTGGGCGGCGGGATACGGGACGATGATGCTGTCGAGCTCTTGCTCGACGAGATCGGCGTCCGCCGCGTGGTCATCGGGACGCGCGCGCTCGACGACCTTGACTGGCTCGCCGCGATCTGCAAGACGCACCCCGGCCGAATCGTCGGCGGGATTGACGCGCGGGACGGCCGTGTCGCGGTCGAAGGCTGGACGCGCGACTCGGGCGTCGACGCGCTCGAGGCGGCCCAGAAGCTCGCCGGCTGCGGCGTCGCCGCCATAGTCTTCACCGACATCGCGACCGACGGCATGCTGACCGGGCCGAACGTCGAGGCGACGCGGCGTCTCGCCGAGTGCGTCGACGTGCCCGTTATCGCATCCGGCGGCGTCTCCACCCTCGACGACGTGCGCCGCCTGTCCGAACTGCCGCTTGAAGGGGCCATCATCGGCAAGGCCCTTTATACCGGAGCCATCGACCTCGAAGACGCCCTGCTCCTGACCTCGCAGAAACATTCCTGACCGCATGACGAACCGAACGAAAGACCTCGCCGCGAAAGACAAGCAGCACTTCTGGCATCCGTTCACCCAGATGAGAGACTGGTGCAACGAGGAGCCGCTCATCATCGAGCGCGGCGACGGAACGACGCTGTTCGACACCGACGGGAACGCGTACATCGACGGCGTCTCGTCGCTCTGGTGCAACATTCACGGGCACCGCCGGCCGGAGATCGACGCCGCCGTCCGCGCTCAGCTCGGCCGCATCGCACACTCGACCATGCTCGGCACGAGCGGGCCGCCGGCGATCGAGCTGGCCGAGCGGCTCGTCCGCATCGCTCCGGACAAACTCACCAAGGTCTTCTACTCAGACAGCGGGTCGGAGGCGATGGAGATCGCGCTCAAGATCGCATTTCAATACTGGCGCCAGAAGGGCGAGGGGCGCCGCACGAAGTTCGCCGCGCTCGACCTCGGCTATCACGGCGACACGATTGGCGCCGTCAGCCTCGGCGGCATTCCGCTCTTCCACGGCGTCTACGGGCCGCTGCTCTTCGAATCGCTCCGGGCGCCGGCGCCGTACTGCTATCGCTGCTCGCTCGGGCGCGAGCCCGAGACGTGTTCGATGGCCTGCCTCGGCAAGATGGACGAACTGCTGGCCGGCCACGCGGGCGAAGTCATCGCGGTCGTCATGGAGCCGCTCGTGCAGGGCGCCGGCGGGATCATCGTGCATCCGCCGGGGTACCTCGCCGGCGTGCGGTCGCTCTGCGACAAGTACGGCACGCTGCTCATCTGCGACGAGGTCGCCGTCGGCTTCGGCCGCACGGGCAAGATGTTCGCCTG
>JBDREM010000196.1:0-16506 GCA_043819695.1 Planctomycetota bacterium
CGGTGCCGCGAAGCGCGGCGGCGGTGCCGCGAAGCGCGGCGGCGGCGCCACGAAAAACCCAAAAACGCGTCGCGGACGTCGAGGTCGAGCGCAAGAACGGGACGTGTCACATCCGCATCACTCTCGTTCCCGTGCTGGACAACAACAGGAAGTCATGCGGGGCGATCACGACGTTCCGCAGCACGACGCAGCAGAAACTCGAAGAGCAGGCCAGAAAGGATTTCGTCTCGAATGTGACTCACGAGCTCCGCGCTCCGCTGACCGCGATCAAGTCTTACGTTGAAATGCTCATCGACAGTGAAACGAAGGATCCCGACCTGCAGCGCGACTTCTTCAACACGATAAACGAGGAGGCCGACCGGCTCGCGCGGCTCATCGACGACATGCTGAACATGTCGAAGATGGAGGTCGGCAACCTCGTCCTCAACAAGTCGCTCGTCCGAATGCGAAAACTGCTGGACGACGCGGTCAACGGGGTGCGCTCGGCCGCGAAGACCAAGGCGATCGAGCTGACGGCGAACATCGCCGAGGACCTGCCGGACGTCGAGGCGGACAAGGAAATGGTCCGCGTGGTCATCACGAACTTGTTGAGCAACGGGATCAAGTACACGCAGGAGGGCGGGCGCGTCTTCCTGACGGCCGAGCTCCTCGACGGCGGCGAGGCTCGGGCGGACAAACGCACCATCGCCGTCACGGTCGCCGACAACGGGCCGGGCATACCGGATGACGAACATAACAAGGTATTCGAGAAGTTCTACCGCGCGCGAGGCGTGGCCGAGCAGAAGATCGTTGGGAACGGTCTCGGGCTGGCGCTCGCGAGAGAGATCGCCACCCTGCACGGGGGCGAGATCAAGCTTGACAGCAAACTCGGCGACGGCAGCAAGTTTTCGTTCTTGCTGCCGGCTGCCGCAACATCGAGAAAGGTGTCCTGAGGAGGAAAACTGCAATGAACGAGCATCAAGCACGTGGGCACCAGGGGAAGCGGCAAAGGCCGCTCGTCCTGACTGTTGACGATGAACCGTGCATCGGGCGCGTGGTCCAACTGAAGCTTCAGAACGCCGGGTACGACGTGGTGCGTGCGAACTCCGGGGCCGAGGGGCTCGAGAAGTTCGTGGAACTGCGGCCGGATGTTCTCATCACGGACGTCAAGATGCCGGGGATGTCAGGAATTGAGCTCTGCGCCAGGTGCGAAGAGTACCGCGAGGCGTGGCCCTTCCTGATCATCGTGCTCACGTCTCAGCTCGACGAGCAGACGCAGGCCTGGCTCCAGAAGGGGCCGCACCGCAGTTACCTGCCGAAACCCTTCAGCCCGCGCGAGATCCTTCGCACCGTGCAGGAGTACATGGGCCGAGCCGGGCGCCAGCGGGAGCCGGCCGCCGAAGAGGCGGTCGCCGAAGAGCCGGTCGCCGAAGAGCCGGTCGCCGAAGAGGCGGTCGCCGAAGGAGTGACGTCGTGACAAGGGTTACCGGACAACTGATGGTCGAACCGGAGCGGAAGCAACTGAGAGCTCTTGCCGATCACCTGCTGCGGCGCGAGGGCGTCGTCGTGCGTGTGTTCGACGCGAACGGCGATCTCGTTCTTGATGCCGCCGAGCACGGCGAACCGTGCACGACGCCGGTCGAGAAGTGCCGGGACATCATCGCGAGGAAGAAGCGTTCGGTCGTTCGCGGCGCTCCGAGCCCCGATGCCGCGCCGGCAGACGAAGACGGGGTGCAAGTGCTGCCGATCGAACGGTCCTCGGTCTATTTCGGCAGCCTTGTTGCGTGCGCGGCCGCAGAAGACGCTGCCGTGAGAGACGCGTCGACGGGGGCCGTTCTCGACGCGATGCACGAGATCCTCGCGGAGGGTTCCGCGAAGGAGCACGAGATCGACAGCCTCGTTACCGAGCTCGCCCTCCAGTACGAGGAAATCGAGCTGCTGTACGAGATCGACGAGAAGATACCGCTGCGGTCGTACCCCTCGAACGTGATCGACTACGTGGCCGAGAAGGCGTTCAACGTTCTCAACTGCTCGTGCTTTGCGTGGGTGCCCCACAGCGGCACGGCCTCGCGAAAGGGTGACGACTGCCGAACTTTGTGGAACCCGAACGAGGCGGAGCCGCCGCCGACCATGCTTCGGCTCGAGGCGGAACAGCTCGCACGAGCGGTAGCCGAACAGTGCGCCGGGCGCAGCAGGCCAAGCACGATCATCTCCCTTGACAACGATCCCGAGCTGAGCTCGTTCTCGCCCGAGCTCGATTCCGTGATGTGCCTGCCGCTGGTGGTCGACGCGGACCTCTATGGCTACCTGATCGCCTTCAAGCCGCGCGGCAATCAGTTCACCAGCTATGAGTTGAAGCTGATGACGGCGCTCGCCCGAAAAAGCGCCTTCGTCATTCGCGACAGCAGCCTCTACGAGGACCTCGAGTCCCTGTTCTTCAACCTCATCAAGCTGCTCGTGAACACCATCGAGAACAAGGACCAGTACACGAAAGGCCATTCGCAGCGCGTGAAGACGTTCACCGTGCGCCTGGCCGAGCTGATGGGGCTGCCGAAAGAAGAGATCGACACGCTTCGCATCTCCGGGCTCCTTCACGACATCGGCAAGCAGGGGATACCGGACGCCGTCTTGAAGAAGGAAGGAAAGCTCGACGACGAGGAGTTCGCTCTCATCAAGACGCACCCGGTCGGCGGCGTCAACCTGATCAAGCACATCAAGCAGTTCGAGGACTGCCTGCCGCACATCCGCCACCACCACGAGCGAGTCGACGGGAACGGTTATCCGGACGGGCTGAGCGGCAACGACATCCCGCAGGGCGCCCGCATCATTGCCGTCGCCGACACCTACGACGCCCTCACGAGCAACCGATGCTACCGCCCGCCTTTCTCGACCGAGAAGGCGTTCGAGATCATCGAGGAGGCAGCCGGAACACAGTTGGACGCCGAGGTCGCGCGCGCCCTGCTGGACAACCGGGCGGAATTCGCAAGGTACAGCCGGAACGAAGAGGCAAGCCGCGATCCGCTCATGACACCAAACCTGACCTGACAACGGAGCAAACACGTGCCGATAATACATGCACTTGACACAGACGAGCTGGCGCTGACCGGCGGCATCTCGAACCTGAGGAAGTTCAAGAGCCCGGCTGTCGGCGCGCTCCTGATACTGGCCATACTGCTCGGCAAGGGGCTCGCGTGCCAGCACGCTCCCGCGCGAATGGTCTTCTTCGACGCGATGCTGATGATACCGATCGCCCTGCTCGCGTACCACGAGGGTCTCGTGACCGGGCTGGTCGCGGGGATTGTCGCAGCCGGCGCCGACCTCGTCATCACCTCGAAGGTCGTCGGCCTGCCCATTCCGCTGTATCTGGCGTCGACCAGCGTTCGTTCGGCCGCGGTGGCGAAACTTTTCAGCATGGAGCTGGTCTCCGTGGTCATTTCGCTCCTTTCGTGCCGCGCCCGACGCGAGGCGCTCGAGGCCGAGCACCGCACCGACAAATATCTGAAGAAGATCTATCTCCTCCAGAGACATGCCGAGCAGGTCGAGCGCCAGGCCCGCCACCAGCAGGAAGAACTCGAACAGGACCTGTTGAAGTACTCTTCGCTCGTCCGCCTGCTCGAAGAGTCGGCCCAGAAGCTCTACTCCAACCTGGAGGTCGACCGGCTCTTCCAGTCGCTCTTCCGCGTCCTCGAGGAGTGCTTCGGCTCCACGAGCGCATCGGTCTACCTGAAGAACCCCGCGGACGGGTCATATCTGCTGGCGCACGCTTCGGAGACGAACACCGCCGCGGACGGCCAGATACCAATGATGCTGTCGCGGGACAGCCTTCTGGTGCAGAAGCTCGAGGCGACGCAGCAGGCCGTTTGCTGGCTTGAGGAACCGCAGGCGGCGGAACTGGCGGCGAGCGGGCACGCGGCGCCGGCCGTGATCTCAGCGACGCTCCTCGACAAGGGCGAGCACGTGGGCATCATCAACGTCCACGCCACCAACCGCGGCACGCAGCCCGACCCCAGGCTCATGGCCATTGTGGCCAACACCGCAAGCATTGCGCTGGCGAACGCGCGCCTGTTCGGCGAGGTGCAGTGGTTCGCCGAGCGCGACCCGCTGACCAAGCTCTACAACCGGCGGACGTTCCACGACCAGTTGGAGGCCCAGATCGACATCGCCGGCCGTCGCTCCGAGCCGTTCGCCCTCCTCATGCTCGACATCGACCACTTCAAGGCCTTTAACGACACCTACGGCCACCAGGCCGGCGACGCCGTGCTCGAATGGTTTGCCGGGCACTGCAAGAAGTGCGCCGGCGAGGCCAACCTTGTCTGCCGCTATGGCGGCGAAGAGTTCACGGTCATCATGCCGAAGGCGACCGCCGAGGACGGGCAGGTGATGGCCGAGAAAATACGAACGCACGTTGAACGGGCCGGGTTCCGCTACGGCGAGACGGTTCTCAAGGTGACGCTCAGTTGCGGCGTGGCCGCCTTCCCGGACCACGGGGCCGACGGCGACGAGCTGGTAAGGAAGGCCGATCGCGCGATGTACCGCGCCAAGGCCGGAGGCCGGAACCTCGTCGTGGCCGCCAAAACGGGCCGCGGCCCCGACTCGGCAATTGTGTCGTATGCAGTGAAGACGGGCTTGCAAGACTCCGGGCCCGCATCGACGGGCCGGGCCCTCGGGCGCCCCGGCGCGCTGTTCCGCAGTCCTCCGGCCAGTGAGCGAGGAGAGAGTTGAAGATCGAGCAGATACGACATGGAACGGTTCTGGTCCTCGTCCCGGACTGCGCGCTGATCGAGGAAGAGACCGAGGAGTTCGCCGGCCGCGTTCGCGAGTGCTTTCAGACGGGCAACGTCAAGATCGTGGTTCAGCTCAACAACGTTCCCTTCATTGACAGCGCCGGGCTCGAGATGCTGCTCGTGCTTTACAGCGAGGCGCTCGCGCTTGGGGGCGAGCTCAAGATAAGCGCGCCGACCGATATCGGGCGCGACATACTGACGGCGACGCGCCTGAACAACGTGTTCGAGGTGCACGCATCGACAGCGGACGCCAGAAGGAGCTTTGTGTGAACCACCCGCAAGCGGGCGGACGGCTGGGGGACCTGCTCGTCGAGATGGGCAAGCTGACCCCGGAGCAGCTTGAGGAAGCCCTGGAACAGCACAAGTATGACGGCAACGCGAGCAGTCCCTCGTGTAAGAAGCTCCTCGGACAGCTTCTCGTCGAGCTCGAGTACATCACGGAGAAAGACCTGGTCGAGTGTCTCGGGCGGCAGCTCGGGCTGCCGCACGTCTGGCTGCGCAAGGGCCTGATCGACCCGAAGGTCGTCCCCGTGATCCCCAAGGACAAGGCCGAGCTGTACCAGGTCATCGCGATGTTCCGCGTCGGCGACGACCTGACCGTGGCAATGTCCGACCCGCAGTCGCTGCTCGTCATCGACCAATTGACCGCGCTGACCGGCTGCCGGATCCAGCCGGTCGTCTGCCGCCAGGAAGAGATCCAGCAGTTCATAAACGAGTACTACGACAAGGCGATCGGGATGGACCAGTTCCTCTCGTCCCTCGACGAGACGGACGTCGAGCTTGTGACCGAGAAGATGGAGACGAACATCTCGGAGCTCGAGGAACTGGCCGAAGGCAGCCCGATCATCAACCTCGTCAACCTGACCATCCTGAACGCGATCAAGGACAACGCGAGCGACATACACGTCGAGCCCGACGCCAAGCTCGTGCGCGTTCGCTACCGCGTGGACGGCGTGATGCACGAGGTGATGACGCAGCGCAAGGATCTTCACGCCGCGATCGTCTCGCGCCTGAAGGTGATGGCCGGGCTCGACATCGGGGAGCGCCGCCGGCCGCAGGAGGGCCGCATTCACGTCGTCGCCGACAGGCGCGAGATCGACCTGCGTGTCTCCTCGCTGCCGACGATCCTCGGCGAGAAGATCGTCCTCCGCATCCTCGACCAGTCCAAGTCGATCGTCAGCCTCGAGAAGCTCGGCTTCAAGGGCGCTTCGCTCGAATCCTTCCGGCGCATCCTCGCGCAGCCGTACGGCCTCATTCTTGTCACCGGCCCGACCGGCAGCGGAAAGACCACAACGCTCTACTCGGGCCTCGCGGAGATCTCTTCGATTGAGAAGAACATCATCACCATCGAGGACCCGGTGGAGTATCAGCTGCCGCTGATCAACCAGGTCCAGGTGAACGAGAAGACCGGCCTCGGCTTCGCGAACATCTTGCGCCAGGTCCTGCGGCAGGACCCCGACATCATAATGGTCGGCGAGATCCGTGACCGGGAGACGGCGGAGATCGCCATCCAGGCCGCGCTGACCGGCCACCTCGTCATATCGACGCTGCATACCAACGACAGCGCGGGCGCGATCACCCGCCTGGTCGACATGGGCATCGAGCCGTTTCTCATCTCGAGCGCGCTGACGGGCGTCATCGCGCAGCGGCTGTGCCGCCGCATCTGTTCGAACTGCGCGACCACGTTCATCCCGGCGGCCGAGCTGCTCCACCGTGTCGGCTGGCCCGGAAAGACGAGCGTCACCCTGCGCCGCGGCTCCGGCTGTAAGGACTGCTTCGACTCGGGCTACAAGGGGCGTCTGGGCGTGTATGAGATCCTCCTGGCCGACGCGAACATCAAGCAGGCCATCCTGAAGAACGCGACGCTGGACGAGATGCGGGCGGCGCGGGCCGAGTCCGGCCTGCCGTCGCTCAAGCTCGCCGGGTTCCATCTCGCCGGGGAAGGCCTGACCACGCTCGAGGAAGTGATGCGCGTCGTCTGTGTCGAGGATACCGGCGGCATCAAGGACAAGCTCGACTACGAAGTCGAGAACGTGGAGGCAAAGACGGTCGAGGCGGCGAGGGTGGACGTTGACGAGGCTGATGAAGCCGTGGAGCAGCCCGTCGTCCTCAATTCGACGTGAGCCGCCGGCGAATGACCGCAATGCTACGGAAACGGAGGAAAGGTACTCGAATTCAGTAGCGGACGGGCATAAGAGTTGAGTGTGACAAATGTTACGTGCGGCGCGCGAGGTGCATCGAGAAGTTTCCTTCACTATTCAGGGCAAGCATGAGAGCGCCCGAGGGCGCAGCCGAACGCCGGACGATAATGATAACACTTGGCGCATCAACGAGTTATGAAAAAGGTGGCTTCGCCGGCCGCCCGGTGGCACACAGTTTGCTGTAGGTAAACCGAAGCGGAATTAAGCGGAATTGCTATCGGATGGGTGCGTGAATGGGGCTCAGTGATCTCAGCATCGGCGGGGGCGTGTCGCAGAAGGAGGTGATGTTTTTCACCTCGCAGCTCGCGATCATGCTCGATACAGGCACGAACCTGACTACGGCCCTCGATATCATCGCCCGCCAGATCACTAACCCCAGGATGAAACGGGCCGTACAACAGGTTGTGACCGACGTAACGGGCGGAAAGACCTTCTCCTCGGCGCTGGCGAGACATCCCAAGGTGTTCTCGAACGTTTTCGTCGCCATGGTCCGGGCGGGCGAATTGGGCGGTTTTCTCAATGAAATGCTAAACCGCGTCCACGAATTTCAGAAACTAAAGCAAGAGGTGCGTGCCAAGGTTGCGACCGCGCTGGCCTATCCAGTTGTGCTGGCGCTCATGTCGTTAGGAGTTGTTCTGTTCATGGTGACGTACGTGCTGCCAAAGATGACCGCGGTCTTCGAGGGCAAAGAGGACATCCTGCCCACGATCACCAAGGTCGTGCTGGCCGTGAGCCACGGGTTCATTGCGTGGTGGCCGGCGATACTCGGCGGCGTAATCGTCTCGGTCGTGGGGCTCATCGCTTGGATTCGGACGCCGCCCGGCCGAAGCATGTTCGACCAGTTCAAGATATCGGCCCCGGTGCTGGGGTCGTTGGCCCGGCTGCTGTATTCGGCCCGGATGCTGCGGACGATGGGCGTGATGCTCGAGAGCGGCATCCCGCTGCTCGATGGCGTCGAGGTGACGCGCGGGACGGTGGGGAACACGCAGTATTCGACGTTTCTCGACCGCGTGCAAAGGAGCGTGAGCGAGGGCAAGATGCTCTCGGCCTCCTTCGAAACGAGCAACTTGTTCAGCCCGATCATGAAACAGATGATCTCGACGGCCGAGGCGACCGGCTCGACGGGAATGGTCATGCTGAAGATGGCCGAGCACTACGAACAGGAAATGACGATCAAGTTGAAGGGGCTGACGGCGCTGCTCGAGCCGGCGATCGTCGTCGCGATGGGCAGCGTGGTCGGGGTCATTGCAATGGCCCTGTTCCTGCCCCTGTTCAAGTTGTCGAGCGCCGTGGGCTAGCGGCGGCAAGGCGCTCACAGGAAAGGATGCTCTGAAGTGGGGAACCAAGAGAAGGCGCTGACGAAAGGAGAACTATGGCACAGCGGCGCCACAAGACGCGATTTGCTGTCGAACTGGGTGACTGTTTCTGGGTGTGCAATTCAAGGAGAAGGAGACCTGTAATGAGAGCCAGGAAGAAGAAAGCGTTCACGCTGGTAGAGCTGTTGGTTGTGATCATCATCATCGGGATTCTGGCTGCCGTTGCGATCCCGCAGTTCGGGGACTCGTCGGCCGACGCCAAGCAGTCGGCCCTGAAGGAGAACCTCCGGGCGCTCCGGTCGGCCGTCGAGAAGTACAGCATCGACCATACGAGCACGTATCCCGGGACGATTGCGACCCACAAGACGACGGCCGCCGGAGCGGCTGCCGCGCACACCGATGCCGAGCAGGCGCTCGTCAAGCAGTTGACGACGTACTCCGACGCATCGGGCAACACCTGCGACGAGAAGAACGCCAGCTTCCCGTACGGGCCGTACATCAAGAGGAAGATCCCGGACAACCCGCTGCCGGCCACCACGGCCACGGGCGACCCGGACGGCGTCAACGTCGTCACCGACACGACGCCCCTCACGGTCGACGGCACGCCGACGGTCGGCTGGAAGTACAGCAGCGCGAGAGGCGAACTCATCGCCAACAACGCGAGCTACTCGTCGTACTAACGGCTCTTGTCGCGGCGGCACAGGCGGACATGATTTGCTGATTCGGCCGGGACCGGCGCCGGAAACGGAGCCGGTCTCACCCTGCGGCCCCTGCTGCGCACTTACTCCCCCGCCCGGCCCCGGCGAAGGCCGGGGCTGTGGCCTGAAGGCCCAGGGATCAGCGACATGGACAGCCAGGCGTTCTCCCCATCCGCCCACGGCCGCCGAGCCCGGCGAGGATTCACCCTCGTCGAACTCCTCGTCGTGATCATCATCATCGGCATCCTGGCCGCCGTTGCCATCCCGCAGTTCGGCGACGCCTCCGCAGACGCCAAGGTCGCCGCGCTCGACCAGAATCTGTCCTGCATGCGTGCCGCGATCGAGCTGTACCAGTATCAGCACAACAATATATTCCCCGGCAAGGCCGCCACGCACAGGGCGACGGCCGCCGCGGCCGCCGCCGCGCACGCCAACGCCGCCACTGCCTTCGCGCAGCAGTTGACGATGTACTCGAACGCCGCGGGCGATACCTGCGCCGAGAAGAACGCCGCCTTCCCGTACGGGCCGTACCTCAAGCAAGGTGTCCCGGAGAACCCGCTGCCCGCGGCCACCGCGGCCGGCGCCGCCGCGGCCGTGAACGTGACAACCGGCACCACGCCTCTGAGCGCCGACAACTCTCCCGCGACCGGCTGGAAGGCCAGTTCGGAGACCGGCGAGTTCATCGCCAACAACAGCGCTCACGCATCGAGGTGAGTCCTTTGCGTATTCCGGCGCGTGCGTTCCCGCCCGTCACTGCTCAACGGACAGCCTACACCCTCATCGAGGTCCTCATCGTCGTCGTCGTCGTGTCCACCCTCGCGGCTGCCGCCCTTCCGGCGGTCTCGACCACTCTCGACAGCATGAAAGCGTCTGCGCTTGCCCGCGAGATCGCGGCCGACATGCGCTACGCCCAAGCGCTCGCCCTCAAGACGGGCGTTCGCCACCGCGTGTCGTTCTGGGCCGGCGGCCAGGCCTACGAGGTCCGGCGCGAGAACGGCTCCTCCTGGGACCTCTGCACGCACCCGGTAACGAAGAAGCCGTGGCAGGTGAAGCTTGACGACAAGTCACGGTACGCCGGCCTGACGCTGAAGGACTCGCAATTCGGCTCGAGCGACTATCTGTACTACGACAAGTTCGGGGCGCCCGAGGCGGGCGGATTCGTCACGTTCACGCTGGGCGCGACCACCCACACGATCAACGTCGCCCCCCTGTCCGGCAAGATAACGGTGAACTGAGAAATGCGATTGCGGATCGTGGATTGCGGGTTGCGTACGCCGCGCGGCCGGCAGGCCTTCACGCTGGTCGAGTTGCTGATCGTGATGGCCATTTCGAGCATCCTTTTTGTTTGCCTCACGACTTTCACGCACAGCAGCCTGCACATGACCGGCGTGCTTCAGGATAAGAACCTCGCCGAGCATACGGCCCGCGTCGCCCTGGAGCGGCTCACGCGCGAGGCGTCGCTCGCCAGCGTCATCGCGGCGGCGGAGGAATACAAGCTCGGCTTCACGTGCACCGACATCACCGGCGACGGCGCCGACGACACGGTCATGTACGCGTGGGACTCGGGCGCGCGAACGCTGACACGCACGCTCAACGGCGCCACCGAGACGTTCGCGGAGAATGTCGACCTGTTCTCCATCGAGTACCAGTACGAAAGCGAGGACGAGGTGACGATCGCCGCGCCCGGAGACGTGCTCGGCATGACGCTCGCGAGCTTCGCCGGCGTGTCGCCCGCCGACGCCGAGAACCTGGGGCTCAATATCCAGACCGGGGCCTACGCGGCGCAGTGCTTCACAAACAACATCGAGGTCCCCGCGGCAACGTCCGTCACCATCCGCGCACGCACCGCCATGCTGCCCCCGGAGACCGACATGCTCATCCTCGTCCGCGAGATGGGGACACTCGCCACCGTGGCGCAGGGCACACTGCAACGGTCCCAGCTTACGACCACGTACCAGGACGTTACCGTTCCTTTGACCTGGTCGGGCGGCGACGCAGGTATGACGCCCGACAGGCTGTACCAGTTGTACATCACGCCGCAAAACTACTGGGGCTATGCGGGGAGAATCCAATATCAGAGGATTCTGGCCGGCGCGCCGCTGGGCGGCGGGCTGCAATTCGGCTATCGAGAATCGCACTGGGCCGCGTACGTTCACCTCGGCAGCATGGCGTCGATGTACTTCACGCTGCGGGGCGATCTGCCGGTCACGACGCCGCGCCGAAGCACGGTACCCGTCTCAATCCTCAAGAAGATCAAGGCGACGATCCGGATCACCGAGGGCGAGCAGCAGTCGGAGCTCGTGCGGACCTGCAAGGTGGTGAACCAGTGAAGCAGCGGAATGCGCAATCGGGCGTGATTTTCATCGCGGCGCTCATCCTGCTCGCCGGCATGTCCGTCGTCATCGTCGCGCTCGCCAACGAGGTCAGCCTCGACCTCAAGATGGCCACGGCCCTCATCGACGCTGACCAGGCGCTCGAGACCGCCAAGGTCGGAATCGACAAGATCATCTACGCCGTAAACAACGACGCGAACTGGCGCACCACGTACACCAGCGGCACGAAATACGGCCCCTTCCCGCTCGGAGATGGAACGTTCTACGTGACGATTATCGACGACGATGGCAACCTGGCCGACTCGCCCATCGACTCGGTCACGGTCCGGTCGGTCGCGACGTACAAAGGCACCACCCGCACGGTCTCGGCCACGCTGACCCCGCCCGTACACCAGGCAATGATGTACCTCGCGGCGATGTGGGACTCCGGGAGGAAGATCGAGACAGAGAATGGCCCCCGCGTCTACGGTGACCTGATGTCGAACGGGAATGTCAGCGTCATCGGCGCCCTGCCCGACCTCCGCGGCGATATCTACTGCCGGGATCCCAACAAGGTCGACGGGAGACTGATCGACGCGGATACCGCTGCGATCACGATCTCGCCAACGCCGACGAATCCCAATCCCAACATCGACTGGTTCATCGCACGCGGGCAGCCGATGTCCCCCCCGATCGTCAACGATAAGTACGAGATCGCAGACAAGGTCATCTCGCCGACGTCCAATCCCTACGGATTCGCCAGCGCCAACGGCATCTACTACATCCAGGGCGGCAAGCAGACACGTTTCGTGCGCTGCCACATCACCGCCACGATCGTGGTGAAGACCGGCAAAGAAGTGTGGTTCGACGAAGCGTCCGTACACTCGCCGGCCTCGCCCGAGAACCCGGCCCTCTTGTCAGATCAGAAGATCTACTACAACTTCGACCGGAACCTATCAGAGCCGCAGAGCGGCGTCGACTTCAATGGCGACGGCGACAAGACAGACGTGTTCACGCCGTTTGTGAGCGGGCTCATCCATGCGGCGGACAAGTTTCACGGCCTCCAATACAGCGGCGGGACGAACACCGTCCGTTTCAAGGGAACTATCATCGCCAAGGAGATGATCCTGATCGGCCGCGACTGCATCTTCGAGCAAGACCCGGCCCTGTCGACGAACCTCGTCGAGCAGTTTCAAGGCACTGGGATGAAACTGGTGAAGGGCTCTGTGAAGATCGAATAGGCGGGCACGATGCTCAGACGGACAACCACGCACGCGTTTACACTCGTCGAGGTGATCCTCACGATCCTCATCGTCAGCGTGGGGCTGGTCGCATCGATGCGCGCCCTCCCCATCCTCCTTCAAGTCTCCGAGGCGTCGGCCCAGGGGATGACGGCCCACCGGCTCGCAATGGATCTCCTGAGCGAGATCGCACTGCTCCCCTATGACGATCCCGACGGGAACGTGAAGTTCGGGCGCGAGTACGACGAGACCAGCGTGACCAGGGCGGACTTCGACGACATCGACGACTACGACGAATGGAAGGCGTCGCCGCCGCAGAAGAAGAACGGGCAGCCGGAACCGGGCTGCACGGGCTACACGCGCTCCGTCCTCGTTCGATCCGTCAGAATTGACAACTTCAACGACTTCGAAGGCGATGACAACACCAAGCCGAAGCGTATCACGGTCACGGTGTCCCGGCCCGGGATGACGCCCGTCGTCATAACCACCGTCCGCCTAAAAGATTCCAACCGCGAAGACCTCGACTGACCTTCCCGAAACAATCGGCCCGCGGCCATAAACCGGCCCGCCATAATGCCGATACGTACAGCAAGCGCACTAATACGCCGCGAGCGTGTTCCGCGCCGGCGCCACACTTGTCGCTCGTGCGAGATACAAATGCTGCTGGACGCCAAGTACTCCGCCATCGGCATAGACCTGGGCGACACGCTCAAGCTGGTCCAGTTCCGCATGAAGCGCAATCCGCCCAGGCCGAAACTCCTCGCGGCCACGTCGCTCGACCTGACGATCCCCAATGACGGCCAACCCCAGACCGAGCGCGCGGCGTTCGTCAAGGAGTTGAAGAAGGCTCTCTCGGCCGGCAAGTTCGGGCCGCGGCGCGCCGTCATCGCCCTCCCCTCCGCCGACGTCGACCTCCGCCCTCTCACGCTCCCGATCGACGAACACGACGTCGCCAAGAAGGTTCGCTGGGAGGCCGAGTCGTATCTCGAATGCGCCCCCGAGGACGCCATCATCGACCACGTCGTGCTGGGCGAAGCAAAGACGGCCGGCGAGCGGCGGCTCGAGGTGCTCGCCGCCTCCGCCCGCAAGCAGAAGGTGCTCAACACGCTCGAATTGTTCGGCCGCGCCGGACTTGTCGCCGACGCCGTCGACATCGTCCCGCTCGCGCTCTGCCGCGCCCTGCAAGCCGCGCAGCCGACCCAGGACGGAGCCGTCGCGGCCGTGGACATCGGAGCGCGGGCAACGACCGCCGTCATAATGGACGACAACAAGCTGCGCATGACGCGCCCGATCGACGGCGGCGGCGACGCGCTCACGCAGGACATTCAGGCGGCGCTCGAGATCAGCCGCGAGGAAGCGGAAATTCTCAAGTGCCAACACGGCGCCGGCATCGCCGGCGGCGCAGACGCGGATCCCGACGAGCCGGGCAAAATCGCGCACATCATCCACGACATTCTCCGCGGAAAGCTGGACCACCTTGCGGCCGAACTCGAAAAGCTCTTCCGCTATTTCTCGGCACAGAACCAGGGCCGCAGCGTCGAGCGGGTGTTCCTCGCAGGCGGCGGCGCCGCCCTCGAGCATCTCGACAAGCTGCTCGCGGCAAGACTGCACACGGACGTCCTCGTCGCCGCGCCGCTCTCGCAGATCACCGGGGCCGAAGTGCAGCTCAAGCGCGGCAGCGAAGGAGCGTTCGCAGTCGCCGCCGGCCTGGCATTGAGGGGGACATGACGTGCAGACCGTGAACCTCATGCCCCGCAATTACGCGCGGACCGAACGGTCGAAACGCCGCCTCATGGTTTCCGTGGCGGTGATGGTGGCCGCGCTGCTCGCGATGTTCGGCCTCGGCAAGCTCACGAACGGTTGGATCGCACAGAAAGAGCGCGGCAACGCTCTGCTCGAAGGGCGCCTTAACGAGCTCAGAGTCGCTCGCGCGGAACTCGCCTCTTACAATCTCACGCTTCAGCAGCTCGCCGCGAAGCACTCGGTTATCCAAACCATCGGCCGCAACCGCCGCTGGGCCGCCTATCTCGCGCACATCGCGGCCGCGGCCAACGACGAGATACTCCTGACAAGGGCTCACATCAGCCCCGGCGCGGGCGAAGGCGGCGATTCGCCCGAGCCGGCGAAGAAGGCCGGCTCACTGCCGGCCGCACTGCCCCCGGCCGAGAAGCCCAAGGAAGAAACCGATAAGGTCAGGCCGAAGGAACTTGTGCTGCGGCTCGAAGGTTACGCCCTGTCGGCCACCGACATCACCAAGTTCATATCCGCGCTCACCGCGCCCGGGCTGTTCGAGCGGGTCACGTTCAAGGGCTCGCAGACGGCGCAGATCAACCAAAAACCGCTGAGCCGCTTCGAGCTCGAGTGTCCGATCCGTTATACGCCGCGCCGCCGCGCCGGAAGCCCCGGCAAGAGCCGGCCGGCGCAGGCCGCGCCTGCCGCCGAGGGGCCCGCACTCCTCTCCAGCTCTCGCGACTCCGCGGAAGGAGGCGGCGAATGAAGCTGACAAAGCTCGACCTCGTCACCATCACGATGGCCGTCCTCGTGCCGCTTGGCGCTTACTTCGGCTACTTCAAGTATCGCATCGACAAGCTGGGCACGCTGGCCGGCAGGGAAGCCGATCTGGAGCAGCAGACCGCGGATGACTACAAGACCGCGAGCGACATCAGCGCCGCCCGGAGCAATGTCCGCAAGTTGCAGCAGCGCATCGACGAGTTCTTCGGGTCGATCACCGGACAAGACGAGGCCAACAAGGCGGTCGACGCGATCCTGCAGGACGCGAAGGCGGCCGGCGTGCACGTCGAGATCGTCCGCCCGGGCCGCGCGGTCGAGGGCCAAACGCTCAACTGCATGCCGGTCTCGCTGACGGCCTCGGCCGAATTCGCCAAGCTCTACGACTTCCTCTGCCGCGTCGAGCGCGGCAAGGTCGTCATAACCGTCGAGAGGATGGAGCTCGAGAGCGACCCGCTGTCCGAACGCTGCGGCGTCAAGCTCGAGCTTCGCGTGTACTTCGCAAAACCGGCAGCAAGCATGGAGACGCCCGCGTGAGCGACGCCGCCGACACAGCCGGGTCCGCCCGGAAGATGCCAGCCTTCAAGAGCAAGAAGGAGCTCATCGCGCTCGCGGTGTCCGCCGTCATATTTGCCTTCGTCATATACAAGACGTACTTCGGCAAGGCGGGCCCGGATATTCAGGTTGCCGAGCTTGCCGAGCCCGCGCAGACCGCCGCCGCGCCGGCCGGCCAGGGGGCCACGGCGCCGCCGCACAAGCTGTTGCTCGCGCTCGACCTCGACGCCGAGCCCGCCCCCGAACCCGAGCGCCCCGCCAAGCTCTCGAGGGACCCCTTCCAGATGAGCGGCGGCATGCGCGGCACCATCTACGACATCAAGACGTCGGCCGGGCCGAAGGAGTCCCCGGCGAAGCTCATCATCCTCACGCCGCAGAGCGCTCGGGCGGTGCTCGCAAAGATCCCGGGCGCCGAACAGGCCGCAGCTAAGGGCCTGAAGCTCGACGCGGTCATGATCACCCGCGGCTGGCGCGGCGCCTCGATCAACGGCGAGATCGTACCGGTCGGCGACGCGATCCTCGGGCTCACTCTCGCCGAGGTGCTCGAGGACAGGGTCATTCTGCGGCGCGGCAAGCACCGGGTCGCCCTGCTTGTCCGCCCGGCGGGCGAGAGCGGCCGCGAGAACGGCACACGCTCATGGAGAATGCCAAAATGACAAGACGCAGATCGACGCACAGACGAGTCTCGGCGCGGGTCGCTCTGGCGGCGCTCCTCGCCGCGGCGATGTTGCCCGTTGCCATGTCCGGCCCGGCCGCCGCGCAGGAGGCCGCTGAGGCCGCGGCCGAGGCCCCCAAGGCCGAGACCCCCAAGCTCGACGCCTCCCGCAACGTAACCGTCTCGACACGGAACATGGATCTCGCCGCGTTCCTCGAACTGCTCTCGGTCAGCTACAAGCTCAACATCGTCTCGCC
>JBDREM010000197.1:0-11876 GCA_043819695.1 Planctomycetota bacterium
ACCCATCCGAAAGCAAGTGAGATAGGCCGCAACTGGGTGCGGCTCACGACTATGGTCATCCCGCCTTGCGGCGCAGTTGGTGAACAGCCCGCGAAGCGGGCGTTAGACACGTAGCCCACAGCGTAAGCTGAGGGAACCAAGTGCCGGCATGCGCACAGCCCCAGCGGGGCGAAAGACCGTTTCCCTCGGAACTATGTGTTCGTCTGGACGTTCAGACGAACACATAGTCACACAGCCCGCACCGCATCTCACAGAACACCATAAGACTCTTCCGCACCGCCGCCGACCCTGCGCGGAGCGACGTGATGGAGAAGTCGAAGCGAGCAGAGCTTCGCGGCAGCCGGCGACCCAACTGACGAGGACGACACAGACGACTGAAATGAGCAGTTTCCTGGTCATGGCGATTCCTTTCCTGAGCAATACTCCGCGTGCATTTGCCGGGCGACCCGAAGCAGTTCGCCGGCGGCGGCGGGCTTGAACGAGACGGTCCCATTCCTGGGCGGCCGGCATCAAAGACCATCGGCGATTCCGAACTTCTCGCACAATTCGCGCGAGCGGGCCGCCCCCATCGCTCTGATCATCATCATAGCGCTTCACGCCCTGCGCCGAAAACGCGCGGCGGCGGGGGCGGCCGCGGTCGTGGCTTGCGGCGTCTCGCCGCTGAGCAAGTTCGCGTCTTATTTCGGCGCTCTGCCATTGAATATTGATACGCGAAAGTGTAGACTCAGCGAACTAATACGATGAAGGTCCCTTGAAGCAGGAGGCGGAAGCATGGCCAAGTTCAAAGTTGTCGTCACGGACTACGTGTTCGAGTCGTTCGACATCGAGAAGGAAGTGCTGTCGGCGGTCGATGCCGAACTGGAAGTGTGTCAGTGCAAGTCGGCGGACGAAGTCGTGCCGCATCTCGCCGGCACGCACGCCATCCTGAACACGTACCTGGCTGGGATGGACGCGAAGATATTCGA
Organism: Planctomycetota bacterium; assembly: GCA_043819695.1. Taxonomy (GTDB): domain Bacteria; phylum Planctomycetota; class PUPC01; order PUPC01; family PUPC01; genus CAYLQD01. The sequence goes on from JBDREM010000197.1 coordinate 966, forward strand.
CGCCGCGCCCGACTTGAAGGTGATTGTGCGGTACGGCATCGGGGTCGACACCATCGACGTGGCCGCGGCGACGGCGCGCGGCGTGATGGTCGCCAACGTGCCCGACTATTGCGTCGAGGAGGTGTCGGACCATGCCCTTGCGCATTTTCTCGCGCTTGCCCGGAAGATACCGTTCTCCGACCGCAAGGTGAAGGGCGGCGAGTGGTCGCTGTCATACCTGAAGCCGATGAAGGGCATCACGGACATGACCGCGGGCATCATCGGGTTCGGCCGCATCGGCCGCGCCATCGCCCAGCGGCTCAAGCCGTTCGGCTTGGAGATCGTGTTCACCGACCCGGTCGGCGAGGGCGACGTTGACGGCTGCCGCCGCGTGGGACTGGATGACCTGTACGCGACGTGCGACGCGATCTTCGTTCAGTGCCCTGCGACTGACGACACGCACCATCTGCTCGACCGCGGGGCGTTCGGCAAGATGCAGAAGCGGCCGTTCATCATCAATACGGCGCGCGGCGCCATCGTCGACACGGATGCGGTCGTGTGGGCGCTCGAGAACGACAAGATCGCCGGCGCCGGCCTCGACCTTCTCGATGACGAAGACGCGGTCGTCGGCAGCGATCACCCGCTGAAGAAGTTCGACAACGTTATCCTGACGCCGCACAGCGCGTGGTATTCGTCGGCGGCCATCGCGAAGCTCCAGCGCAAAGGCGCCGAGGAAGTCGCCCGCGTGCTCCGCGGCGAGAGGCCGAAGTCGCTCGTCAATCCCGAGGTTCTTGTAGAGGAATGAACGATGAAGATTGCAAAGATCAAGACAGGTGAACGTGTCGCGTTCGCTCAAGTCGAAGACGGTAATTACCGTCTGATCGAGGGTGACGTCTTCGGCTCGCGGAGCGTGACCGACGAGACGATACCGGCGGCGGAAGCGGAGTTGCTCGCGCCCGTCGAGCCGCGGCAGGTCGTCGCCATCGGCCTGAATTACCGGACGCACGCCGAGGAGAGCGGGATGGCCATCCCGGACCACCCGCTGGTTTTCATCAAGACGCCGAACTGCGTCGCCGGGCCGGGCGCGCCCATCCTGCTGCCGAAGATGGCGCCCGACGAGGTCGACTACGAGGCCGAGCTCGTCATCGTCATCGGCAAGGAGGCGAAGAGCGTGTCCGTCGAGGACGCGCCCGGCTACGTGCTCGGGCTGACGTGCGGCAACGACGTGAGCGCCCGCGACTGCCAGCTCAAGCAGGACAAGCAATGGGCGCGGGGCAAGTGCTTCGACACGTTCGCTCCCATCGGCCCGTGGATCGCCACCGGCCTCGACGGTGACAACCTCGACATCAAGCTCACCGTCAACGGCGACGTCCGGCAGCAATCCAACACGTCCGACCTGATCTTCCCGTGCATGGAACTGGTGAGCTACATCTCGCAGTGCATGACGCTCTACCCCGGAAGCATCATCATGACCGGCACGCCGTCGGGCGTCGCGTTCAGCATGGACCCGCCCGGCTACCTCAGAGCGGGCGACACGGTGACGGTCGAGATCGAGGGCATCGGAGCCCTGACGAACCCTGTGCAGAAGGAGGAATAAGATGGACATCAGGAACCAGCTCTTCATCGACGGGAATTGGTGCGACTCGTCCGACGGGGAGACGATCGAGGTGGTCAACCCCGCCACGAACGAAGTCATCACGAGCGTTCAATCGGCGTCGGAGGCGGACCTGAACCGCGCGGCCGACAGCGCCCGGAAGGCGTTCGACGAAGTCTGGAGCAAGACGACGGCGTTCGAGCGGAGCGCCCTGCTCCACAAAGTCGGCGAGGCCATCGAGAACAACGCCGAGTTCCTCGCGCAGGTCGAGACCGACGACGTCGGCAAGCCGATCTTCGAGAGCGTGAACATCGACGTCGCCTCGGCCGGCGCGACGCTCCACTACTTCGCCGACATTTGCGTCGAGGTGCTGGGCGGCGTGAAGGCCAGCCCATACGCCGACGTGTTCGACTACACGCTCCGCGAGCCGCTCGGCGTCGTCGGCGCCATCATCCCGTGGAACTTCCCGTTCCTCATCGCCGCGCGCAAGATCGGGTCGGCGCTTGCCGCGGGCAACACGATGGTGATCAAGCCGGCGTCGTGGGCGCCGCTGAGCACGATTCTCTTCGGCGAGCTGGCCGACGAGGCCGGCCTGCCGCCGGGCGCGTTGAACGTCGTGCCCGCCGCCGGGGCGACCGCCGGCAAGGTCTTCACCTCGAACCCCTGCATCGAGGAGATCACGTTCACCGGCTCGACGGCCGTCGGAGCGGGCCTCTACGGCAAGTGCAATACCGGCCTCAAGGGCTGCACGCTCGAGCTCGGCGGCAAGAGCCCCGGACTGGTCATGCCCGACTGCGCGATGGACGAGACCGTCGCGGGCACGCTCTTCGGCGCCTACCTGAATCAGGGCGAGTGCTGCTGCGCGCTCACGCGCCTCATCGTGCACGAGGACGTGTACGACGAGTTCGTCGGGAAGTTCGTCGAGGGTGCGAAGGCGATCAAGATCGGCGCGCCGGGCGCCGAGGACACCCGGATGGGGCCGCTCGTGCATCCCGATCATCTCCGAACGGTCGCAGCGTACATCGAGGCCGGCAAGAAGGAGGGGGCGACACTGGCCTGCGGCGGCAACAGGCTGACGGACGGCGACTTCGCGAACGGCAACTTCATGGAGGCCACGGTCTTCACCGGCGTCACGCCGTCGATGAAAATCTGGCGAGAGGAGATCTTCGGGCCGGTCGTGACGGTTACCAAGGCGGGCAGCGTTGACGAGATGATCGAGCTGGGCAACGATACGGACTACGGCCTGGCTGCGAGCGTCTGGACGAACGATCTCCGCCTCGCCCACAAGATCGCGCCGAAGATTCAGGCCGGCACCGTCTGGTTCAACCTGCACAACTTCGTCTTCCCGAGCGCACCGTACCCCGGTTACAAAGCGAGCGGCGTGGGGTTCGAGCTCGGCAAGGAAGGCGTGCTCGCGCTGACGCGAATCAAGAACGTGATGATCAGCCTCTTCGATGGCGGGTTCAAGTGGTACTGACGGACCGTGCGCGGATCGTCAGCGCGGAGCCGGCAATGGGAAACGAGAGCCGCGACGACTGTCATTCCGTACGGTCGCCCGACGGCGGCGTGGAAATCCGCTTCTAACTGAAGACGGGCTTGATCCTTTACGTCCCGTCCGAGAACTGCCCGTTCTACTCGATCAGCTACAGGGGCCGCGAGGTCATCGAGGAGTCGCAGCTCGGGCTCCGCTTCAGCGCCGCAGGAGAGCTGTCGAACTGCTTCGAGGTCGAGAACGTCCGCACCGATAAGCACAAGGGCGAATGGGAGCCGGCGTATGGCGAGCGGGCCGTCATGCCCGACTGCTGGCGCGAGATGACCGCCGAACTCAAAGAGACGATCATGCCCGCCCGCACGCTCCACATCACGTTCCGCGCTTATAACGAAGGCGCCGCGCTTCGTTACACCGTCCCCGAACAGGACGGCTTCAACGACTTCTGCATCATCGACGAACTCACCCACTTCACCTTGCCCGAAGGGGCCGTCGGCTACGCCGAATATCACATCGAGGGCGAGTACGAAAAGGTGCCCGTCGAGGAGATCAAGCCGAACTGCGAGTGGCCGCTCACCGTGCAGTGCCCGAACGGCGTGTGCCTCTGCCTGACCGAGGCGAACCTCTATACGACTACGCGCGCATGCAGCTCTCGCCGGCGAAGTGGTACAAGGACGAGAAGCCCCGGCTGGCGACGACGCTGAACGGCGACGCGTTCGGCAAGGCGCCGTTCACGACTGCGTGGCGCGCGTTCATCATCGGCGACCGGCCCTGGGTCGCGAAGATGTTGACGGCGTTGGCCGCAAGCGCCCCTTCGAGTGACAGCCCCTTGTGAACCGTCACGTAGCGCCCTTGCCCCTCCGGCTTGCCGGTGGCGGCGTCAATGGCGCACATATACGTGTCGTGCCACGGCAGCATGCCGGCGGCGAATTAGGCAGTGCCGCCGTCGACCAGGACGCCCGTCCGGCAGGGCCAGCGGGAGATGAATCGCCCGTCGTTAATGATGCGGTTCCCGCGCGGCGACGGGCGGAACTTCCACAGCGGCTTGCCGTCGCGCGCATCAACGCAATACGCGTGTCCGTCGTCGGACCCGAAGTACGCCTTGCCGCCCGCTGCGGCTGTTATCGTGCCGATACGCCGGCCGGTCTTCGCCGAAGCTGCTCGAAACAGCCGCGAGAATCGCCATTGTCACAAGAACTCAGCCGAACGTTTTCACCCGTGTCATCGCCGGCATCTCTTGGCCCAGATCAAGTTGCACAACGCGGTGTCCTTCATTATGCGCATTACGCGGCAAGGGCCAACGCCCCGCGCCCGGCGGGCGTCACAGCCGCGTGTGCTCGTTACGGGCGATGATCTCGCCCTGCATTTGAGGGGGCAGGTGCACAAAGTAGTCGGAATAGCCGGCGACGCGCACGAGGAGATCGGCGTGGTCCTCGGGGTGCTCCTGGGCGTCGCGGAGCGTCTCCGTGCTGACCACGTTGACTTGGATTTCGAATCCGCCCCGCTTCAGGTATGTTTCGATCAGGCCGCGCAGCGCCGCGATGTCCCGGTCTGTCCGAAGCACGTTCGCCGACAGCCGGAGGTTGTGGACGAGGCCGCCGAGCGCCTCGCGGTGGCTCCACTTCGTCGTCGACAACACCGAGGCCGTCGGCCCGGCCGTCTCGCGCCCCTGGGCGGCGCCGGCGCCGTCGGCGAGCGGAACGCCCGCCTTACGGCCGTCGGGGGTGGCACCCGTCCGGGCGCCCATTCTCTCGTGCATAACCCAGCAGAAGAAGCCGGGGACGTACGCGTGCGGGCCGACGGTGTTCGAGGCCGTGGCCGCCGACAGGAACTCGGCCCACTCGACCGCGAGTGCGTCGGCCTCTTCGTTGTCGGCGCCATAGCTGGGAAAGTCATTGAGGATGCGCCGGCGCAGCGGCTCCGACCCTTCATAGTCGGCCTCCAGAATCTGACGCAATCCGGCGAGCGTGAACTCATTCGACTCATACACGAGGCGCCGGACGGCCACCAGGCTGTCGACCAGGTTGGCGAGGCCGACGAACGAGTTCTCGACCCAGTTGTACCGCGCTCCGCCGCGGTCGAAATCGAGCCCGCGCTCGAGGCAATCGCTGATGACGCAGCTCGCGAGCGGAAAACATCCCGTCTCCGCGCGGCGGCGCCAAACCTCGTCCAGGTTTGCCGCCGTTCCGCTTATCTTCCGAGCCAGGTTGTCGCGCACGAGCGCGTTCAGCTCGTCGAACGTGCTTGGCTCGGGGATGGCGCCGTCGGCAACGGCGCCCATCACGTCGAGGAGCGCTTCGGGGCAGTTGAAGTACGGCGCCGTCACCCAGATGTGGGACGCGCCGGCGACCTTTATCTCGACACACGTCGAGTTGACGTAGTTGTACGAGTCCGCCTCCGAGACACCGTGATCGCGCAGGCCAACGCTGATCAGTTCATCGTTGAAGAACGCGGGGCAGCCGATGCCGGTGCCAAGCATTCGGCAGCCGAAATCGGTCAGCTCGGGCGGTGTGCCCTCGTGCCAGGCGAGGCCGACCGTCGGGTACACGAGCTTCGTGGCCAGCCGCGCCTCGAGGCACAGGTAGGTCAGATCGTTGGTGACGTCGCGGCCTTCGGCATCGCGTCCGCCGATAATCACGCCAACGGCAGAACCCGGATGCAAAATCATGTTGCACTGGACGTAGAGGCCGCAGATCAGGTCGAAGGCCCGCTCGCGCGTGATCCGGCCGGCGGCGAGGTCTGCCTCGTAGAACGGCCGCAGCGTCTGGTCGAGGCGGCCGGGAGCCGTCAGGCCATGGTCTTCGCCGAACCATAGCGCGATGATGTTGAGAAACATCAGTTGCATCGCTTCGTGGAACGTTGCGGGCGGCTGGGTTGCCACGCGGCGGCAGATGTCAGCAAGCTCGCGCCAGTCATCGGCGTAGTCACCGTCCTTCTTCGCCATCGCGTCGCACGCATCGCCGACGCGGCGGGCATACGTCGACATGCCTTCGATGGCGATCTCGCACGCGTCGTAGAACGTGCGCTGCTCGTCGGTCTCGGCCTTCTCGCGCCGCTCGCGAATCTCGTCCGCGATGCCGCCAATGCCGACGCGGAACACCTTCTCGTAGTCGGGATGGAAGTGGCCGGAATCGCCGCCGGGAAAGGGCGGGATCGATCCCAGGATGTCCCGGACCCTCTCGACCTCGAGCGTCTCTTCTTCGGTGGCGGCGCGAAACTCGGGCCGGCCGACGACGAGCTCGCCGGGCGAAAGATCGATGGGCATCTCGGCGAGGCGCGTCGCGACCCGCCGCGCGCGCCACATCAGCCAATCCTCGCCGGCCGGGCGCTCCTGCCAGGCGCGCGCCTCGATCAGCGGCAGCGTCGGAATCCCATGCCATTCCTTCTTGTGAAGCGCCGCTTCGCGGAGCGCGGCGACCCTCGGGCTCAGCCTTCGTTTCGTGATCACGGAGTCAGGCGTCCATTTCTCCAGACAAAGTGCATCAAGTCGTTGCCGCTCGGCGCCGCCAAGCGCCGTACAGCGCATTATACTATTCGCACCCCGCCTGTGGCCAGTCTGACAAATTGCCGATGTAGTTCCGCGAAGCCCCGCCGGCGTGTCGTCGGATCTGAACGTGTCCTTCGAGCAGGTCGTTCGCCGACGTCCCGCCGTGTCCCCAGCCCCCGACGTACCCGAAGTCAAGACCGGCGAGACGATCGACAAAGATATCCCGATAGGCTCCGAGGGCCTGTTCGTACTTCTCGTCCCGATAGAGCTGTCGAACGCCGCGGAGCTCCGGGGCGTCGAGATTGATCTTCTCGAAGGATCGCCCAGCCACATAACGCGGCTGCTGTCCCTGGCGATAGGCATTCCGCGCCGCGGAGGATTCGACGGTCAGTGTCTGCGCACACCCCGGGCCCAGCATGAGCGCCATGCCCAGGACAAGCCGGACCAAGCCTTCTCGAGCCGCAGGCGTGGTGTTCGGCGCTGAACGCTGATGCATCGGAAATCCTCTCGACAAAATCCGGCCCGCCCAACGGCCGCCCTTGCCGTATAGTCTACCAGACGCGCGTTCGGATAGCGTGTGGATTTCAGGCGGCCGGCGTTCGTGGATGCGTCGCCCCGAAATTCGTATGGCCTCCGCCGATTAATCGCGCCATATCCGCCCTGATGAATGCCCCTCCTCGCCCTTGACGCGGTCGGCATACCTATAGTGGAGAATGCAGCTTCTGGCATTCTTCCAAGTCGAACGGCTTGCCGGTCGGCCATCGTCCTCGTCGTCGTCCTCAGCCTCGCCGCCGCGCTGCGACGTAGGCCGGCCGGTTTCGCAACACAAAGCACCCCTTTCGCAGCAGAAAGCGTCCGTTTGCGCGTCCCGGCCCATCGTAAAACGCCTCCTGCGGCCCGATGCGGCCACCTCGGGCGCGCCCAGGTATGGACTTTTTCTCGATCCCCCGGTCACTGTGGACAATTCTCACGGCGTGGAGTTCGCAACGCGAACTCCCAAGGCGTCTTGGCGTCCTTCGGACGCCCAGACGCCCGGCTTCGTTTCGCAAAAAAACATCTGCGCCCGGAGCCCCATTAAAGACCGAAAGCGATGCGTGCGCCCTCGGCGCAAACACATCGCTTCATCAGCTTATATACCCCACCTTCCGGCCCGTGTGAACCCCGCCGGCCAAAAATCCGCCATGCTTTCTCATTTTTCGACCGAAATCGACATGGCCTCAGGGCGCTGGGGACAATGTGCGCACTTGCGACTGAATTAAATATGTTCTCCGCCGACCCCCGGATTTCACGCGGCTGATTTGACCCGATGCGCCTCCGCGCCCGCCCCCATCGTTAAATACATATAACGTCCCTGGGTACATTGCTGTTCAGCCTCGGATGCCCCGTCGTCCCCAAAAAGGGGGCAGCAGGAAGTGCGGTCGGTCAGGCAGCCCGGCGCGCACCGATAGCTCCCTTGGTCGGGCATTGTGGCTCGGTCACGCCTCGGCGGTGGTCCTCGCGCCCCCAAAAAGGGGGCAGCAGGAAGTGCGGTCGGTCAGGCAGCCCGGCGCGCACCGATAGCTCGCTTGGCGCGGCATTGTGACGCGCCGAGGTCTCGGCGCCGGTCGTCATGTCCCCGCTGCAGTCAGTGTGCCTGCAGTCAGTGTGAGTCAGTGTGCCTGAGTCAGTGTGAGTCAGTGTGCCTGTCACACTGAGTCAGTGTGCCTGTCACACTGAGGACGCATATCGGCTGTGCAGGCAATGGGTTACGAACGTCGGTGTGAAAGTGGCGTGGCGATGGAGCACGGATATTAGGGGCAGCGGCACTGTTGAAAAACATGTAAGAAACCGCCGACTTACAAAGTCGGCCTACAGGAACGACCCTCTCGCGCCATTCTGGGGCCCTTGTAGGCCCGCTCTGTGAGCGGGCGGCCTTTTTCTGGGGCCCTTGTAGGCCCTCTTTGTGAGCGAGCGGCCTTTTTCAACGGCTCGAGCGTCACCTATTTGTTGTCACTTCGGGCGAATTCACGCCGCAAGTGCGACGTTCCGTTCCCAGAACACCCCGACTGGAGTCCGGTAGCCGACACACTTCTGCGGCGGCGCAGTTGTCGTCCCCAAAATGGGGGCAGCAGTGCAACCGCTCCCACCAACGCGGTTCCTGGCGATGTGCGACCATCTCGGGAACAACCGGCGGCGGCCTGCCAGAGCACCTTCAGCAGACCGGAAGCGAGATCGTGTACGAACTCATGTGGTGGTAAGAGAACGGAATCACAAAGAAACCCCAACTCCAATGATCACCCCCCTCTCCGGAAACCCCATCCTGCCAGGAACGCTGACGAACATTCGTGGCGTGAGTGATATAATCATCTGCACGTGCCGCAACGCGGACGGAGTTTGAGGGAAGGGCAGCCAGTAATGGTTGTTGTCCATCGTTGGGCTCCTTATGATAGATGAGGCTGAACGGGAGGCCTTCCTGGTGACGTATCTTTCGGCAGACCTTCGACGGCGCCTGCTATGGGTTGCAGTTGTCACCGCACTGGTTGTCACCCCAGTCGTCCTGTTCTGCGTCTTCCTAACCCCTATTCCAGCCATCTGGAGATTCAATCAGGGAATCAGGGCTGTTACGCGGTCGAATGATTTTGACGACTTGCTTCAAGACCATGCGGGTGACGGCAAGTCCCAGTGGGAGTTGAACACCGTTGTGAATGAGGTAGAGAGCAGCACCGTCGAACGCTCTTATCACAAGGCATGTCAGCGGGCAATCGGGCATTGGCAAGCAGTGATTCCTCCCACAACATACCTTAGATGCTATGAAGAGGGTTGGCCCGTGCTAAGTACCGTGTTCCAGGGCGACAAGGGGTTCCTCGAAATCATGGTTTATGAGGGGAATGATTCGGACGGAACTAGAATCAGGGTCGCCCACGGGGTCTTTGAGGAACTCTTCCAAGAAGGGCGCTTGTTCATGGGCTCGCGTGTTGAGACCAGGGCGGACCACCGCGTCCCCGACTACATGCTACGGTGCAACTGGCGGTAGTCACGGACCGCGTGTCGTACGAGAACCAATCCGTGCCAGGAACGCGGACGAATATCCAGCGGCACAAGTGATATGATCAAGTACAACTGCTGCAACGCGGGCGGCGTTTGAGGGAGGGGCAGGTGTTCGGAGCCGTTTGCGACAAGGAGGGTTCTCTGGTGAAGGCAGAATCACACGTTGCACGGTGCTGGCCTCTGCTGGCAGTGCTTGGTCTTAGTTTGCTTCACTGTCAATGCGCTTCTGTCAGAAAGGGCGTTGTCTTGGCGGATGAGTCTCCACACGCGAAGGTGTATCTGTGTCAGAGCTTTGTGATGGCAGCGAAGCACGCCAAGTTGTTTTCTTTGAGCGTGCAGGAGGGGAAGCACGAGGTGCAGCAAGATGAGGTGAGCGAACCCGCTTCTTCCGCCGCATCGGTCGTCGCAACGAAGGAGGGCCGTGCGGTGGTCAAGTGGCCGGGAGGAGAAATGGAGATAGAGGGACCCTTCTGTGAAGGGGCGCATTTCGCCAACGTAGAGATGTCTGGGGACTTTGTGCTCTTTGATGAGGTCTTCGTTCCCGGCTATACGTGGGAGCAGATCGGCCTCACGCGGCCAATGGGCCGGCGCGTCGTGCGTAGGACCGGTTTCTACGATGGAAGGACGTTCTGCTTGAATGTTACAGAGAAGAGATTGCTGTACGCCAATCCGTTCTGGTGGAAAGGTGGACCGGGGCAGGTACAAGGACGAAGTGGGGGCCGCTAACCCGGATGTTTCATCAGACAAGAGATCAGTTATTGCGGACGACGCCTTGGTGGGATGGCGAAGTGTTGCCAGTGTGATCGTGCCGCATGGCGTGGCCAGAGCGCAGAGGGCCCTGTATGATGTCCCTACCGAAAACTCTATCCGAGGCGCATTAACATGCGAAGTGCAACGCTCGTAAGAAAGAACAGGACATCGCGATCACGCTCCGGTAGATTGAGACTGGTTGTCAACAAGGTCTCGATCTGAGTCATCCCCAGTTTTCCTCGGCAAGATGGGCGAGAACAGCGGCGAACAGATGGAGTTAATCGCCACACGCTACACCGCAGTTCGCCCTGAAGCAGTCGGCCAATCGTGAAGAGACTGTTCTGCTCTTTCTTGCGCGACGTGGCCGAGGCCCAGTGACTGGGATGAAGGGTTTCCCGCGCCAAGAGCCTCAACAGAATCAGGAACAGATATGCGAAGGCGAGGACCAACAACAAACGCTCGAGCCGCTGTGAGCGCCGAATTGTCGTGCACGCGTCCACGATCCACGCTGCAATCTTCCCGTACTGCATTGGGCTTCCGTCCGATCATCCCTCGTTTTCGACACAAAGGATGTTTCGACGGGAA
>JBDREM010000198.1:0-3849 GCA_043819695.1 Planctomycetota bacterium
AGACGCCAGGCTCCGTTGAGCGATGCCCAGAAAGGCCACAAAACGGCTCAGGACGCCCTCGGGTGCCTCTTGCCGACATATGGGCCAGCCCAGTTGTCATCAGTATGCTGTCCAAGAGAAAGTTATCTTGGACAAGAGTGACATGGGACACAAGGGAATTCCGCCACGAGGCCCGAAAACATTGGGGGGAAAGCACACAAACCACCGCGTCGCAAAGGCGCCCCTCTCTTTCACTTGCGACATTGCGCGAAGGGCTTGCACAGTCTTGCCTTGACCACCGTGCCTTCGTCTGGTATACCTCATTGGACTTGATTTGGAGGCGCCCGGCCGGAATGTCCCTGCTCATTGTCGGGTCCGTCGCGTTCGACACGATCAAGACGTCGGGCGGCGTGGCCGAGGAGGTCCTCGGCGGCTCGGCCCTCTACTGCGCATACGCGGCGAGCTTCTTCACCCGGGCGAGCCTCATGAGCCCCGTCGGCGAGGACATGCCGCAGCAGCACCTGCGTGACATGCAGGACCATAACATCGACACGGCCGGCATCCAGGTCGTCGAGGGCGGCAAGACGTTCCGCTGGACCGGCCGCTACAGCGACGACTTCTCGGAGCGCACGACCGAAGACGTGCAGCTCAACGTGTTCGGCGATTACGACACGACGGTGCCCGAGGGCTGCCGCGACGCCGAGTATGTATTCCTCGCCAACGGGGCGCCCGAGGCGCAAAGGGCCGTGCTCGAGCAACTGCCGGACCGGAAGATGGCGTTCCTCGACACGATGAACCATTGGATCGAGGGATCGCGCAACGCGCTGGGCGAGGTGTTGACGATGGTCGACGGCCTGCTCGTGAACGATGAGGAGGCGCGGCTGCTGACCGGCGAATCGAACCTGGTGACGGCCGCGCGCAGGATGGCCGAGATGGGCCCGCGGATCGTCGTGATCAAGAAGGGCGAGCACGGATGCATCCTGCTCGTGGACGAGCAGGTGTTTGCGCTGCCCGCGCGGCTCACGGAGACGGTCAGCGATCCGACCGGGGCCGGCGACTGTTTTGGCGGCGGGCTGATCGGGTACGTGGCGAGCCGTGACGAGGCGACGGTCGAGGCGGTGCGCGCCGGCGTCGTTTATGGTACGATCGTGGCGTCGTTTTGCATCGAGGAATTCAGCGTCGGGCGCCTGCGGGCCATTTCGCTGGACGACATCCAGCGGCGGCGCAGGGAATTCCTGGCCACCGTTTCGTGGTGTTAGTAGTTCGTGGCTTTCGATTTTGGGAATCCCGCGCCGGGTGGCGCAGAACGGGTGTAAGATGGGGAAATGGGAAAAGGGAAAAGGGGAAAGAGAAAGATATCTGCTGCCGCCGCATCAGCGGCAGCAAAGGCACGTCTTCCCATTTTTCCGTTTTTCCCTTTTTCCCACGTTTACACCACGACCCGCCAACCACCAAGTTCGTATGTCGTGAGGCATTAGGTTTTGCGGGTATTTATCGGAATCGAGGCGTCGGACGAAGTTCGCCAGGCGCTCGAGCGCGTGCAGCAGGAATTCAGCGGCTGTTCCGCGAAGGTCAAATGGGTGCCGCCGGAGAACATACACCTGACGATGAAGTTCCTCGGCGACATCGACGACGAGATGGCCGGGAAGGTCAGGACGGCGATGGCGGAGGCCGCGGGCGGCGGGCCGATCAGCCTCCGCGTCGATGGGCTTGGCCGCTTCCCGCCGCGCGGCAAACCGCGGACGATCTGGGCCGGTGTGTCGGACGGCGCCGACGCAGTTGAGAGGCTCTTCAAGGAGCTTGACCGCGCGCTCCGGCGGCTCGGCTTCGAGAAGGAGCGGCGCTTCGTGCCGCACCTGACGATCGGGCGGGTGAAGTCGCCCAAAGGCGCGGAAGAGCTCACGCCGGTACTCGAGCAGCACGCCGGCACGCCGTTCGGCTCGTGCGACGCCGTGGACATGGTTTTGTTCAGGAGCACACTCACGCCGCAAGGCGCGATCTACGAAGTGGTGGCAAGACAGGCGCTCTGACTGGAAGGGAGGCTCACAGATGGCAAAGGCGAAAGAGACGACGGGGAAGGACCCGGAGAAGCAGAAGGCGGAGGCGCTGGACCGCGCGGTCCAGGAGATCGAGAAGCAGTTCGGGAAGGGCGCAATCATGCGGCTCGGCTCGGACGCCCATGTCGAGGTGCCGAGCATCAGCACGGGCTCGATCTCGCTCGATATTGCGCTCGGCGTCGGCGGGATACCGCGCGGGCGAATCTGCGAGGTCTTCGGGCCCGAGGCGTCGGGCAAGACGACGCTCTGCTATCACGTGATGGCGAACGCTCAGAAGGCGGGCGGCACCGCGGCCTTCATCGATGTCGAACACGCGCTCGATCCGGCCTACGCGCAGAACGTCGGCCTCGACATCGACTCGCTGCTCGTCTCGCAGCCCGATTCGGGCGAGCAGGCGCTCAACATGACCGAGACGCTCATCCGCAGCAACGCGCTCGACGTCATCGTGGTCGACTCGGTCGCGGCGCTCGTGCCGCGTGCCGAGATCGACGGCGAGATAGGCGACACCCACGTCGGCCTTCAGGCGCGGCTAATGTCGCAGGCGATGCGGAAGCTCTCGGGCGCCATCAGCAAGAGCCGGACGACGGTGATGTTCACGAACCAGATCCGGATGAAGATCGGCGTGATGTTCGGCAACCCCGAGACGACGCCCGGCGGCCGCGCACTCAAGTTCTACGCGTCGCTCAGGCTCGACATGCGCCGCATCGGCCGGATCAAGGAGGGCGAGGAGGTCGTCGGCAACCGGACGAGGGTGACCGTTGCGAAGAACAAGGTCGCGCCGCCGTTCCGCCGGGCCGAGTTCGACATCATTTTCGGCGAGGGCATTTCGAAGGAGGGCGACGCGCTCGACCTGGGCGAGGAGTGTCACCTGCTCCAGCGCTCGGGCACGTGGTGGTCGTACGGCGACGTCCGCCTCGGCCAGGGCAAGGAGAAGGCCCGGCAATACCTGAAAGAGCAGCCCGAGTTGTTCGAGGAGATCCGCCACAAGATTCTCGTCGCCAAGGGCATCATCAGGGAAGGCGGGGGCGGTAAGACGGAAGAACCGGTGAAAGAACAAGCTTCCACGGGAGGGCCAAATGGGCAAGTTCAAGACGGCTGAGGAGGCCTTGACGCTGCCGAACGGAGCTCGATACTACCGCTGCGCGCTTCAGGTGAATCCGCCCCACTACCTGGGAACGTACAGAGGACAGAAGCCACCGGCTGATGAGCGAACGTACGTGCGGCAACTCATCGAGAAGTGTGTTGAACTGGACATTGAAGTCATTGCGCTGGCAGACCACAATAGCGTCAGTTCCGTCGAGCTGTTTCGAAGAGAGGCGGAGACTCGAAGGATTACAGTCTTCCCGGGCTTCGAGCTAACTTCAAGGGAAGGCATTCACATCCTGTGTTTGTATTCTCCGGACACGAGCCCGGAGAGACTGAGCCGCTACCTGGGCCAGTTTGGCATTGTGGACACGGATCCTTCTACGAAGCTGTCGAGCAAGACCGTATCGGAGATTCTGGAAGACAATAGGAGGGAAGGTGGCGTCGCGGTGGCGGCCCACGTCACGCAGGAAAAGGGGCTACTGAGGGTTCTGAAGGGGCAAGCAAGGGCTAACGCATGGCGCGATCCGAACCTCTTGGCAGTTCAGCTTCCCGGTCCGGTCGACGAAGCGCCACCAGACACGCAACCTATTCTGGAGAACCGCGACTCAGATCATGCTCGGGAACACCCGGTGAGTGACAGTCTCGCGGTGGCTGTCATCAATGCAAAAGACGTAGCAGGACCGGCGGATCTAGAGGACCCGTCAGCTTCTTGTTGGATCAAGATGTC
>JBDREM010000199.1:0-10336 GCA_043819695.1 Planctomycetota bacterium
CGGCGGCGGGGAAGGCGTACATCGCCGGGCTGCTGAAGCACGCGCGTGAGATCTGTGCCGTCGTCGCGCAGTGGGTCAACTCGTACAAGCGGCTCGTGCCGGGGTACGAGGCGCCCGTGTACGTCTCGTGGGCCCGGCGCAACCGGTCGGCCCTCGTCCGCGTCCCCATGTACAAGCCCGGAAAGCCGAATGCGACGCGTGCCGAGTTCCGCTGCCCCGACCCCGCCTGCAACCCGTACCTCGCGTTCGCCGTGATGCTCGCCGCAGGCCTCAAGGGCATCGAGGACGGCTACGAGCTCGGGGAGCCCGTCGAGGAGGATATCTTCGAGATGAATGAGGCGGAGCGCAAGGCGAGGGGCATCACCTCGCTGCCGGGCGACCTCGCCGAGGCGACGGCGGAGACGGAGAAGAGCGAGCTTGTCAGGGAAGCGCTCGGCGACCACATCTTCGAGAAGTTCGTCGAGAACAAGAAGATCGAGTGGCATCGGTACCGGACGCACGTGAGCCGGTACGAACTGGATACTTACCTTCCGATCCTGTAAGCGGGGTCACGAGCGCGGGGCCGGCCGGTTCCCGTTTTTCTTAGGACAGCACAAAGGAGAAAGCGATGAAGTGGACCGTGTCATTGGTGATGGCGGCGGCAGTTCTGGTTTCGTCGATGGCGTATGCCGCCGACAGCGCGACGGGCAAGACGGCGCCCGCCGCGCCTGAGATGAAGACACTCGACCAGAAGTTCAGCTATGTTGTGGGTATGAACATGGGCGGCTCGCTCAAAAGCCTCGGCGTGAAGATCGATGTGGGCGCGCTGATGCGCGGTCTCGCCGACGGCCTGTCGGGCCGGAAGCCGGCGCTGACGGAGGCGGAGGCGACGGGCGTGATGAGCGACGTGCGCGAGCGCATCATGCAACGGGCGAAGGAAGACGTCGAGAAGGGGAAAGACGTGGGCAAGAAGAACCTCGAGGCAGGGGCGGCATTCCTGGCGGCGAACGCGAAGAGAAAAGGAGTGACCACCACGAAGAGCGGGCTCCAGTACGTCGTCATCAAGGAGGGCGCGGGCCCGAAGCCGACGGCGAACGACGCCGTCCGTGTCCACTACCGCGGCACGCTTATTGACGGCACCGAATTCGACAGCTCGTACAAGCGCGGCAAGCCGGCGACGTTCCCGGTGGGCGGCGTCATCCCCGGGTGGACCGAGGCATTGCAGCTCATGAACGTCGGCGCCAAGTGCCGCCTGTTCATTCCGGGCGAGCTGGCGTACGGCGCTCGCGGCGCCGGCCCGACGATCGGCCCGAACGCCGTGCTCATCTTCGAGGTCGAACTGCTCGGTATCGGCGACGCGCCGGAGAAGGACCCCAGCGGGAGACGCTAACGCCTCATCAGGCACGCGGCAACCCAAAGCGGGCCAGGCTAATACCGCGTCAGGTTCGGACCTGTAGGCGGCGTCGCCGGTGATGAGTGCGTCCCGGACGCCGTGCGGGGCTCGTCGCACACGGCGTGTGCGACGTACAACACCCCGTTGCGCCGCAAAATCAAAACTGACGGCACGCTGGCCACGTTGATGCCAACTCCAACGGCTGACCGTTGCCTCCTGCACGCCGTCCTCCGGATTTGTGCTCTCGAGCGCTAATCTGACGACGCATATGCGTCGCCAGATTAGCGCGGCCCCCGGGATGCAAGGCGCGGAAGAGGGCGTTGGCGGGCGAGCGCAGGGGGGCGTTGGCGGGTGATTGGTGCGTTCGCGCGACATTCCTAACATGCACACTGGCCACGGGCTGGCCACGCTGGTGCAAACTCCGACGGCTGACCGTTGCCTCAGGGCAACGGTCGCTGCGATGCAGCAGGGCGCGTGCAGCCCTTTCCCCTCCGTAATGCGTTGTCGTTGAATCCCTTATAAAATTGTGCCGGAATCTCGCGTTCGCTGGCACGGAATTTGCAGTGAAGAAACCCTGTCCGGGTTTGAGAAAGGACGGAGGCAGAAACAAGGACGAGTTTGACACGCTTGGCCCGGGAGGGGCGCTGCGGCAACGGCACAGTCGCGGCACCTCCCTGACCGACGTACCTCGACAAGCCACGGGGCTAAGAGCCCCGGCGGACGGCGCTCGGTGAAGCGCTGGCCGGAGGCGCAAGGCAGTGGGCGCGACAAGCGGGCGTGACGCCGCTCGGGCACGGTCGTGTCTTCGCGGCGCGTGCAAGGGCGCCTTGGAATGAGTTCCAGGGTGCACGGACGACCCGTGCGGTCCGTCCGGAAGTCTTGAAGCAGAGCAGGAAGTGGACATTTTGGCCGGGTGCTTTTGCGGAGCGCGTCTGTCAGACGTGTCTTGGCACGGAAAGGAGTTGTGCGTATGTGAGGGTTGGTTCGTGGCTGGACGAGTGTGTTGTTGCTTTTGGTAAACGTAATAGGAGGAAGTAATGATGAAACTGTCGAAGATGATGTTCGCAGGTGCGCTGCTGGCGCTTGCGGTGCTTGTGTCGGCCGCGCACGCTGACTCGGTAGCGTTCTTCAGCGTCGAGACCCAGCAGGACTGGGAAGACCTTCTGGGCGGCGGCGGCGCGGGCGGCTCAAGCATCGGGCCGGTCACCCAGGCGGACTGGGACAACCTGCCCGGCGACACGAAGACGTTTATCGGGCCCGGAACGTTCATGGAAGGATTCGTGCCCGATGATCTCTACGTGTACGGCGGCGGGACCTACGATAATCCCGGTGTTGGGACGTATGAGCTTGAAGGCCCGGGCCTCGTGATGGCGTGGGGGCCCGATGATCCCAGCGTAGACGGCAACTACATCGGCGGGTGGAAGTTCGACTACGGCGTCGACCCCAACATCAGCGGCGCGACGGTCTCGGTCACGCTCTTTGCGCCGCAGTTTGGCCAGTTCGGGCAGATCAATTCGATGACGTTCGGCCTCCAGTCCCCCTCGGGGGGGCCCATTCCATTCACGAGGTCATGGACGTGGAGCGTAGGCCCGAACCTCGGGGTGGACCTTCCCTGGAACGTCAACAACCCGATCACGATCCAGGTCGCGCCTAAGTGGGCGGGCGGCATTGGGGACGCCACGGCGCTCGACGGCAACACACTTGTTCCCGTTGCCGCGGGGCTCTTCGCAGACAACGGGTTCGACCCGACCAAGGCTCAGTGGTTCGTCGCGTTCGAAAATGGGCAGTGGATCGGGAACGCCATTGTCAATCCGCCCGGGTCGGCGCAGGTCCAGGCGTGGAACTATTGGCGGAACCTGACGGTCACGGCGCCGGTGGTGCCTGAGCCGGCTGCGGTGTCGATGCTGGGCGTCGGCCTCTTTGGCTTGGCGCTGAGGCGTCGCAGCAAGTAGGAGCAGATAGGCGAACCGGGAGCGGGGCCGCGGACGAGAGCCGTCGCGGCCCCGGTCTGGCGGCGAAGAAGATGAGCGGCCGCGGCGCTTGACGGCGCCCGGCCGCACGATGCGAGAACACGCCAGGTTCGTTACTGGCTGCGTTGCGGATGCGCCCAACGGGCGCGGCCAATTCTGAAGGAGAGGGGTGGGAGGACCCCTCAGCCGCGTCCGGGCTGGGAAGCGCTGTGCGCGCGGGGCCTGAACGCCACGGAAAGGAGGTGTGCGTATGTGAGGGGGTGGTTCGCAGTTGGACGAGTTTGTTGTTGTTTTTCGTAAACGTATAGGAGGATGAAGTGATGAAACTGTCAAGAATGATTTTCGCAGTTGCGCTGCTGGCGCTCATCGCGTCGCCGGCGCTGGCGAAGACAATCAGCATCCCGGACTTCGCCACCGATCCGTCCGGGCTGGGGTACACCATCTCGGCGATGACGCCCGGCTATGGGGACACTAACAACGTCAGCGACATCGATCTGTACTTCGGGCAGATGGATGACAGCGGCATGGACAACATGCTCAGGATGAACTGGCAACCCGTCGATGGCGACCTGCCGTCCCAGGCGGGCTGGTCGCTGGTGTTCGGCACGGATCCGGACGTGACGAACCACACGCTGAAGCTGTCGATCCGGCCGCCGGGTGCGGGTGTTCCCGGAGGGCCTCCGGGCGGCATGACGCACGTCGAGGTCCACATCGTGGACATTAACAACCTGGATTGTGGCGGCTGGGGGTTCAATACGGACCAGTTCTGGGCGGTGCCGCCGGGGATTCCGCTACTGATGGGGAACGATCCGGGCGCTGCGGGCCAGGCCCCGGTTCCCTTCATGGGGACACCGGAGATCGCGTCGATGGCCCAGGGTACGCCGGCGCCAGGCGGGCCGCCCTTTTTCGTCCACAACGTGACCATCAACATCGGTAACGGTCCTGTGGCGGGCAGCGCGACCGTCCTCGGCCCCACTGGGCTGCTGACCGGGCCGAACTACATCATCGCCCCCGCCGCGGGCAGCGACTTGACCCAAGCCAAGCAGCTCGACTTCTACGAGAACGGTGTGTTGCAGGTCCCCAACGTCGCCATACCGATCGGCTTCCCGGCGGGCCTGAACAATTGGTGGACCAACATCCAGTTGGCGCCCATCCCGGAGCCCGGTGCGCTGCCGATGCTGGGTCTTGGCGTGCTCGGCCTCGCGGCCAGGCGCAAAAGGAGGTAGGGTCAGAGAGGCTGTTGAAAAGGCCCGCCCGCTCACGGGGGGGGGGCCACAAGGGACCCCAGGACGTCGCGAGACGGTCGTTCCTGTAGGCCGACTTTGTAAGTCGGCGGTTCCCTGCACCTTTTTCAACAGCCCCTCAGACAAGAAACGGGAACGGGAACGGGTCGGTCGACGGCCGCGGTTCTCGTCCGTGATGAAAGACATGAGCGGCCGGGGCGCTTAACGGCGCCTCGCCGCCCATCGTGAGACTGCGCGAGGTTCGCCGCGCGCTGCCGCGGCAAGACGACAGCGCCAGGCTGCGCCGCGCGTCGTTGAAAGCAAGGCGCGCGCATGTGGCGTGTGCCCAAGTGTCCGTGCGCGGACGCCGAATCCGCGCACGAAGCGGGCGTGTGTGCGCCCGGAAAGGAGGATGTATGGGCGAATACAGAACGCGTTCGGGCACCTGAGGCGGGCGCGGGCCGGCGGTCGGCGCCGCGCATTCACGGTTACGTTGCGGCAGTCATAGGGGGCTCTGTCGTTTACAGGCGCACGTGGCTGCCCGTTTTGGAGGACTGAATGATGAAGAAGCTTATTCTGTTCGGTCTGGCGTTTGTGCTTCTGGTCTTCAGCGGCAACGCTCAGGCCTGGGATGTCTACAAGGCCGGCATACCCGACGTCGACAAGCAAGGGGTAAGCGACGGCCTGCCGCCGATTGTGGGCGACATGAGCTGCTGGCAAGCCGCGGCCGCCAACCTCCTGGGGGGCGCGGGCTACGGAACCGGCGCCAACGCCCAGGCGAGGGCCGACAGCATCTACGGCCAACTCACCACGGACCTGGGCCTTCTTAACATGGGGTGCGCCGACAGGGCCATCAACTACTGGCTCTACACGTACGGCAAGAATCCGGACGACGTCAACGAGTACCGGCCGGGAAACAACTACACCGACGTCACCCTCATCGACAAGACCGGCGCGGGTGGGCTCACGCCGGCCGACTACGATTTCCTGCTGGACGAACTCGTTCGCTGCCAGTACGTGGCCGTGAAGTTCGACTTGCCGCCCCATTGCATCACCCTCGTCGGGGGCGACTACGAGAGAAACAGGGTGCCGCCGCCGGTGCCGCCGCCGCTCAGCCAGTCCATCTGGCACGACTCCGACCGGGACATGGGGACCGGCCCCGACGGCGTCAACGACGACGTCTACACCAACACCTGGGGCCTCGGCACCTGGGACCTCGTCGAGTATCCGGCCGTGAACGCGCAAGCATATGTCACGCTCTGCCCCGGCCTCGACAAGCCCGAGAAAGCCGTCCGCAACTACGACGTCGCCTACTTCCTCGAGGACACCGACCAGGACGGCTTGTGGGCCCCCACGTTCCGCGAGGCCGGCATCAAAGCCCAGGACTACGACGATCCCCACTGGGACTCGCTCGACCCCGACGGCCTCACCGTCGTCATTGGCAACGAGTCTCTGCCCGAAATGGCGAAGATGGTGTACCTCCTCGTCGATTACTTCGACCGGGTCCCCGGCAGGGCGGCGCTGGAAGACATCCGCCTCGTCGATGACGGAGGAACCGAGTGGATGCCGACCTCTGTCATCCCGTCCGCCGACGACGGCCAGCTCCTCTTCACCTGGAAACTGGACTATCAGCCCGCCTGGGAACATATCGTGTTCCCTGACGACAAGTACGTGTTGCTGGACGGCGACGTGAAGGACTGGAATGTCGCGACGGTCTGCGTGCCCGAGCCGGCGACGGCCGCGATGTTGGGGCTTGGGGTGCTCGCCGCGTTGAGGCGGCGAAGAACATAGCCGTCGGAAAATGTAAACCGGTCGAAACGCCGGCCGGGACCGAGAAGCATATGTCGCGCAGCGAGGGGAGGAGTGCGGTGCGCGAGGCGCGGCGGGGCGAGGCGCGCGGTCTGTCCGCGTCGCCGGGGAACGCCCGCGTCGATTCACAGGTCGGGTTCGCCCGGGGTTTGCCCGGCCAGGAAAGGAGGGCGTATGGCGAAATCGCGGAGTTGCACCGGCGCCTGAGGGACATGCGGCTCACCGGATGGCGCAGACTCAGAGCGCCCTAAGGGCCAGGTTGCTCGATGGGAGGTGAAGGACAAATGAAGCGATTGGGAAGAATACTGTTGACCGTCGCGTTCGTGACGGTCGTGTGCAACAGCGCGTTCGCTTTGAAGGTTGGGTTCAATCCCAACATTCACAACAATACAGGCCAGCCCGCGTACGACTTCCATTGGGAAGGGATCGTCAAGTCGAGCACGGTGCCTGTTCAGGTGGCGACCGCCTGCTTCGTCATTACGCCGATTCCGGGGTTCGACTGGACGTACAGCGGCAGCACGTTCGTCGAGATCGCCCCGGATGAGTACCTGTATTCCGGGGGCTGGAGCGGGAACGTACCCGTTCCCCACTGCTCGACCATCCATGTCGGCAAGTATTTCGATGTCGGCTGCCACAACACGTTCATGGACATACGCGGCTGGTGGACGGACGCCAGCGGGGCGAAGCTCAACCCGAGTGCGGGTAACGAGGAGCCGCCCGGAAGCGGCACCTATGTGAGCGATGTGCCCCTCATCGGATTTGAGGTCCAGGACCACATCTTGGGGCCGCCGGGCCCGCAGACGGTGACGATCCAGAACGCCACGACGGAAGAGATCCTCGTGAGGGATTACGAAGCCGCCCTGGCGCCAAGGGGCCTCGAGCTGATGGACCTCAACGAGGGCGATCCCGACTTGGACGCGCTCACCTGGAACATGCTCCAGGCGACGCCGATTACGTTGACGCCCGGCATGACGGCGACGTTCGACCTGAACGCCGCGGGCGTGACGATGGGCCCGGGCAGCTTCCTCGTGTTGCGTGGCCAGGGCGCGCCTCCGGGCGGGGTGTATAGCTTCTTCGCCCACTACCACGAGGCGCACGTACCTGAGCCGGGCGGATTCGCCATGGTCGGCCTCGGCCTGCTCGCCGCGTTGAGGCGGCGAAGAACATAGCCGTCGGAAAATGTAAACCGGTCGCAGGGCCGGAACAGACGAAGTGAATGGCTGGCGGGCGCTGGAGGGACGCTGCGCATCCCGCGCAGCGGCGCGCTCGCCGGCCGCCCGGTTTCGACGAAAGGGGGCAAGAGTCAACGCCGCGGTAAGAGCATCAATCGCGGCCTTGACGGCAGCGTTAGTGATCGCCTGTCCCATTGCAGCCGCCGAGCCGTTCGCCGGTTTCTCCGGGCCGCCGGAGACGCGGCCCGGGGCCGAATGGCAAACCCCCTTCCCGCACCCGCGGGACCCGCTCTCGCGGGCCGCGGCGCGTGGGCGGTCTTGACTCACACGGCCCGCGAGCACGGCGCGCCGGGGGCTGTCCCCTGTGCGGATGTGCTCGTCTGAACGTCCAGACGAACACATCCCGCGCGGAGATGTCTCAGCCATTTGCGTTGTACGTGTCGAGGGCATCCTGCCCTCGCGTGTCGCGGCCATCTTGGCCGCGATGAGGTCGTTTTCGAGGCCGGGACGGCCTCGAGACACGAAGGCGAGACGCCTTCGACACGCTACGGAGCCACATCGCAAATGGCTCGGCGGGCGCGCGGCTCCGGAAAGACGGCTCGGGCACGCGAAAAAAAGCTGCGAAAAAAATCAAAATATGGCTTGACCGCTCCCGAAAGAACGGCGTATACTAACACCGCGTTTGACGGCTGGGATATGCCTCAATCCGGAGCGGGCGTTTTTTTGGAGGGTGTGGTCATGGATAAGCGGCTGGTAGTGTTGTTTGCTGCGGCTGTTGTGTGTGTTGGGATGGCGTCCAGCGCGGTCGCGGCGTTCGAGGCGACTGTGGATCCGCCGTTGGAAACGCAGTGCCCGATCGTAAGCACGGAGTGTCCCGGCATCGCAACGGTGTGTCCTGGAGAGACGACGCAGTGCCCGCAGGAGTCGACCGTGTGCCCCGAGGTCAGCACGACGTGCCCCGCAGAGTCGACTGAGTGTCCGGTGGTCTCGACGACCTGTCCCGCCGGCTCGACCACATGCCCCACGGTGCTAACCGAATGCCCGGTCACCTCGACCGAGTGCCCGATCGTGTGCACGACGTGCCCGGACGGCATGACGCTCTGCCCGGCCGTGACCACGCAGTGTCCGCCGGAGAGTACGATTTGTCCGACCGTGAGCACAGAGTGTCCGACGTCGAGCACGACGTGTCCCACGTCAGAGACGAGCTGTCCGGTAGCCGACACGACGTGTCCGGCGGACGTCACGACGCGGTGCCCGGTGCTCTCGACGAGCTGTCCGCAGACCATCACGACGTGTCCGACCGGCGTGACGTTCTGTCCGCTCACGAGCACAAAGTGCCCGACCGACTGCACGACGTGTCCGGTCGTATCGACGGCCTGCCCGCCGTCGTCCACCACGTGTCCGGCGGTAAGTACGCAGTGTCCGCCGTCCTCGACGACCTGTCCGACGTCGTCGACCACGTGTCCGGCGGTCAGCACGACGTGCCCCGTGAACCACACGACGTGTCCGAACGTCGCGACCTCGTGCTCGGGCAAGTCAGAGACGATCTGCCCGGAGAAGAGGACGAAGTGCCCGGAGTCTTCGACTCATTGCCCGAAGGACAAGACGACCTGCCCGACGAAGTCGACGAAGTGCCCGGAGAGTTCGACCCTCTGTCCCGAGAAGAAGACGTGTTGTCCCACGGTCTTCACGAGCTGTCCTGAGGATGTGACGGTCGCGCCGATGAAGTCGACGAAGTGCCCTGCGGTTTCCACTTCTTGCCCGAAGTGCAAGACGGAGTGTCCCACCAAGTCGACCAAGTGCCCGGAGGTCAGCACCTCGTGCCCTGAGAAGAGCACGCATTGTCCTTCAGGGTCGACCCATTGCCCGAAGGTCAGCACGTCCTGCCCGACCAAGGCGACGAAGTGCCCGGTCGAGGAGACGTACTGCCCTGCCACCAAGACGGTCTGTTGCGAAGTGTGTCGGCCGGACTAACGGCGGCTGGTTTCAAGGCGCAGACAAGAGGGCGGTCATCTTCGTGATGGCCGCCCTCATTTTTTCCCGCATTATTTGAACTTGACCCCGCCCGGCCGCGGTGTTATTCTCTCGGCCCACATGAGCGAGCCACAGATCAACATATCCGCCGAGCCTGACGCCAACGGCCTTGAACTTCCGTCCGCCGGAGCCGCCGTCGCCGCCGTCGCGGCGCTCGTCGCCGCGTGGCTCGCCGCCGGCTCGACCGGGCTGCTCGCCCACTGCTTCCGGCGCGGGCTCGTGTGGGCCGCGCTCGCCGCCGCCGTTGCCGCGGCATGGCCCCGGGGCGAGCGGGCGGGGCGCCGCATCCTGGCGCTCGCCGCTGCCGTCGCCGTCGCGCTCGCGATGGCCGCGCCGAGATTGCCGGCGGCGAACGTTCTGGCCGCGGCCGTCATTCTCGCCGCTCTCGCCATCGGACGGCCGAGGGCCGACCGGCAGATGCTGCTTCTCGCGGCCGTCGCCGTCTCGGCGCTCGCGCTCTACCGCCACGCCAACACATCGATTCCGTTCCTTTGGCTGGCGGCCGACGCCGCCGCCGGCTGGCTCGGCCGCCTGGCGGGCGCAATTACGGGGCTCCCGCTCTGGGCCGGCTCGACGTTCGCCGGGATCGACTTCCTCGTGCTCACGGGCGCGCTGTACGTCGGCTGGCTGATAGTCGCCAAGCCCGACTGGAAGCGGGCGCTATTCGTTCTCGTCGCGATCCTCGCCGGCCACCTGTTCTACCTATGCATGCTCACGCTCGCGCCGGGGCTGCTCTACGCGCTGCCCGTCCACGCG
>JBDREM010000200.1:0-6989 GCA_043819695.1 Planctomycetota bacterium
CCTGCCCGCAGACCCCCGCCCCCCACCGCTCTCAGGGGGGTACTATGTACCTGCGCGTTTCCGGGGCGGGTGACGAGTCGGCTTGCCAGATCATGCAGCGGCCCCTAGAATCGATGTGATCTCGGAGCAAGGAGTCGGGCGGGATGAGCACGCCTGAGCAGTGGACGGAGCGGGCTCAGTACGACCTGGAGACTGCCCGCGCGATGCTTCAGGCCGGCCGCTATCTCTACGTCGTCTTCTGCTGCCAGCAGGCGGTCGAGAAGGCGCTCAAGGGGCTCATCGTCTTGCGGGCGGGCCAAACGCCGCCCAGGCTTCACAATCTGCCGCAACTTGCACGAGAGGCCGGGCTTCAGGTGGACCCCGAGCGAGCCGAACTGCTCCGAGTTCTCACAAACGCTTACATCTTGTCCCGCTACCCCGAACCGCCGGGGGGGGCCTGGGGGTTCACTGACCCATGCGGCCGCCGCCGAACTGGTGAGCCAGACGGAGGACACGTGCGAATGGATACTCGGCCTGATGAAGTGATGGCTCGGGCAGTGGAAGCGGTTGCGGCACTGGCCCGCCGGGTCCCCGTGTCGGCAGCTTTCATCTTCGGCTCACAAGTCAACGGCCAAGCCACAGAGCACAGCGACATCGACATCGCGGTGTTCGCGCGCGGTGTGCAAACGTGGGGCTTGCTGGAACACGCCCGCGTTGCCAGTCGGGTGCAGGCGGAGGTCGGCGATGACATCGAGCTGCACATCTTCCCGGACGCGCAGCTTGAGCACTGTGATCCGGCGAGTTTCGCGGCATATGTCCAGAGACATGGCGTGCGGGTGGATGTGGCAGCCGTCGGCCGGGTCACCGAAGACGAACCTGAGTACGGGGACGGGGACGCACAGGCCTGACCGACGGCCCGATACCGCGGCCGCTTGCACAACACCGGTTCCTCTGATATCGTAGATGACGTTCAGGAGGGCTCGACCGTGATATCCATTAGACGAATTCGGGCGGCGGCGGCACGTATCGCGCGAGAGTTCCACCCGGAACGCGTCGTCCTGTTCGGCTCGCACGCGCGGGGCCGGGCGACGGAAGACAGCGACGTGGACCTGCTGGTGGTGCTGGCGTTCCGCGGTACCGCCTTCCGCAAGTCTGTGGAGATTCTCCGCCGCGCCGACGTGCGGTTTCCTGTGGACCTCCTCGCCCGAAGGCCGGGAGACGTCCGCCGCCGTTACAAGGAAGGCGACCCGCTCATCCGGGAAGCTCTGGACGAGGGGAAGGTTCTGTATGAACGCAACGGTTAGGGAGTGGGTGAACAAGGCCGAGGGGGATTTCATCACGGCAGGGCGCGAACTCCGCGCCCGGAAGCACCCGAACTACGACGCCTCGTGTTTCCATTCACAGCAGTGCGTTGAGAAGCTGATGAAGGCACTTTTGATCCTCCGAGGTGTTGTGCCGCCGAGGACGCATGACCTGCCGCATCTGGGCCGGTTGCTCGCCGAAGCCAACCCGGAATGGTCGTGGCCTGTCGAGGACCTGCAGTTTGTGTCTCGAGCGGCGGCCTCCTTTCGATACCCTGGTGAGTGCGCCGACAGGGAGGAAGCTCGCGAGACGTTCGCCAAGGCGAAGGGCGTCCGGAAGCAATTGCTCAAGCTCCTTGGCATCAAGGCGAAGCCCTGACGCCGCGACACGATGGGGCAGGACCGCGTACCGCTCGACGAGATGGCCGCGTTCCTCGAAGAGAAGCTGGGGACGTGACAAAGTCGGAATCGAGTCTGCATTCGTCATTGGGCATTTGCCATGTGCGGAATTGCGGGAATTCTCAACAACGGCGGGGAGCCCGGCGAAGGTGCGCTGGCCGGGATGGTCGAACGCCTCCGCCACCGCGGGCCCGACGACACCGGCGCCGCCACCTCGGGCCGCTGTTCGCTCGGCCACACGCGCCTGAGCGTCATCGACCTCGAGACCGGGCACCAGCCGCTCGCGAGCGAGGACGCCGCCATTCTCCTCGTCTGCAACGGTGAGATCTACAACTTCCGGGAGCTGCGGGCCGAGCTGGAATCGCGCGGCCATCAGTTCAAGACGCGCAGCGACAACGAGGTGATCGTCCACCTCTACGAGGAACACGGGGCCGCGTGCGTCGAACATCTCGACGGGATGTTCGCGTTCGCCCTGTGGGACGCGAAGTCCGAGCGGCTTGTGCTCGCCCGCGACCGAATGGGCGAGAAGCCGCTGATGTACTACGATGGCGGGGGGTTCTTCGCGTTCGCGTCGGAGCTGCGGGCGCTGCTCGCCATTGAAGCCGTCCCGCGCGTGCTCGACACGAAAGCGCTGCATCATTATCTGTCGTATCTCGCGGTCCCTTGCCCGCTGACGATCTACCACGGCGTGCGAAAGTTGCCGCCGGCGCACGTGCTCATCGCCGAGAACGGTGAGTCGCGGCTCGAGCGCTACTGGAACCTGCCGGTCGAGCCGGAAGATTGCCGCCTGGACGACGCGGCCGCGCAGGTTCGCGCCGCGGTCGAGGGGGCCGTGCGGTCGCGCCTCGTCGCGGATGTCCCGCTCGGCGCGTTCCTCAGCGGCGGAATCGACTCGTCCATCGTCGTCGCGCTCATGAGCAAGCACTGCGGCGACCGCGTGCGAACATTCAGCATCGGGTTCGGCGACCCCGACTACGACGAGCTCGAGTACGCGCGGATCGTGGCGGAACAGTTCGACACGTCGCACACGGAGTTTCAGGTGACGCCCGACGCGGTCGACGTGCTGCCGCTGCTCGCGCGGCGCTACGGCGAGCCGTTCGCCGACCCGTCGGCGATCCCGACGTACTACCTTGCGCAGAAGACGGCGGAGCACGTCAAGGTCGCGCTGACGGGCGACGGAGCCGACGAGGCGTTCGGAGGCTACCCGCGGCACATCGCGGCGCGGGCCTGCGGCCAGGTCGACCACGTCACGCCGTCGCTCGGCAAGCTGATCGGCCTGCTCGGCTCGGTGCTGCCGAAGGGCAAGGACCGCAAGAGCTCGCTGCGGCGCGCGCGGCTCCTGCTGGGCGCGATGCACCTTTCGCCCGCGAAGCGCCACGCGGCGTGGCTGGCCTACGCCTCCGAAGCCGAGAAGCAGCACGTCTATACGCCGACGTTCGCGGAGGCGGCGATGCAGTTCGACGCGTCCGACGCGTTCACCGACGCATACGCGTCGTGCGCCGATCTGCACGACCCCGCGGCCGCGGCGATGTTCGCCGACCTCGCGGTGTACCTCCCGAACGATCCGCTGGTGAAGATGGACATCGCAACGATGGCAAACGGGCTCGAGGCCCGGGCTCCGCTGCTCGACTACCGTGTGGTCGAGGCCGCTTTCCGCATTCCCTCGAGGCACAAGCTCTATGGCGGGCGCGGGAAGTTCGTGCTTCGCTATGCCTTTCGCGACCTCCTGCCGAGACCGATCTACTCGCGTGGCAAAATGGGCTTCGGCGTGCCGATCGCACGGTGGCTTCGCGAGGACCTCGCACCCTTCGCCGAGGAGACACTGCTCCGGAGCGACACGATCCTCAACCGGGTGTTCTCGATCACTTCGATTGAGCAACTGCTCGCCGAGCACAAGTCCGGCAAGGCCGACCGCGCCTACACGATCTGGACACTGCTTTGCTTCGAGCTTTGGGCGCGCGAGTTCGATCCGCAACTCCCGTTCTGACACGGCACAGCTCGCGCGCCCTCCGGCCGCCGCCGGCCGCCGCCGCTCTACCGGATTGCAATCAGCCCCGCCCACTGTATACTCATTAGGTGTGTTCTCGGCGTCAGACGCGCCGGGAGGGCGGCATAGTCCGTCGAGGGAGCGTTTCGCGTCCCGCGGTGTCGGGACGTTTGCATAAGGCCGGGTCCCATGCCGGTGCAGGAGAATGAGCGAGAGCCAACGCGCCATTAAGATTCTCGTCGTCGTTGACAGCATGGGCCTGGGCGGAGCTCAGTCCCTCATCATTGATTTCTGCGCGGGGTACGACCGTCAATGCCTCGACGTGTTGGTGTGTGCGCTCGGCAAGCGGACGGACATGGTCGAGCGGATGGAGCAGCACGGCGCCGCCTACCGGATCCTCAACATCGCGAAGTGGAACCCTTTCTGCGGGCGCAAGCTGCGACAAGTCGCGGAAAAGTTCAAGCCCGACATCATCTACGCCCACCTGATCAAGTCCCTCATCGCCGGCTCGATGCTGGCGCGCCATGTCGGGGTGCCGCTCGTGTATCACGAGCACAGCGACGGGACGATCCGGACGGTCAAGGACATTGCCGCGTGGGCGCTGATGGCGACGATCCTGTACCGGTTCAAGCAGCGATTCGCCGGCTATGCCCGGAGCATCATCGCCTGCGGGCCCAAGGCGGCGGACCGGATGCTGTCGCTCGGATTCGGGCGCTCCGAGCAGGTCCACGTCGTCCCCAACGGCATCGACCTTACGAAGTTCACATTCTCCGACGAGGAGCGCGTGCAGATCCGGGCCGAGGTTCGCGACGAACTGAACATCCCGCAGGAAGCCGTCGTGGTCTGCAACGTCGGCCGGTTCCGTTCGGAGAAGAACTGGCCCGAGTTCCTCCGCGTGCTTGCGGACGTGAGCGGCGGGTTCCCGGACCTGCGGATCCTCGCCGTCGGGTCCGGCGCGCTGCTGGAGGAGATGAAGGCTCTGTGCAGCGAGTTGGGCATCGAAGGCCGAACGGTGTTCACGGGCTTCCGGAACGATGTCCCCCGCCTGCTGCTCGCCAGCGACATCATGGTCTGCACGTCGGTGCGCGAGGGCAATTCCATCGCCATCCAGGAGGCCATGGTGTGCGGTGTCCCGATCGTCACGTATGATGTCGGCGAAACCCGGTTTGCCGTGCGGGAGAACATGGACGGGCACGTCGTCGAGAACGGGAACGCTTCGGCCCTCGCGGACAGGCTTCGGGCCGTGCTGGCCCATCCGGCGAAGCGGGCGGCTTACTCGCGGTCGTGCCACGAGCGCGCCGTCGGCGAGTTCGACGTTCGCGTCATGGTCCGCCGGATCGAACTAGTGCTGGCCAACGCCCGCCTCGACCACGCACGACCGCGCGTGCTCGGGCGCTGATTCGACCACGCGGCCGGCCAGGGGCCGAGAGGGCGACGTTGAGCCAAACCACCGACGCGAACCCGAACGCCGCCCGGCTCGCATTGCAGCTCACCGGCCTGCTCGACTGGTTCGAACGGACGTTCCGAGGAAAGTAGCCGTGTCGACATCGACGGACAGCCCGATAGACGCGACCCACGGCGGGGCCGTCTCGGGGCTCGGGCAAACGATCAAGTCGGGCGCCGGCTGGACCATCGCCGCGCGCTTCGGCGGACGCGTCGTCCGCATGGTCGCTTTCTTCGTACTCGCCAAGCTGCTCGGGCCGAAGCTGCTCGGCGTCGTCGGCACCCTGTACGTGATTGATCCGCTGACGATGATCCTCTCGCGTCTCGGAACCACCCCCGCCATCATCCAGAAGAAAGACGCCGGCCCCGACCACTTCGATTCCGCGATGATCGTCAACGTGCTGATGGGCCTTGTGGTTGCCGTGGCCGTCGCCGCGGTCTCCCCTCTGATCGGGCGGGCGCTCGACGACCCCCTGCTGGCGGAGGTCCTCCTCCCCTACACGATCGTCTTCGCGGTCCGCGCCCTCAGCTTCACCCCCGAGGGAATCCTGCGGCGGAGGATGGCGTTCCGAACGTTCGCCGTGATGGGCGAGTTCGCCAACGCTGCCGGCTGCACCGTCATGATCATCCTCGCGTTCAACGGCCGGGGCGTCTGGAGCGTGTTCTGGGCCGAGCTGCTCCGGGCGGTGCTCCTTTCCGGCCTGTTCGTCGCGCTCTGCGGCCACCGCTTCCGACTCCGGTTCCGGCTCCAGGCCGTCCGCGAGATGGTCGGCTTCTCCGGCTGGGCAACCGTCACCGAGTTCTTCTACTACGGCGCATGCAACATCTTCTACATCGTCGTGCGCGTCGCGCTCGGCTCGGTCGCTCTCGGGCTCTACGTGTTCGCCTTCCGCCTCATCTCGCAGCCGCTCGAGCAGATCGCCATGCGGCTCTACGAGGTCATGTTCCCCGCGTTCTCCCGATACCAGGACAAGCCCGAGGACGTGCTGCGCGTCCAGCGGAAGCTCGTGTGCGCCATCTCGCTGTTCGCGCTCCCGTTCCTCAGCATCGCCGCCGTTCTGGCCGACGAGTTCTTCGCCGTCCTGATGGGGCCCAAGTGGGCGGGCGCCGTGCTCCCGTTCCAGATTCTCTGCGCCGCCGGCATGATCCGAGTCTTCGTCGGCGCCGCCGGCGCGCTCATCCGGAGCCGCGGCCATATCCGGTTCGAAGCGCTCGCGCTCGCCGTCGTATTCATCCTGATGGGAATCGGCACCGCCATCGGCACGCTCTTCGACCTGCCCGGCGTCGCCGTCGCCGTCGACATCGTGACGGCCGTCTACCTCGGCCTCTACCTCGTGTATCAGGGGCGGAAGACCGAGGCGAGCGTCCGCAACTTCTTCGACGCGGTGTGGCCCGGGCTGCACTGCGCCCTGGCCAGCGTCGCCGTGTGCGTCGGCACGATGTGGCTGCTCGTTGCCGCCACCGGATTGGACGACCTGGCCCGGCTCCTGATCGCCGGCGCCTGCGCCATTGTGGCCTGCCTCGTAACGGTCGCGCTCCATCCCGATCCCACACTCCGGTCCGTCGTGTGGGAACTCACGCACCTCTTGCGGCGCCGGAACGACGAGTCGTCAGCGACCGGTGGCCAGTGATCAGCTTGCCGTGAGCTTGTCGAGCGGTTATCGGTGGCGGCGGGACGGAGGACGGAGAAACATGACCTCGGACGTCGGCGACAGGTTCCAGCAGGAGACCAAATACCGCCGCGACCGGATGCCCGGCGGGCCGCTCGACCGGCGGAGCAGGCCGGACACGTACAAGGAATACCCCGGCAGCAGGCGCATCGAACTGCCCGACCCGCAGACGGCGGCGCCGGACGCGCCGCTGCACGAGACGCTGAAAAA
>JBDREM010000201.1:0-18344 GCA_043819695.1 Planctomycetota bacterium
AGGCGGAAACAGTGCCGCCGCTCGGGACGATCTTGCTGATTCCGATCCTGGCCGACGTCGTGCCGGCGGCGTCGGCCGAGGGCGAATTCGAGAAGACATATGCTATAGTGTTTGTAATGACGGGGCCGAAGTTGCGGCGCTGAAGCGAGAGGGACAGCGCGGCGAGGTGAGTATCTTCGACCTCTGATTTGAAGGAGCGGTTGCGGTCCGTGGCGAGGCGGAGCGCCTCGCTTAGAGAGAGCGTCCTGGCCTCGGCCGGCCCGGGGTTGTCGGCCGCGGGCCCAAGAAGTGGTTTTCGGGGCGCGGGCATTCGGGCGTCGGCCTGCCAGCGGTCGACGGCCTCGAAGTTCTTCGAGGTGAGGATCTCGTCAATCTGGCGCTCGGCGCTCGCCTCGTAGTGCGCGTAGTACGAAGCGCACCCGGCTGCGAGGGGGAGAAGGAAGAGCAGGCATGCCCGCAAAGGACAAGCCATCGATGAACTCCGCTGGTGGCCGGTGACAGGGCGCCGCCCCGCCTCAGTGTGCATCATAGCGCCGTTTGGCGATTTGTTCAAGTGCTTACACCCAGCGAAGTGGACACGCGAGAGGCGGGGAGGTGTAAGATGGGAGAAAGGGAGAAGAAGAGAAGGGCTTTTGACGCAGATCACGCAGATGTCGCTGATGGTGTAAGAATGGGGAAAGGGGAGAAGAGACTTACCACGAAGGGCACGGAGGGAACGAAGGCGAATTCACCACGGATGGACACGGATGAACGCAGATGGGGCTGATTAGGAATCCAGGAAGATCGGTTTTGGTCCGTGCTAATCCGTGGCAAGTTCCGTCGTGATCTTCGTGGCTGGTTCTTGTGACTGGTCCCTGGTCCACGGTCCATTGTCCATGGTCACATGGTCAGCTCTATCAGTGTTTGCTTGAACTGGTCGTCGCGAGTCTCTATTTGCCTTCCGGTTTCCATTGTGGTGGATCAGTCCTGTATTCCTGCTGCCACCATTTTTCCCAGTCCGAGTAGTTGTATCCCGGCTTCGCACCCGTGATGCTCTGCAGTGCATCGACACAGTGCCCCCTCGTGCAGACCATTGAACGACCCTTCATTTCCCCCATGCTGCGGAGGCCGTAAAGCAACATGGGGACGTCGGCTTGGGCGCCATATGCCAGGAAGAACAGGTACGTACTGTGATCAGGGCCGTTCTTTCGCACGTACTCACGAACAGCTTTCTGATAGGGCTCGCCTTCAGGGAACAGAGGCACTCGCTCAGCCGGCTCCATAATATCGACAGGATAGCCATCGCGAAATGCTTCAACCCAGAAGCCATGACCGTAGTACTCCACCGCCCGGCCTGTGAATGGCTTCCCTGTGTTTCGCCAGAGCATCCGGTCACCGGGCTTAGCCAAGTCTGAGCGTAGGACGATTGGACCGGAGGGCGCTTCTTCCGGCCATTCGACCGGTGCCGTGTCGCATCCGAAGATCATCGGCAGAGCAATCAGCAGGACGATGGTCGTCTGGCGTCTCATGGGTTCTCAGTCATAACGTTTGCCTTTGCTGTCGCTGCTCATAGCAACGTACCGTGCGGCCCTTGGTTCGGCGGCAACTCCAAGCCGCCGCCGCTGGGACAGCGGCCACACGGCGGCCGCTCTGCGAGAGACATCGTCCGGTGACGGAGAAGCACGGACTTACCACGGAGGACTCGGAGGCACGGAGAAGAGAAGAGCTTTGGACGCTGATTACGCAGATGTCGCGGATGGTGTAAGATGGGAGAAAGGGAAAAAGGGAGAAAACGGGGAAGAAGAAAAGAGGTTTGACGGGATAAACAGGATCGACGGGATATCAGTGTCTATCAGCGTCCACCTCTTCGTGATCTTTGTGGCTGGTTCTTGAGACTGATCCCTGCCCCCTGTCCCCTGGTCTATCATGGTCAGCTTTATCAGTGTCTATCAGCGTCCATCCGTGGTAAGTATCGGCTTTGACTTCCGGGCCAAGACGCCCTATCATACCGTCCAGCGGCAAGCAGCCCCGAACACCTTCCACACCGACGGGGACATATGCCGGAAGCGTCTCCACCGCCGGGGGAAAAGAACGGGTCCCCGGAAGAAAGCAGGGGGCAGTCGCATGGCCAAGAATCTTCCGTGACCACGGGGACAGATAACTTTGTTTCGCGCAAAGATGAACGAGCGGCCGCGAAAGTGTCTCGACCACCGGACTCCCGTCGAGGCGTTCTGGGAACGAAACGTTGCACTTACCATGTGAATTCGCGCAGCGTTCGCCAATGGAACAGGAAGTGACACAAAATATGTGACTGCGGCGTGGGCGCGGAGCAGGGGCGAACTCCTCATCAGCAATTACGTCTCCGGCCCGTCCGGCACGTGGATGCTCCCGCTTCGGAAAGCCGTCTTCGACGACGGACACCTGCGGCTGGGGTGGTGGGAGGCGAACGAGGCGCTCAAGGGCGAACCGGTCGAACTCGAGACGCGGAACCTCACGCTCGACGCAGGAGCCGGGGGCCGCAAGGCGGTGTGGCTTGAGCCTTCGTTCGGCCTCGGCCAGGGAGCCATCATCGAGGGCGCAATCCGTGCGAGCGCCGGGGATCATAGGCCTCCGGCGGGGTTTGTCTTCTCGGAGCACGGCGGCCGGGCGATCGAGATCCGGCTGGGCGTCGGCGGGCCCGGTGAACGCGAGACGCACATCGGCCGTTATAACGTCGTCACCGGCTTCAAATCCGAGGACGTGACCGGGATGGGCTGCGCGACCGTCACCGGCATCGAGGACGGAAAGGAGCACGCGTTCCGCCTGCTGCTGCGCCACGACCTGTTCGAGCTCTACGTCGACGACCTGCTCGTGCAGACGTACGTGTACAAGCCTGAGGGCGGGAAGGTCGGCCTGCTGGCGAACGACGCCTCGATCACCTTCGCGAACATCGAGGCGTGGCGAATGGATCTGTAGAGCCGGCTCGGCCCCGGTTGGGGCCGCCGGTGTTGCGGAACAGCATCGCCGCGAGCGCTTGTGTCGTTCAAGAGCAACGCCGCTCGCCAGACGCGGCGATGCAACGAGCAGGACCGACGAGATGACTCGCCAGTCGGCTACAACCTGTGAACAACGGTCCGGCTGGTGTTTGTCGCGCGAAATTTCTTGTCTTTTTTTGTTGCAAACGCCGGCCAGGCCAGTTAGACTGCTGTAATTGCAACAGCAAGCACTTCAGCGTGCGAGCAGATTGGGTAACGTATTGCGGAAGGCAGCGCGAGTGGCAACCGGCGAGAGGGGTATGGACTACGCCTCTCGGGGCTGCGTGTACGCTATCCCAATATCGGGCACATAAACGCGCATCGGCTGCGGCGTGATTCTGCCGTCGAGACCGGCCGGCTTACGTTGGCATCTTTGGGAGATTCGCTATGACTCCGCGCAGTTATTCATCAGACAGTCCAACCTTCGAAGCGCTTGAGCCGCGGCTTCTGCTCAGCGCAGAGACCTTCTGGGCTGTCAACCAGATCGACACCGACGGCGATGTGGGCAGGTACGCCGCTGTTGTAATAGACAGCGAGGGCCGCCAACACATGTCGTATTACGACGCCGACAACGGCGCTCTCAAGTACGCGGTCGGCGGCTGGGACGACGTGACCAAGGCGTGGGTCGGGACGACGGAAACCGTGGACGACCTGGGCGACGTGGGCCAGTTCACCTCCATCGCAGTGAACCTGGACGACCTGCCCAGGATAAGCTACTTCGACGTCACGAACGCCGACCTGAAGTTCGCGGCCCAGGATGCGCTCGGGGTCTGGCACATCGAGACAATTGCGCACGCGGGTGACATTGGCCAATTCACATCTCTCGATCTCAACAAGACCGGCCGGCCGCGAATCAGCTACTATGATGGAAACAACACGAGCCTGAAATATGCGGCCTGGTACGAGGCGAACCGGCGGGGTACCGTCGTCGTGGACCAGACTCAGGGCATCGCCGGGACCCCCGATGCCTGGCAGGACACGAACGGAATCTGGTGGTACAAGTTGGGCGACTTCACCGTCAACAACAGCATGCTCACCGTCCAACTGGCCGACGTGGGCGACGGCGCGGTGGTCGCCGACGGTATTCGCGTGACCGATGGCTTCGAGACATGGTACGTCGACAACGGCGACGTGATGTACAGCGAGACCGGAACCGGATGGGCGGACGGCACGGGCGGCCACGAAGGCGATTATCGGACTCACGCGTCCAACTCCGGCAGCAACGTCGCGCAGTGGCGGTTCGAGAATCTCGCGCCGGGCACCTTCGAGGTCTTCGCCACTTGGGTCGACGACGCGGGCAATTCGCCGAATGCCGCCTACGCGATCCTCGACGGCCCCTGGCGCGTGGAAACCGTCGACAATATCGGTTCGGTCGGGACGTACAATTCTCTCGAGCTCAACAGCATCGGGTACCCGCGCATCAGCTACTACAATCTGAGCGCCGGCACCCTGATGTACGCGGAGTGGAATGGGTTCGTGTGGATGAAGACCGCGGTCGCCGGCGGCGAGGCGGTATCCGCCAGTTGGACTTATGATGGTTACGGCGGCCTCGACCCCGGCATGTACGAGTTGTGGGTGACTTGGGTGGCGGACCCGAACAATACAACGGGGGCGCCGTTCACCATCCTGGACGGCGGCACGATCGAGGCAATCGTTCTCATTGACCAGACAATGGCGGTGGATGCGGAAGGTACGTTCTCAGACGACGCCGGCCATTTCTTCCGGCTGCTGGGCCGATACCCGATCGGCAGCGGCGAGGTGACCGTCAGGCTCGACACCAGCGCCAATGGAGCCGTCGTGGCAGATGCTGTTTGGATTGTCCCCCTGGAGTTCATTGGGGGCGCGTGGGTGCCGGACTACTTCAGCTTCCGCAACGAGGTCATAGACAATTTCGATCTTGGGTATGTGGAGACCGGTACAGGCTGGCAGAGCAACGTCCCGGAGAACGTCGCCGGGTACGGCGCAAACCACCGCTTCCACGGCGCGGCCGAAGTCGGTGTTCGCGATGCGGGGGCGTTCAGTTCGCTGGCCCTGGACATCAGCGGCAGGCCTCACATTTCCTACTACGACTCAATCAACAACAATCTGGAATACGCGGTCTGGCATTCAGGGTCGTGGCTGACCGACGTAATAGACGAAGTGGGAGACGTCGGTGCGTTCTCGTCGCTGTGGCTCGACAGCGCGGGGAAGCCGCACATAAGCTATCTTGATTACACCAACGGCGACCTCAAATACGCGAAGTGGACCGGCAACGTCATCCCGTGGGCGGTGGAGACGGTCGACACTGTCGGCTGGAACCCGTTCACACAACCCGGCCTGGGGAACGTCGTCGGGTTGTCGACCTGCCTGACGCTCGACATCAGCGGGAAACCGCAAATCGCATATTTCAACTACACCAACAACAACCTCAACCTGATTTACCAGGATCTGATCCCGACACTGTCGAGTTTCACCACCTTAACAGGCGCGACGGAGAGCGTGCCCGGTGACGTCCATCCCTTCTCTTTCACCTACGCGCAACTGCTCGCAGCATCGAACGCCGGAGACCCCGACGGCGACGCGCTTTCCTTCCGACTCGAAGAAGTGATCGCCGGCAACCTTCAGTACGACCACGACGGCAACCCCGCCACGCCGATGGTCGATGTCCCCCTGCACACACACCTTGGAACAGACCCTGGCGACACGTGGGTCTGGACGGCGCCCTACTACGCCACAGGCGTGCAGGACGCGTTCTCGGTCACAGCGTGGGACTACGCGATCGGCTCGTATGATCCTGGCGACAACGACCACGAGAACGACCCCGATCCGATCACCGTCACCATCGACGTTGACCCCCTGAACAGCCCTCCCACTCTCACCACGGTTACGGTGCTGCCGGGAGCAATCGCAAACAGGCCGTTCGACATCACCTACGACATGCTGGCCAACGCCGCCAATGAATGGGACCCCGAAGGCGACCCCATAAGCTTCGTGGTGGAGAAAGTGATTTCCGGGACTTTGGTGAAGGGCGGCTTCCCCGCAGTCGAAGGGTTGACCACGCTTGCTGCCGGCGAAACCCTCGTGTGGACCTCGGCGGCGGGCGCGTTCGGCGCAGCCGTTCAGGCCTTCAACGTCAGGGCCTACGACGGCACGTCCAAGTCTGACAGCGACGTGACCGTAAGCATCCAGGTGGGCGCGAGCGGGAACGCGCCACCCACACTCACCACGA
Organism: Planctomycetota bacterium; assembly: GCA_043819695.1. Classification (GTDB taxonomy): domain Bacteria; phylum Planctomycetota; class PUPC01; order PUPC01; family PUPC01; genus CAYLQD01. The sequence goes on from JBDREM010000201.1 coordinate 6,202, forward strand.
TTGCGATGCTGACCGGTGCGACGGAAGACGAGGACTTCACCATAACCTACGCCGCTCTGGCTGCCGCGGCAAATGAGGCTGACGCGGACGGCAACCCCATATCTTTCCGTGTCGAAGCGATCACGGCCGGCACCCTCAGGGAAGGCGGCATGCCGGTCGTCGTCGGCGTTTCGCTCCTCAGCTCAGGCGAAAGCTGGATATGGCACCCGGCCGCTGATACGAACGGCACACTTAACATGTTCACGGTCGTGGCCTGGGATGGTCTGGCCGCGTCCGCCACGCCGGTTCAAGTCACAACTGAACAGGCCCTGGCGGTCAATGACGCTCCGACGGCAGAAGACCAGACAGTCGATGTCGGCGTGGACACACCCACTGCGATCACCCTCGTGGGTGACGACGTCGAGACGGCCGCCGTGGACCTTGTGTTCGAGATCCTTACCCAGCCCTTCAACGGCACCGTCGACCTCGTAGACAATGTGGCGACCTACACGCCGGACGCCGGCTACACCGGACCGGACGCCTTTGCGTTCACCGTGACCGACAACGGCGACCCTGCCGGCACCCACTGGAACCCCGGCGACCTGACAAGTGCGGCCGCGATAGTTACCATTAATGTGACTCAGAACCTCCCGCCAACCTTGACCACTGTGAACACGCTCATTGGCGCGACGGAGAACCAGCCCTTCACGATAACATACGAGACACTGGCGGCCGCGGCCAACGAAGCGGACCCCGAAGGCGAGCCCGTCAGTTTCCTGATCGACTCCGTGTCGGCCGGAACGCTCACCAAGGGCGGCGTTGCCGTCGTCCCGGGAACAACGTTGCTTTCAGCGGGCGAGTCGCTCGTGTGGACCCCGCCGGCCGCCACCAGCGGGGTTATCGAGGCGTTCAAGGTCAAAGCGTCCGACGGCGCTCTCTTATCCGGCACTGCGGTGCCGGTCTCGGTCAACGTCGTTCAGGCGCCCGGCCCGATTGGCGCCCAGATACTTGAAGCCGGCCTCACCGCACGGATTGTGCCCGGAAATCGCAAGAACGGCGTATTGAAGAAAGTCGTCGTTCTTGTCTCGAACACCGGGGGAACCGAGTTTTTCAAAGTCGCCGCCATAGACCTGTATGCCGCTCCCACGCAGACGCTCGACCCGGCAACGGCGGTCAAGCTCGGCACGGTGCAAAAGCTCCTTCGCATCAAGCCGGGAAAAACCGCGAAGGTGACTTTCAAGAAAGTCTCGATGAACGGCGTGTCACCTGGCAACTACTACCTGATAGTCGACTCGGACGAGTTCGCTCCCTCTGCAACAAGCACAACCGTTGAGGTCGCCGTCCCAGGCATTGACCTCACGGGCACCGCTGCCGCGGTCAAGTACAGCGTTGGCGAGACCACTGAATTCGAAAAGCTCTACGTGACAATGCTCAATCAAGGAAACGCGGATGTCAGCGCCGAAGTAGTCATCAACCTCTATGCATCAGCCGATGCGACGCTGGATGACGCGGACACACTCCTCCGCTCGAGCGTCCAGAAACTCAAGCTGAAAGCGGGCAAAACGAAAAAGATTGGTTTGGGCTTTGCTCGCATGGATTACGGTCTGGGAGATGTCTTCAACCTGATCGTCGACATCGACGCCACGAACGTCGTGGCCGAAATCAACGAACTGAACAACGAGGTCCTTACTTCCGCAACGATCAAAGCCGAGGCCGAATGAAGTCCGGACAGGTGCACAGCCGCCTTCCGGGCTTCAATTGTCGCGAAGGCTCCTCGTCCCGAGGAGCCGGATTCCGCTGTCACGCGTGAAGATCAACAAGAGGGGGCGTCACTGCTTCGCGCCGCGGCGCTGACGGTATAGCTTGGGGTCCACGACTCCGGCCATCGCGGCCTCGTCAAGCTCGCCGCCCAGGAACGCGTTGACCCGCTCGGCCACCTTCTCCGGCTGCTCGATGCAATCGCGGTGTTCCACGTAGAGCGCCGGGATCCTGCGGGCCGAGAGCATCTGCCGAATCCGCCGGATCTGGCCGGCGAACACGCCGCGCAGGTCCTCGTCGGACAACGCAGCACCCTTCTTCCCCCGCCGCTCGAGCATCTTCCCCTGCGACGCGACCACCTCGTTCAGGTCGCGCTCCATGAAGACAATACGGTAACTGAGCCCCGGCCTCGGCGGCAGGCTCCCAAGAAGCTGCGCGACGATCTTCACCGCCCTGCCCTTCGCATCGGGCAGCCAGGACGCATCCTTGTGGACGCTCTTCGCCTTCTCAAACTCGAAATAGCCGCGGACGTTGTCGTCGTCGGCTTGGCGGACCTCGTCGGTCAGCGGCGGCAAACCTCCGGCATCGAGCATCTGCATCATCATCGACGTGCCCGAGCGCGGCAGGCCCGAGACGATCGTGACGGTCTCCTTGATGTCTGCCGGCCCTGCCGAGTCGGCGGCCGCTTCGGCGGCCGCCACTTCGGCGGCCGCCGGCTCCGGCGCGGCCTCAGCCTTTTCGGGCGCCTCGGCCGCCAGCCGGCCCGCCTTGATGTCGCGGATTCGCTGCCCGGCCTCCCTGGCGAGACGGCGGTGTTCGGCCGCCGATCCCGCGTCGTCGAGCCGCCGCTCATAGATGTAGGCCAGCCGCAGGTGGGCCTCCGGGTAGTTCGGATTCTGCGCGAGCGCGACCTTCAGCGCCTCGACGGCGCGGTCGATCTTCCCGAGCCGGTGCAGCGCAACGCCGAGAAGGAAGTGGCCCTTCGGGTTGTGGTAGACGAGGCCGATGGCCTTGAGCGCGGCCTGGGCGGCGCTCGTTATGCGCCGGCGCGGGAGGTGGCTCTGGCAGAGCCCGAGATGCGCCGCGGCATCTTCCGGGTCAATCGACAGCGCCTTTCGGAAGCTCTTCTCGGCGTCCGCCCAGCGTTTCATCTTCAGGTAGACCTGGCCGATCTTGACGTGCAGACCGGGCCGCTTCGCGTCGGCCTTTCCCGCCCGCCGCAGATGGCCCAGCGCCTGCTTGTTGTCCCCCTCTGCGAACAGGAGCGACCCCATCAGGTATTCCATAGCGTACGGGTTGTGGCTGGCTGCGCCTCTCAGGTCGAGCAACTCCTTCTGCACCTTCTCGTCGAGGTCCTCGAACTTCTTGTCCTTGTGCTCCTCGCGGAATGCCTTGAGCTTTTCGATCGCCTCCTGCGCGTTCTTCTTCTTCCGCTCGAAGAGCTCCTCGAGCACGCGGCGCGCGTCGGCAGTCCGCTCGAGCGCCTGGTAACACGTGACGAGCTGAATGCCGAAGCGGTATTCGTCGGGCCACTTATCGAGCAGGTCCTCGAGGAGCCCGGCGGCGTCGGCGTGCCGGCCGGCGTCCATGTAGGATCGTGCGACGTTGTAGTGCAACTCGCGGACGGTCTTCGCGACCGCCTTCTCGCGGTTCTCGTCCGGCTTCTCGATGTAGCCGAGCGCGACAAGCTGGTTGATGGCCTCTCGCGCCTCGACCGGATCGATCTTCTTGTCCGGCGGATGCATGCCGGCCTCGCCCGCAACGTCGTCCCAGGTCGGGATCGACTCGATGGCGGGCGGCTCGCGGAACGCGTTCACGAGGCACTTGCCGTCCATGTCCTCGCCGACGGGCAGGCCGTAGAGCGAGAGGATCGTCGGGCAGACATCGAGCAGGCTGGCGCCGTAGATGCGTTCGTCCTGCCGGATGCCCGGGCCCCTCATCGCGACGATGCCGTAGTGCCGGTGCTGCGCGGCCGGGCCGGCCGGCTCGTTCGGAATGTGCCGCGGGCGAAGGTGGTCGGGATGAAAGCCGTGGTCCGAGATCAGAATGGTGGTCGTGTCGTCGCCGGCGAGGCCCATCAGCACGCCGAGCATCATGTCGTGGTAGCGGTAGCCGCTCTCGACCACGTTCTTGTATATATCGAAATCCTTCTCATTGACCCACGGCTGCCGCGGCGGATGGAACCGCATGAAGCCGTGGCCGAAGTGGTCGATGGCGTCGTAGTAGACGGCCATGAAATCCCACGGCTCGAGCTGGATGAGCGCGGTCGCGGCGGCGTGGACGCTGGTACACTCCGAGATGATCTTCGCGAGCGACTCGAGCCGGTGGTCCTTGTCCTGGTCGACCTTGCCGAAGTCGGGCACGAACGGCCCGATGTGCTCCGCCGACAGCTCCTGCGGGTGCAGGCGCAGTTGGGCGAGCTTCTCGGCGAGGCCGGGCGGGTGAACCGTCCCTGGGCGCATTGGCCAAGGCTTGTCGATCGGCCCCGCGATCTTCTGATAATGATCCGACACCATCACGCCGTCGATGGGCTCGGCGGGATGCGACGGCCACCAACCGACGACGTTGCACTTCCGGCCCGTCTGGCAGAGGATGTTCCAGATTGCCTTGGTCTTGCGCGAGAGGTTGGTGATGGGCCGGATGCCGCCGCCGTGCGGGTCCGGCTCGCTGAAGCCGTGGATGCCGTGCTTGAACGGCCGCTTGCCCGTCGCAATCGACGTCCACAGCATCGGCGACAGTTCGGGGTAAAGCGTCGCGAGGTTGCCCATCACGCCATCGTTCACGAACTTTTCGAGGTTGGGCATCTTGCCCGCGTCGAGCAGCGGGTTGATCACCTTCCAGTCGGCGGCGTCCCAGCCGATCAGGAGAACCCTCGGCGATTCGCTATCGGCCATGCATTGCTCTCCGCGATGTCAGGGGCGTATTGAATGTCTCGTCTTGCACCGGACTTATCGCATCCATTAGACCGGTTGCCGGATGGAATTGCAAGCGGGCGAGCGGCGGGCGGCGCGGCCAACGAAAAGGGCCCCGGGTCAGCCCGAGGCCCTTCTGTTCGGTCATGCCTATGTCGCGAGCTACTTCGTCCGTTTCTTCCGCAGCGCCGTCAAGCCGGCCGCGCCCGCCGCCAGGAGCGCCAGGCCGCCCGGCTCGGGCACAACGGGTTCGCCCCCTTGATCGCCGGCGTGGATCTCCGCGCCGCTGGTCTCGTAGGCCCAGCCCGTAATGCGGCCCCACGAGGCATCGGACGCGCCCTCGAACTCGATCCAGCCGAACTTCAGCCCGGCACCGTTGTCGAACCGCACGCCAATGAAGCCCTTCGCACCCAGGAAGTTGCCGTACGACCACGTCGATCCCCAGCCACCGCCGTAACCCGTCTGGGACCACGAACTGGAGACACGAGCGAGCAGCCTTTCGCCGAACGCCCAGTAGGCCGTGCCAGCCGCGCCGGAACGGCTGACGAACTGGCTCTTGGAGAAGTTCGCTGCTCCATACCCGGGCCCGGCAGTCGTCGCCACAGCTCCCGCATTAGGATTGACACGGAGCGAGTTGCTCTTGCCGCCCCATGAAGACGTGTGGGTTGGGTACGTGTAATTGATGTTCGAGCCGGTGGTGTGAGTTAACCCGGTGCCGGGCCAAGTGTTAGCGCTGCTCCAGCCCGTACTTTGGAAGTTGATCGAGAGCTCCGGGCCGCCGCCGTCGAAATCGACGCCCACGCTAGGGTTGCCCGAGTTCACCAGGATGTTCTGCGGGCCGCTGTAGACCACGTCCGCCGCGGCGCCCTGTGCGCCGATCAGCGCCGCACCTGCCGCGATCGAATAACTCAGGAGCTGCTTCTTCAGCTCGCCCTTCGCTCTCCGGTCCAGCGCCTTCTTCTGCTTCGCCTTATCCTTCTTCGACATCTCGTTCCTCCTTTGGCCGTGCCGGCCGTTGATATTGACATGTCAATCCCAAAACTGATATCACACACAGCAAAAACCGTGCCAACGCGCCGCAGAAAATGCACATAATATTAGGCGTTCGGATAAGTGCTGTCGAACCCAGGGGTTACGACCACGCATCGGCAACGCGGCATTCACAGTCGCGCGCGCCTTTGCGCTTCGACGTTGCGGAAACTCGACTCTGTTGCTCGGAGATTTGCCGCGGAACGTGGCTAACTGGTGGGTAAAACGGGGTTTACACCGCGTCGCCCCCGGTCACCACGCGCGAGCACCCGTTGCCCAAACGCCACGCCGCAGTAACCCCCGCTAAACACATGACTTCGGTCTTGCCGGGCGTTCCAGCGCTCCCCCACGGCACGTGGCCGCGCCGCTACGTGCCCGCGCGGGCGGCGAATGCCGTCCCCTCTTTGACCTTCGAGACAACCCTCATCACATCGAGGGCCTCGTCGAGGGTGATGGGGAATTTCTTTCGCTCGCGCATCGCCGCGTACACGTGGTTCCAGATGTCGCTCTCTTTGCACTTCGCCCTGGGGCGAATCGGCACGGTCTTCTCGATCCACCGCAACGCCTCCTGGCGCCCCACTTGGTGGAAGCAGGCATCCATCCCCGGCGTTCCGGGATTCGCCCGCGCCCGAGAGAGCTTCTGCTTCGGGTCGATGTAGCGCAACTTAATCTGGCCGCCGCCGCAGATGAGAGCGCCCTTCGTCCCGAGCACGATACACTCCGGCTCGCCTAGCGCGGAGCCGCCGCTGATCTCGAGGTCGACGATCCGCCCGTTCTTCCCCTTCATGATGATCTTCAAGTGGTCTTCGGCGTCGCCGACGGCCGCGATCAGCTTGAGGTCGCTCCATATCTCAGCGACGGGCGATTCGAGGAAGCGGAGCGCGTGGTCGATGATGTGCGGGCCCCAGTTGAGGAGCTGCCCGCCGCCGCAGCCGATCAGCGTCTGCCAGTCGTCACGCCGTTGATAGCCGTTCCGCCGCAGCTTGATCTCGAACACCTTGCCGAGAATGCCGCTCGCGATGACCTCGCGGATGTGTTGGAAGCTCGCCTCGAAGCGCCGGTTGTGCCGGACGAACAGCTTGCCCTTCGCCTTCGCCGCCGCCGGCTTGAGCTTCTTCGCCTCGGCGTACGTCGTCGCCATCGGCTTCTCGACGAAGACCGACTTGCCCGCCCTCAACGCGAGGAGCGCGTGCGCGACGTGGTCGGGCGAGCGCGTCGCAATGCTCACCAACTCGACGTCCGGATCGGCGACCAGGTCCTCTATCTTCAGGTACGTGTTGCACCCGTAGCGCTCGGCCATCTTCTCGCAGCGGTCCCCTTCGATGTCGCAGGCTGCGACGATATCGAACATGTCCTTCCGCGCGTCCAACTCGTGAGTCTGCATGCTCCAGCCTGCGCGGCCCAGGCCAACGATCCCCACGCGTACCGGCTTCTTCTTCGCCATTCCCAGTACCCTCGCTATTCCCGTTGACCGCTCAGATCGGCCCGAGAGCGACAGCGCTCACCGGCCGCCGGCGGGATTCTAGCAACATTCCGCGGCAAGTCAACCGCGTTAGTTCAAGAGGGTTTCGCGAACTACTTCAGGGCGGGCACGGCAGAGCGTGGCCCTCCCCGCGCAAACCCCTATCGCGTTTTCCATCTCGGCCGGGAGGGGCGCGCTCCGCCGCCACCTTCTCACATGTTGACAAACCGTGCGCCCGATGGTATAGGAACGCCTGCAAGAAGGGCATCCCCGAAGGATACATACGGCTCTCGGTCGGGCTCGAGGACATCGGCGACATCATCGCCGACCTCGACCAGGCCCTCGGGCGGTGACTCCGGACATGGTAATTCTCAGGTACACGTGTGCCTGAGAATTACCATGTTCGGCCCGCTCGTTTCGCAGCAGGGACCGAACGATATGACATCACGTGAACGCGTCCTCGAAGCCATCGGCCACAAGAAGACGGACCGCGCGCCGGCCGATTACATGGCCCACGACGACGTGACCGACCGGCTCATCGAGCGGCTCGGAGTCGCCGACCGCGAAGGGCTGCTTCAGGCGCTCGGCGTCGACATGCGCCGCATCCCGATGGACTACGGCCAGCCCGGCGACGGCCCGGACGCGGACGGCTACGGGCGCAACATGTGGGGCGTGCGGACCCTCGCGGACGACCCCGGCGACGGCCGGCCGGCGCGGATCCCGCCGTTCGACGAATCGAGCACCGTCGACGACGTCCACGCACACCGGTGGCCGGACCCCGGCGGCATCGACTACTCCGGCGTCCGCGCGCTGTGCGAGAAGTACCACCAAACCTACGCGACGTTCGGCGCGCCGTGGAGCCCGTTCTTCCACGAGATCGGATGGATGATCGGCCAGCAGGACTTCTACATCTGGATGGGCACGAAGCCCGACGTGATGCGGGCCGTCATCGATCACGTCGTCGACTACGAGGTCGAGGTGACGCGGCGATATCTCGAAGCCTGCGGCGGCCTGCTCGACATCACCTACTTCGGCAACGACTTCGGCACGCAGCGCGGCCTCTTCATCTCGCCGGCGATGTGGCAGCGGTTCATGCGGGCGCCGCTCAAGCGGTTCTTCGACGTCTCGCACGACTTCGGCTGCAAGGTGATGAAGCATTCGTGCGGCGCGGTCCGCGACATCATCCCCTGCTTCATCGACGACGGCGTCGACATCCTCGACCCGGTCCAGGTGCAAGCGGCGGGGATGGAATTCGCCGGGCTCGTCCGCGACTTCGGCGATCGAATCACGCTGCACGGCGCCGTCAACACGCAGACCACGCTGCCCTTCGGCACGGCGGACGACGTCCGCGCCGAAGTCCGCGGCTATCTCGACCTGACCCGCGAGCGCGGCGGGTACATTCTCTGCGGCAGCCAGGAATTCATCGAGGATATCCCGACCGAGAATATCCTCGCAATGTACGACGAGAACACGAAGCACTGAGGAGGCGGCTATGGCCATGGCGAACAAGCGAAAGGTAGCGGCGAAGTTCGGGGACGGGCACCTTCGGCTCATCGAGCAGGACGTGCCGGAGCTGAAACGGGGCGCGGTCCTGGTCGAGGTGGGCGCGTCGCTCGTCAGCCCAGGGACCGAAGTCGGCAGTTGGCGAACCCTTGCCAATTGCCTGAAGAATCCCACCGATCACGCCCCCAATCCGTTCGGCTATTCCAACGCCGGCACGGTGCTCGAGGCCGCGGAAGGGGCCGAGGAGTTCCAGCCCGGCGACCGCGTCGCCTGCATCGGCGGCGGCTACGCAATGCATACCGACTACGGGGCCGTGCCGCACAATCTCTGCGTCGCGCTGCCGGACGAAGTCACGTTCGCCCAGGGCGCATATGCGATGCTTGCCGCCACGGCCATGCACGAGCTGCGGCGCGCCGACGTCGCGTTCGGCGGGAACTTCTGCGTCGTCGGGCTCGGCCTGCTCGGCCAGCTCTGCGCTCAGTTGCACCAGCTCGACGGGCAGTATGTGATCGGATGGGACAGCATCCCCTTCCGAACGGAGATCGCCGGGCGGTGGGGCATCGATGCGGCCGCGACGGTCGGCGTCGAGGACGAGGTCGAGGTCACGAACCGTTTCACCCGCGGCCGCGGGCTCGACGGCGGCACGCTCGCGTTCGGCGGCGACGGCACCAAAGCGGTCCAGAGCCTCGGCAAGTGCATGAAGATGGCGCCCGACGGCCACTGCATGGGCGTCATCACGGTCGTCGGCAACGCGAACTTCGAGTACTTCGCACACGAGCCGCGCGGAATGACCAACATCGACATCCGCCGCGCGTCCCGCACCGGCTTCGGCTACCACGACGAGAGTTGGGAGTTCGGCCCGGCCTATCCGCCGACCGTGATGCGATGGACAACACGGACGAACCTCGAGCTCTGCATGCGGCTCATCGGCGAGGGCCGGCTGAACGTCGACGCCCTCACGACACACACGATCCCGTTCGAGCGCGTCGACGAGGAAACGGCCGCCGCACTCGAGGACCCCGACAGCATGCTCGGCGTCGTGTTCACGATGTGAGGAACCCACAATGAGCCGACACTCGACGATCTCGCTCGTCAGCTACAGCCCGGTGCCCGGCGATGACCCGAGCCGCCTGGACAAGACACTCGAGAAGATGGGGACGCACATCGATCAGGCGGCGGCGCTCGAGAGCGACCTCGTCGCCTTCCCCGAAATCTGCAACACGCTCGGCGCGCCGAACGCGTGGCAGTTCGAGGAACTCGACGGGCCGACGGTCACGGCGATGTCGAAGAAGGCCAGGGAGCATGGCATCTACGTCGTCTGCCCGATGGGCACGATGGAGGGCGAGACGCGCCGCAACAGCTCCGTACTCATCGACCGCGACGGCGGGATCGCCGGCATTTACCACAAGAACGTCCCGACGCACGGCGAACTCGACGTCGGCATCATCCCCGGCACCGAGACGCCCGTCTTCGAGACCGACTTCGGCCGCGTCGGCCTCTGCATCTGCTTCGACCTGAACTACCACGAGGTCGGAGCCGGCCTCTGCGACAACAAGGCCGAGCTCGTCATATGGTCGTCGATGTGGACCGGCAAGCGGATGCTGACGAAATGGGCCATCGAGTTCGGGTTCTACATGGGCGCGCTCTACTCGGGCGCGTCGTCGTTCGTCGACGTCGCCGGCCGCGAGATCGTCTGCATCGGCCGCAACACGAGCGACTCGACAGGCTCGGCGCCGATCGTCACGGCGACGCTCGACCTCGACCGCCGGCTCCTGCACCACAACTTCAACGCCGGCGCCTTGAAGGCGCTCTACGAGAAATACGGCCCAACCGCCGCGTACGCCGAGTGGGTTCCCGAGGAATGCCTGCTCATCTTCGGCTCGCAGTTGCCGGACGTGTCGAGCGACGAGCTGATCGAGGAGTTCGGCCTCGAGCCGATGCGCGACTACCTCGCCCGCGTCCGACGCGACCGGCAGCGCGCACTGGACGGCACCTACGAACAGGGAACACCGTGAACGCCACGCGCAGCCGCCCGAACGTCGTGTTCGTTCTCGCCGATGACATGGGCTACGGCGACTTCGGCGTCTTCAACGAGGGGCGCTCGCACACGCCGGCTTTCGATGCGCTCATCGGCGAGGGCATATGCCTGACGCAGCATTACTCGGCCTCGTGCGTGTGCTCGCCGGCCGGCGAAGCACACCGGGATCGGTCTCGTGAGGAACGAGCGATGACATCGAAGGAACGCGTGCTCGCGACGATTCGCGGCGAACCGGTCGACAGGGCGCCGGTCTATCATCTCCAGTTCTCCGGGCACGCGGCGTCGGTCATTCTCGGGCGCGACGACGTCTGCATCGGCGGCGAGCACAACCAATGGCTCGAGATGAACGCGATGTGGGAGGGCGAGGACGCGCACCGCGAGTTCGAGGCGAAATGTGAGGCCGACGCCGTCGCGATCACCCAAGCGTGCGGAATGGATTTGCTGCGCCTCGGCTACTGGCGATGGGGCGAGAGGCCCACGAGAAAGATCGACGACCGGACGTTTCTCTTCGGCGATCCCGACGGCGATTGTCACACGCTCTCGTACGACCCGCAAATCGAGCTCTTCACGCGCAAGACGAGCAAGCGCGAAGCGGCCGAGTCGCGAACGCAGATGCAGGCGATGATCACCGAAGACGAGCTGGCCGCGCGCGTCCTCGCCGCCGAGGAACGCGCCAGAGGCTGTGCGGCACCGGCCGGCCCCGATGCCCGGCTGGAGGCGACCATCGACAAGTACCCGGATTACCTCGTCCGGCACGGCGGCGGAACGGTCGCCATCGACATGGGCTCGCCGTCCGAGCTGATGGCAGTCGCTCTGTGGCCCGAGCTATACGCACGGCTGTTGCTGGCGCAGGCGCACGTCCACGCCGCGAACGTACCCGTAATGGCGGCCGCGGGTCTCGACGTAAACATTTCCGGCTGCGACTTCTGCTCCGCGCAGGGGCCGTCGGTCTCGCCCGCCACGTATCGCCAGGTCGTCATCCCCGCGCTCAAGCTGATCGTCGACGCCTGCCACGAGCGCGGCATGTATTACTTCTACACGAGCGACGGCAACTTCTGGCCGGTCGCGGACGACTTGTTCGAGGCGGCCGGAGTCGACGGCTGGCTCGAGACCGACCGAAGCGCCGGGATGGACCTGCGGCGGCTCCGCGAACGCTTCCCGAACGTGACGTTCCAGGGCAACATCCGCGTGCAAGTGCTTCATCGCGGCACGCCGGACGACGTCGTCCGCGAGGTAACGGAGTGCCTCGAGGTCGCGCACGAGTTGGGCGGGGTGATCGTCGGCGCATCGAACCTCATCATGCCCGGCACCCCGCCGGAGAACATCATCGCAATGCTCGAGACCATCGAGCAGAATCGCTGACGAGGAGCGAGGACCGGGCTGCCTCGCTTCGGTATTGCCATACGTTTGGCACGGTGTACAATGCCCGCAACGTTCGCGGAGAGGCAAGACCGGCGGCCGG
>JBDREM010000202.1:0-5601 GCA_043819695.1 Planctomycetota bacterium
TCAGTGCTGCGCCGGAGGGCGTCGAGCTGGCCGCGCCGCTCGATCACGTGGCGAATGCAGCGTGCGAGAAGATCGCCTGTGAGTTCCTCGCTGACGAGACGGTCCCAGGCGCCCCGCCGCACGGCCTCTTCGGCGAGGTCCCCGTCGGCGGCGCTGCCCAGCGCGATAACGGGCACCTCGGGCGCCCGCGTGCGCAGTTCGCAGAGAACATCGAATGCTGGTTTTCCGGACGGAGGCACCGTCAGCAGGACGGCGTCGACGCCAGCCAAGTCGGGGCACTCGGCGCCGGCCGGGTGGTAGTTGGCCAGCTTGAGGTGGAACCGGCGGGCGCCGACCTCGCCGAGGGCCGCCCGTACGCGCGCGGCGTCGTCCGGCGATCTCTGGATGAGGAGAAGGGTCGTCTTGTCGTTTTTCATCGCCGCCCGCCGCCCTGCACGTGGGCCCTTTAGCATAATGTCGCCGGCAACTGCCGCTGTCATATGCCTGGCGGCCGCCGCACACGCTGCATGTGCTTGGCGTACCTCAGGTTACGATCGTTCCCAAGCGGGCCCTTGGTGAAGGGCTCGTGCAAACCGATTGCCCCTCTCTGTACTATATCGTATCGTTACACTTCGCACCGGATTAACATGCGCGTTGCGCTTTTTTATCGCGCTCTGTCGCCGATGGGTGTGATTCATGCAGGGTGAACGGCGTGGATATCCGAACGGCGCGTCGTCAGCCTACGGCCGAGCTTCGGTCCGGGGCCCGATCACGGTCCTGATCGCCTCGAGGAACTGCTTCAGCCTGGGCGGCTTGGTCAGGAGCATGATGGGCGAATGTTGCATCGCGCGGTGCATCAGCTTGCTGTCGGGATATGCGGTGAGGATGATGACGGGCACGGCCCTGTGTTTCTCGCGGATCCGCTCGAGGGTCGTGGGGCCGTCCATGCCCGGCATCAGGAGGTCGAGGATCACGAGGTCCGGCGCCTGCCGGTCCATCAGTTCGAGGGCATCCGGCCCGTTCGTCGCGGTGGAAACTGTGCAGTCTTCGCTGGTGAGCGCCCGTTTGATGAACTCGAGCACGACTTCTTCGTCGTCGACGACGACGACGTGTTTTTTCTCCTGTGTGCCGGCGTGTTGGGCTTCGGCCCACCGGTCGAGCCACGTCTTGCGGAAGCGCCAGGCTCCGCCCACGCGGAAGGCCGGAATTTCCTTGGCACGGGCAAGGCGCCGGACTGTCTGCACGTTGATCTTCAGGTACTGTGCCGCCCCGTCGGCGTCAAGAACGTCGTCGTCGTCAGCCATCGTTATCGCCCTTCTTCCTGCCGGCCCGGCCATGAGTGCCAGCGAGACTTCTCACGGTACGCTAGCGGAAATTATATCGTTACACACTGCTAGATAACAAGTTAAATCCATGATGGTCACGCGCGGTCATCCGGCCCGGCATGCTGCGCGCCAAGCTCGGCAAGGCGACCGCGGCCGCGGCGGCCGTGTGGGGCGGAGGCCGGCACCCGAATGTGGTCCGAGCCGCTTGGAGCACGCCTCTGCGTTGTGAAGCTGGCCGCACGGGCGGGGCGGGGGTATAGTTTCGCTCTGCCGGCGGCTTGAATCTGCTCGAGGGGACGCGGGTCGGTCGGCGATGCGTGTGTAGCTGCGCCAATGTGTGGCCTTGCGCTTGAGGCGGCCCAACGCGAGCGCGCACAAGACGAGGATCGCCATCCCGCCTGTCTCCCCAGGTCCGGCACCTGACGAACACCCTCGACGGGGATGATATCGCGTAATATCCGAAAAGTCAAGCCCTTGGAGGAATTTTTTCCAGGATTCCCCGATTATTTCTCGAACTCCTCGAATTCCGCCACGAGGCCCGAAAACGCCGGGGGAAAGTACACAAACCCCCGCGTCGCAAAGGCGCCCCTCCCTTCCACTTGCGACATTGCGCGAAAGGCTTCATGCGGATGAACGTTGACAACGCTCGCGGGCGCCGGTAGCATAACGTCGGCAGTCGGCACGAATCCCCGGCGTTATCGACACGCCGAGCTCAGCACGGAGGGGGTATCGCGCATGCAGGCGCCCGGGCTAATCAAGTTCGATCGTTTCGGCCGTTCGTACCACCTGAGCATCAAGAACGCCGAGAATCTGGAGCTGCTCCTCGAGCTCGATGAGGCGCACTGGGTCGCCACCGGCGCACCCGTCGACGGCCTCAAGTGCGACCTCGCATTCCTCAACCTCGTCGACACCGACTCGAACGGCCGCATCATGTGCTCCGAGATGAGAGACGCCGTCCGCTGGCTGCTGAAGCAACTGCGCGACCGGAGCGGCGTGGCCGAGGGCCGGCAGACGCTCGCGCTCGACGCGATCAACACCGACGAGGACGAGGGCGCCCGCGTCCTCGAATCGGCGCGCAAGATGCTCGCCAGCCTCGAAAAGCCGGACGCGGCCGAGATCACGCTCGACGAGGTCCGGCAGATCAAGGCGAAGATCGAGAGCACGCCCGTCAGCGAGGGCGGAGTCGTCCTGCCCGACGCGTCGGACGACGACGAGGTAAAGAAGTTCATCGCCGACGTGATCGACACGGTGGGCGGGGCGCCGCATCCGAGCGGGGCACAGGGCGTCGGCCAGGCGCAGCTCGGCCAGTTCCTGGCCGACGCGAAGGCGCTGCTCGACTGGCAGGCGCAAGCCGTCCTCCCCGATGGCGAGACGAGGTCGGACATCATGCCGTTCGGCGCCGATACGTCTGCGGCGTTCGCGCTCCTCTCGTCGCTTCGCGGGAAGATCGACCAGTATTTCGCGCAGTGCGACGCAGTCGCCCTCGAGCCGCGCATCGCCGAGCAGGTGTACCCGCGCGACGCCGAGCTGCGGTCGGCGGATTTCGCCGATCCCGAAGTGATCGACAAGATGCTCGAGCACGCGCCGCTCGCGAAGCCGACGGCCGAGCACGTCCTCTGCTTCACCGAGCCGATCAACCCCCGCTTCGCGCCGCAGATCGAGAAGCTCCAGGCGGAGGTCATCAAGCCGGTCCTCGGCGGCAGCGTCAAGGTGCTCACGGAGGATCAGTGGGAGCAGGTGAAGGCTGCGTTCGCCGCGCACGAGGCGTGGGTGAACGCAAAGGCAGGCGCGGCCGTCGAGAAGCTCGGCGGCGAGGCGGCCCGGAAATACCTCGACGAGCGGTTCGCCCGGGCGGTCCGCTCGCTGATCGGCACGAAGTCGAAGACCGCGTTCGTGCTCGACAACATCCGCCTGGCCGAGAAGCTGATCCTTTACCAGGCGTGGCTGCTGGCGCTGGCGAACAACTTTGTGAGCTTTCCCCATCTCTACGACCAGAACCGCCGGGCGATGTTCGAGACGGGCACGCTCATTATGGACGGCCGCCGCTTCAACCTGGCGGTGAAGGTGGAGGATCGCGCGCAGCACAGCGCGACCGCGAAGTCGAGCAACATGTTCGTCCTTTACGTCGAGGTCGTGCCCGCAGGCGAGGGGCGGCCGAAGTACGAGGCGGCCGTGCCGGTCACGTCGGGCGGCAAGGGCAACCTGTGCGTCGGCAAGCGCGGCGTGTTCGAGGACGTAGACCGGGTTCTCCACGACGCGAAGGTCGTGCAGATCATCGAGAACCCGATCAGCGTGACGGAGGCGCTTGCGTCGCCGTTCCAGCGGCTTGGCGGGCTGGTGACGAGCAAGATCGGCGGGCTGACGGCCGAGGCGGAGAAGAAGCTCGACGCGGCCGGCACGTCGACGCTCGCGGCGGTGACGGCCGCTCCGAAGGAGCCCGCGGCAACTGCGGCGCCCGCCGCGGCGTCGGGCCCGGGCGCCGGCAACCTCCTCATGGGCGGCAGCATCGCGGTCGCCGCGCTCGGATCGGCCGCCGCGTTCATCACGAAGACGCTCGCCGGCCTGAAGTGGTACACCGTCATCGGCGGGCTCGTCGGCGCCGTACTCGCCGTCATGGTCCCGATCTCGATCGTCGCCCTCATGAAGCTGCGCCGCCGCGACCTCAGCGCCATCCTCGAAGGGTCCGGCTGGGCCATCAACGCGCGCATGCGCCTCACGATGAGCCAGGCCCGATTCTTCACCCGGCGCCCGCGGTATCCCGTCGGGGCGGTCGGTGTTTACCGGCCGGCGTGGCCGCTGCTGGTCGTAATCGTTGTCGTTGCCGTCGTTCTGGTGGTCGGCCTCTGGCTCCGTCACGCGGGTTGATTCGGGAGAACATACAATGCAGTCCGAGAAAGGGAAAGTCAACAAGCTGAAGCTCTTCGTCGTCCTCGCGGCGATCGCCGTAATCGCCATTGTTATTTTCCAGAACACCGAAGAGGTCGAGACGCGCATTCTCTTTGCCAAGATCGCAATGCCGCGCGCTCTCCTGCTGGGCATCGCCGTCGCCATCGGCTTTGTGGGCGGGCTGGTCGCCGCGACGTTCCGCAAGCGCAAGTAGAAAAAGGAGGCAAGCATGGCCGGGAGGTCCCGCGCAACGTTCGACTATCATCCGCAGATCTGTGACCGGACGGTGATGAAGAAGACGGCGCAGTCGCTCGCGTACAAGGGCGGCGACGTCGCCGAATGGCAGAAGAAGCTGCGCCGGAAGGTGCGGCAGCTGCTGGGGACGTTCCCGGTGCGGCGAACGCCGCTCGACGTCCGCTCGCTGTGGAAGCGCAAGCACGAACTCGGCGCCATCGAGAAGATCGTGTTCACGGCCGAGCCCGGCGCCGACGTGCCGGCCTACGTCTGCATCCCGAAGGACGCGGAGCCGCCTTATAAATGGATGATCTGCGTGCAGGGCCACTCGAGCGGGATGCACAACTCGATCGCCGTCGAGTTCGGGAAGGAGACAAGGCCGATGACGGCCGAGGGCGGCCGCGATTTCGCACTGGCCTGCATGCGTCGCGGCGTCGCGGCGCTCTGCATCGAGCAGCGTTCGTTCGGCGAGCGCAGCCCGACATCGCCCGATCCCAACTGCCACGATGCGGCGATGCACGCATTGATGCTCGGCCGGACGCTCATCGGCGAACGCGTCGCCGACGTCGACCGCGGCATCGACTACCTCGCGGCGCGCGGCGACGCCGACATGAAGACGGTCGGCATAATGGGCAACTCGGGCGGCGGCACGATCTCGCTGTTCTCGGCCGCGACGCTGCCGCGCCTCCGGTTCGCGATGCCGTCCTGCTACTTCTGCACGTTCGAGCACTCGATCATGTCCATATTTCACTGCGTGTGCAACTACGTCCCCGGGCTGTACCAGGTCGCCGAGATGTCCGACATCATGGGGCTGTTCGCGCCGCGGCCCGTCGTGATCGTCGCGGGCAAGAAGGACGAGATATTCCCGATCGCCGCCGTCCGCAGCAGCTTCAAGAAGCTCAAGCGGATTTACCGCGCCGCGGGCGCCGGGCCGCGCTGCCGCCTGGTCGTCGGCGGCGAGGGCCATCAGTTCTATCCCGCTCTCGCCTGGCCCATCGCGTTGAAGCAGTTGGAATGTCTAAAGTCTGATGTCTAACCCAAGTTCAACAGTTGTGAGAATTTTCGAGCGATTTTCGGGGAGTTTCGCGGAGGATCAGCGTCGAGACGGCTTCTCGTGGTGGTCTCCGGCCGAACTGGCCATGTAGTCACGACCTACCTGGTTGTCAGCCCCGCAAAC
>JBDREM010000203.1:0-7007 GCA_043819695.1 Planctomycetota bacterium
GGGGACGGCGACGCTGATCGGCGACCCGCCGAGCCTGATCCTCGCGAACGGGCTCGGGCTCAACTTCCTCGACTTCTTCTTCTATCAGGGCAAGCCGGGCATCTTCTGGGCGGTGCAGGTCGGCGCCGTCGGCTCGATGATCGTTCTCTGGATGATGTTCTTCCGCAAGTACAAGGCGCCGGCGGCGCCGCCCGAGGCCGTGAGGCCGACGAGCTGGTTCCCGACCGTCCTGCTCATCGCGATGGTGGTCGCGCTCAGCGTCGTCTCGCAAATCGACATTCCGCACGGCGACAAGTTCGCGAACGGCGCGGTCTGCGTCCTCGCGGCGCTGATCGGCATCGTCTGGCACCGGAGCCGGGGGAATGGCGCCACGCTGAAGCTGTTCGGGTCGGTCGATTTCGAGACGGTCGCTCTGCTCGCGGCGATCTTCTCGCTGACGTTCGCGCTCCAAAAGACCGGGTTCATCGACCAGATCGCCAGGTGGATCTCGGATGTCGTCGGCGAGAACAGGTTCCTTACGTTCACCGTCGTCGTCTGGCTCTCGGTCGCGCTCTCGGCCATCATCGACAACATCCCCTACACGGCCGTGATGCTGCCGACGGTCCTGGGGATCGCAACGAAGATGACGGGCTCGGCGGAGCTCGGGCCGACGCACATCCTCTTCGCGTTCGGCCTGCTGATCGGCGCGTGTCTCGGCGGGAACATCTCGCCCGTCGGCGCGGCCGCCAACATCGTCGGCGTCGGACTGCTCCGAAAGGAAGGGCACGACGTCCGGTTCTGGCAGTTCGTGAAGATGGGCCTGCCGTTCACGATCGCCGCGACCGTGCCGGCCTACATCTTCATCTGGTGGCTCTGGGGCTAAGCAAATGCACAAGGAAATGGAAATCGATGCGGCGGCCGAGGCGGAGCGCATCGAGTCGTTCATCCGCTCGGAGCTGAAGGGTGCGGGCCTCTCGAAGATCGTGATCGGGCTGTCGGGCGGGGTCGACTCGGCGGCCGTCGCGTTCCTGTGCGGCCGCGCGGCCGGGCCGGAGAACGTGTGTGCGCTGTTCATGCCGAGCCGGACAAGCTCGGCGGAGAGCGTCGCGCACGCGCAAGCGGTCGCCGAGGCGGCCGGGATCGCGTTCGAGAAGATCGAGATCACGGCCGCGGTCGATGCGCTCGAGGAGATGTTGCCGGCCGGCGGCCGCGTCCGCCGCGGCAACGTGATGGCACGCGTCCGGATGATCACGATCTACGATCAGTCGGCGAAGCGCGGGGCGCTCGTCGCCGGCACGGGCAACCGCACGGAGGCGATGCTGGGCTACACGACGCTGCACGGCGATTCGGCTTGCGGGTTCCGGCCGATCGCGCACTTGTACAAGTGCCAGGTGCGGCAGCTCGCGGCGTATCTCGGCGTGCCCGAGGAGGTCGTCCAAAAGCCGCCGAGCGCCGAGCTCTGGCAAGGACAGACCGACGAGGGCGAACTGGGCTTCTCGTACGACGAGGCCGACTGGCTCCTCTTCAACATGCTGGACAAGAACAAGGACGACGACGCGCTGCAGGCGATGGGCTTCGGGCTCGGGTTCATCCAACGCGTGAAGACCCTGGTCGACAAATCCGAATTCAAGCGCCGCATGCCGCATGGGCTTGGCTGACGTTGCTCCCGTTCGCGGTCTTACTCGTAATCTTGCTCCTGCTCTCGCTCAAGCACAGCGGCGATCTCACAGCACCAGAAGGATTGCGGGTGAGAGGAGTAAGAGTAAGAGCAAGAGTAAGAGTAAGAGTAAGAGTAAGATTGGGGGCAGGGCAATAGCGCGGAGACAGGATCGCGTGGGGAAATATGTGACTCGCGGCGGCGAGAAGTTGGAGTTCGCGCTGCGAGAGTTCGGGATCGACGTCGCGGGCAAGGTCGCGGCCGATCTCGGCTCGCACATCGGCGGGTTCGTCGACTGCCTGCTCCGGCACGGCGCCGCGAAGGTCTACTCGGTCGACACCAGTTACGGCACGCTCGCGTGGACGCTGCGGCGGGACGAGCGTGTCGCGGTGATGGAGCGCACCAACGCGCTGCACGTCGAGCTGCCGGAGGAAGTCGACGTCGTGACGATCGATGTCGGCTGGACGAGGCAGCACTTGATTCTGCCGAAGGCGATCGGCCTGGCGAAGGGCGGCGGCGTGGCGCTGTCGCTCCTGAAGCCACAATACGAGGCCGCCGAGAGCGAGGTCGAGGGCGGCGTCGTGGCGCCCGCGACCGCGCGTGCCGTCGCCGGGCGCGTCATCGAGGACCTCGCGGGCCGGGGCATTCGGGTCGAGCGGTGGGCGGAGTCGCCCATCCGCGGCGGCAAGGGCAACTGTGAGTTCTTCCTGAAGATCAACGTGGAGTAGGGTTCTGGAGATCAACCCGCTGCTGCTCGTTCGCATGCTCGAGCCGCCCGTTTTCGTGGCGAGCACCATCCTGCTCATTTGGGCGTCGCTGCCGGGGGCGAATCCGCTGCTCGCGACGTTCCGGCCCGTCTGGCGCGTGTTCACGCGCAAGAAGTATTTCCTTTACATCGCCGCCGGCCTGTCGGTCATCTTCATCGACGTCGCGCTGACGGCCATCGACCACACGTTCACCGACGCCGTGATCAAGTCGCGCGGGCAGGACTTCACGGCGCTCATCTGGGCGATGGAGCGCGATTTCATCAGGCACTTCCAGAAGTGGACGTGGACCCCGCTCACGTGGTACATGGGCTGGGCCTACGTGATTGTGTTTCCGGCGATGGTGCCGTGGGCGATGGCCGTCTTCGACTACCTCGGCGAGGTGCGAAGGAACGTCGCGCTCCTGATCGGCTACATCATGAACTACGTGCTCGTGCTGCCGTTCTACATCTTCTTCCCCGTTCGCGAGTGCCACGTGTTCGACAGCCCGAGCGGCGAGCAGTTCGTCCGGCTCACGCTCGACGACGTTCATCCGGCGATAATGACGATTCTTCGGCCGATGAGCGGGATCGACAACTGCTTCCCGAGCTTCCACACGTCGCTCGCCGTGACCGTCGCGCTCTTCGCCATTCGCAGCGGCCGGCGCGCGTTCGCCGCGGTGATGACCGCGATGGCCGTCTCGGTCATCGTCTCGACGATGTATCTCGGGATCCACTGGATCACCGACGTCGGCGCCGGGATCATCGTCGGCGTCCTTGCATATCTCATCGGCGAATGGCTTGGCCGGAAAGTCCACGGCAGGCTCAGTGCGCCAGGCGCGCAGTAACCGTTCCGTAACACTTCAGCCAAGTGAAGTGCCGACGACACATGCGCTTGCGAAAAGTGGTGACAGGCACGTCTCCGCTCGTTTCACTCGCTTCGCTGGTGCCAGTCACCATTTTTCGCTCGCAGCGATGTTGCGGCCACAACAATACTCGAACACGCAGGCGGAAAACAGGGACTGCCACGAATGGCACTAACATAAGGGGCTTGGCCCGTGTCGCAGACCTCCGCTCCTAATCGTAATCTTACTCCTAATCCTAATCGCTGTTTCGTAAGTGCCGCTGCCGAGTAGGATTACGATTATGATTAGGATTAGGACAAAGAAGCCGTCGGGCCGCGCGTTCGCTCTGGCGGCGGAGGACCGGGCTGAAGTTAGTGCCATTGGACGCAGCCCCGGTTAGCTCTTCCGGGATCGAACCGCTTCCTTGATCCGCTGGATGTGGCCGCGGCCGAGGCCCTTCACTTCGCACCCGAGCTCGAAGTAGCGGCGGATCCCCGCGTCGTCGAGGATGCCGAAGCAGTCGATGACGGCGAGCGGCCCGCCGGCCCACTCGACCACCTGGCCGGGATCGAGGCCGAGGTACGGCTCGTGCCGCACGGCGAGGATGACGGCCTCGGCGCCCCTCAGCGCCGCGGGCAGGTCCTTCTGCACGCGAATCTCGGACAAGTGGCCCTGGTTGCGGAAGAAGCGCTCGAGCGAATGGCCGGGAGCCGGATACACGTCTTGCTTCTCCAGCTCGTACCAGTGGTCGACGTAGGGATCGTGGACGCTCAGCTCCGCGCCCATTTCGGTCAGCTTGCGGACGACGAGCTCGCTGCCGCTGTACCGGGTGTCGCCGACGTCCTCCCGATAGCTCGCGCCGCACAGCAGCACGCGCGAGCCGGCGATGTAGCGGCCCATGTTGCGGAGCGCGTCACGGACAAGCTCGGCCGCGTGCAGGCCGCGCGTGTCGTTGATGTCGATCGCCGTCGTCGACATCTTGAAAACGTCGTCGCCGTCCTCGAACCCGAGGATGTGCTTGTACGCCCAGTAGCCCAGCCCGCCGTCCTTCGGCAGGCAGTACCCGCCGATGCCGGGCCCCGGGAAGATCATGTTCGAGTGCGTCGGCCGGACCTTGATCGCCTTGATGACCTTGATCAGGTCGACGCCGTTCCGCTCGGCGAACAGGCTCCACTCGTTCTGAAACGCGAGAATTGTCGCACGGTACGAGTTCTCGACGATCTTCGTCGTCTCCGACTCGATCGGCCGGTCCATCACGGTCAGCGGGAACTCGCCGGTGTTCAGCACCTCGTTGAGGAACTTGACGACGCGCTCGCGCGCCTCAGGCGTGCAGCCGGAGCAGACGCGCCAGAAGTCGCGGATCGACTTGACGTACTCGCGCCCGGGCATCACGCGCTCGAAGCTGTGCGCCAGCAGCGGCGGCGTGCCGATGCCGCGCGCCGCAAACGCCTTCTTCATGATGGGGAGCGCGACGAACTCGGTCGTGCCCGGAGCGACCGTCGTCTCGATCAGCGTCAGGCAGTCGGGGCCGACCCTCTCGCCGATCGTCTGCATCGTCGCCTCGAGCGCACCCATCGCCGTCTCGCCCGTGCGCAGGTCGCCGAGGTCGTGCTTCGTGTAGTCGCATTGCACATCGACGACGACGCAGTCGGCCAGCTTCAGGCAATCGCTGTTGTACGTCGCCATCAGCGTCTTCTTCTCGAGCACGCAGCGCGCGATCATCGGATCGACCTCGGGATCCTCCGCCTTGACCGGCGACTCGCCGCGGTTGAGGAGCGGAATCTTCCAGTAGCTGCGCGTGCTCGGCCGCTGGCAGCCGATGACGAACTTGGACGGCTTGCCCTTCTCGTCGGCCGTATCGGCAACGATGGCGGCCATGACGACGCCGACGAACCCGACGCCCATCACGACGACGATCTCCTTGCCCTCGCCGCGCGCGGACCGCGCCCGCGCCTCGACCCGCTCGAACTCCGCCTCGTATTCATCCCGCTCCGGAATCGGGAACTTCTCGCCCGCCGGGCTTACCGAGTATTCGGCCATTGTCGCTCTCCGTGGCATAAGTGGCGTGCCAAAGTCTTTTCGGTCGATTCCGGCGCCATGACAGCGCCCGAATCGCCCGCGTAGGTTACCCCACGGCACGGCCCAGGTCAACAGCGCGCCCGGACAGTAATCGTCCCAAATCTTGCGTGGCAGGTGCGGCCCGCCCGTCAACGAAGTACCGTGGCCGCACGAGGTCACATATGTAGGGGCGGGTCCCCGACCCGCCCAGGAAGGCGCCGCACAATGACGCGCGCCATCGAACGGCAAGAGGGCAGGTCGGTGACCTGCCCCTACAGACGGACG
Organism: Planctomycetota bacterium; assembly: GCA_043819695.1. Taxonomy (GTDB): domain Bacteria; phylum Planctomycetota; class PUPC01; order PUPC01; family PUPC01; genus CAYLQD01. The sequence continues at coordinate 5,567 of JBDREM010000203.1, forward strand.
CGATGGAAGCGCTCCGGACGCGATGGAAAAGGCGCCGCGGAAGCCCGCCAGGCATAATCGTCGCAAATCTTGTGTGGCAGGTGCGGCCGATTAGTCCGGACGCTGTCGAATCAGCGGCGGCACGATCTCGAGCTTGCCGCACACGTCGAGCACAATGACGGTATCGATCGGGTCGGGCGCCTTCGCGGGCACATCGACCACCACGTCATCATCCTCCGCCGACGTCTTCAGCGCCTTCCCCGTCGCCAGCAGCTTCGCGCCAAGCACCTTGCTGCACAGGCCGGGCACGCGGAGCTTGCCCTCTGCGGGCCATTGGAACACATGCAGGTAGAGCGTGGCGCCGTCGTCGCGCAGCCTTTTCGTGCACCGGCCCCACGGCAGCCGCTTGAACGGGCTCGCCGTCGTGGCGTAGACCGACTCGCCGTTGACCTCGAGCCACGCTCCCATCTCGCGAAGCCGTTCGATGCTCGGCTGCGGGATTTCGCCGAGCGCCGTCGGGCCGACGTTCAGCAGGTAGTTGCCGCCCTTGCTGGCGATGTCGACGAGGTTCCGCACCAGCGTCGCCGTCGGCTTCCAGCCGTGGTCGTACGACTTGTAGCCCCACGTGCCGTTCATCGTCATGCACGTTTCCCAGTCGCGGCCGGTGCTGCCGGTGGCGGGTATGTGCTGCTCGGGCGTGCCGAAGTCGCCGGGGTAGCCGCCGCCCAGCCGGTTGTTGCTGATGATCCCCGGCTGAAGCTTCAGGAGCGGCCGCAGCATGTCGGCGCGTTCCCTGTTCATGTTCGCGGGCGTGTCCCACCACATGATCGCGATCGGGCCGTAGTTCGAGAGAATCTCGCGGACCTGCGGCGCCGCCTTCGCGCGGATGTACTCCTCCATGCTGACGCGCTTCATCGTCTTGTCCCACGAGTTGCCCGCGCCGCCGGGGTGGTGCCAGTCCTGCGCGTGCGAGTAGTAGAAGCCGAGCTTGACGCCGCGCCTCTCGCAGGCCGCGGCCAGCTCCTTCAGCGGGTCGCGGCCGAACGGGGTCGCGTCGACGATGTTATACTTGCTCGCCTTCGAGTGGTACATCGCGAATCCGTCGTGGTGCTTCGACGTGATGACGATGTACTTCATACCCGCGTCCTTCGCGAGCCGGACCCACGCGTCGGCGTCGAACTTGACGGGGTTGAACTTCTCCGCGAGCAGCTCGTATTCGTTCGCGGGGACTCGGGCGCTGTTCATTATCCACTCGCCGATCCCGCCGATCCGCTTGCCCTTCCACGTGCCCGCGGGCACGGAGTATACGCCCCAGTGGATGAACATTCCGAACCGCGCCTCGCGCCACCATCTCATGCGCTTGTCGCGTTGTTCCTTCGTCTCCTCCGCAGGGCCGCCCTCACCGGCGCCCGCGCCCGCGGCCGCCGCCGGCCGGGCGCAGCCCGCCATGAGCGCCGCCGCC
>JBDREM010000204.1:0-8020 GCA_043819695.1 Planctomycetota bacterium
GCGTCCCGACGAACGGACCTCGAGCTCGTACCCGCTCCTGACCTCGCAAAACGAGCCGCCGGATGCAACATCGCAGCAGATGAAGAGCCGAAGCAAGCTTTCCTTCGCCGGGTCGAAGGACGCGCCGGCCTGCATCGCCCCGCCGCCCGGAAAAGCGCCCCTGTGCCAATAGACCGGATACTGCTGGCCCCAGCACGTCGTCCCGACGAGCTTCCAGTCGCTATTCGCCGCCGCCCAGTTCGCCATCGTCGTCTCGGCCGCGAACGTGTCCAACTTCGTGAGGACCGGCCTCGACTCCTCGGGGAACGCCACCGACAGGTTGGAGAACGAGGCGGCCGACTCCCGGCCGACACACAGGCCGACCTTGCCGGACGCCCCGCGCGCGTCGAAATGCGAGAGCACCTTCGAGCCGTCTGCCTCGCAAACGGTGACGCCGCCGGCCAGGCGGACCGAGAGCCTGCGCGGCGAAGCAAGCTCCTTCGCCGGCGCGCTCGCGACCACCCGCGGCTCGCCGTCACGCACCACGGCAAGTTCGTAGGTCCGCGCCGCCGTGTCGTACACGAACCGCTCATATTCCGACTCATCACGATAGCGCGTGATGATGCCGAGTTTGCCGTCCGCCCCTGGTGACACGGTGACGGACACGCGGCAGTCGGCCCAGGCGCCGTCGCCGCCGAGGAGCTTGCCGAACTCGAGCGCGCTGTTACCGGCAGGCCCGGCGGCCCGCAGATGCACGGGGCTGGCGGCCTCCGGAATTGTCCAGTTCCCACCCTTCGCGCACCACGTGACCCGGCCGCTGCGAAAGTCCTCGACGATGCCCCGCTCGCCCCGTACGAACACGTCGTCGAACTCCACCCCCCTCCCTCCGTCCACATACAGCCCGACCATCCCGAACGCTGGGCCCGCGTCGTCGGCCTCAAGGAGCCGGCGTTCGTCAACGTAGGCCGCAAGGCGATCGCCGAGCGCGGTGACCCGGAGCCGCGACCACTGACCCGGCCTGAGCCGCCCGGTTGCCTGCTTCAACACGGTCTCTTGGCCACCCTCGATACGAACGAGTTGGAGCGAACCGCCCACCGGCTTGTCAGACTGACGGAAGACGTAATGGTTCTTCGCGTCGGCGTACCGGAACAGCAGGCCGACGTTCGAGTTCCCCGCCGGCTTGGCGGAGACCTCGAAAGAATAGTCATCCCACCACGGCTCGCCCAGGACGGCCACGGCGGGCCCGCCGCCCGTGCCATGCCCGCTGTAGGCAAACGCGTTCGCGCTGAGCCCGGGGTTGCTGACCGACTCGATCGCCCATCTTCCCGATACAGACCGCCACGCCGCGGCCTCGTCGCTCGCGCGCATGAAATCGTCGGCCGCGTAGATCTCCGTCGTACGCAGCACACGCACACTGGGCCGCAGCGACGACTGCATCCCGCGGGCGCCGACGGCCGCCATGCCCTGCGCGTAGCTGTCGTCGCTCACCCCTGATGATCTTCCGGCTGCCGACGGCCACTGCGATCTTGCCGGGCCGCCGAATGACGGTGACCTCTTGCTCCGCGGCGAACGCCGCCTCACCATCGGGGCCGCCCCTCCACTGGGCGAGTGGCAGCTCGACGCCGCATTCGACCTTGCCGAGCGTGAGCCTGTCGCGGGTGACGCCGACGAAATAGTAGTTCATGTTGTCAGCCTGAAGCCCGAAGAGCAGCCGGACCTCGCCGCCCTGCTCCGGCACGGCGGGCGTCGACATCGCCAGATTGAACGACCGCGCGCCCGGTGTCCTCAAAGCGCGAAACTCGAACTCAGCCCACGGCGCCACCGCCCGCCCCTGCCGGCGACCCGTCTCGAGGCAGGACGCGCACGTCGCAGCCAAAGCCGCGATCAGGAAACACGAAAGATTTCGCATCACGAACTCCTCTATGTAGCGATCCTGTATATATTACCACCGCGGCGCAATTGGGACAAGCACCTTCGCTCCTGAATTCCCCGCGCGTGTTGACGGCCTACGCGCAGTCATTTAGAATAGCTGCCGCGTGGCGAGGCGGCCGAAAAGGCGCCATACAACGAGTTCAAGAAAAAGCCCTGAACGCCCACAAACTGTCACAAGGAGTTTGACGTGCGAATCCCAATGCTCGACATAGTGAACATGCACGCGCCGATCCGCGACGAGCTGATTGCCAAGTTGACCGAGGTGCTCGACTCGGGCTCCTACATCCGGGGCAAGTTCGTCGATGCGTTCGAGAACGAACTGGCCGCCCATGTCGGCATCGAACGGGCGGTCGGCGTCTCGTCGGGAACCGACGCCCTGCTCGTTGCTCTAATGGCGCTCGGCGTGAAGCCCGGCGATGAGATCATCACGACCGCGTTCACGTTCTTCGCAACGGCCGGCGCGATCGCGCGGCTCGGCGCGAAGCCCGTCTTTGTCGACATCGACCCGGTCACGTTCAACATCGACCCGGACGGGATCGCGGGGGCCGCGACGGACAAGACGGCCGGCATCGTTCCGGTGCATCTCTTCGGGCAGTCGGCGGACATGGACAAGATCAACGCCGTCGCGCAGTCGAAGGGCCTGTGGGTGCTGGAAGACGCGGCCCAGTCGATCGGCGCCCTCTACAACGGCAAGATGTGCGGGACGATGGGGACGATCGGCATCTATTCGTTCTATCCCGCGAAGAACCTCGGCGCGATCGGCGACGGGGGAGCGGTCGTCACGAGCGACGAGGCCCTGGCCGAAAAGACCGCTCTCCTCAGGGATCACGGCCAGGACCCGACGTATTACTACAAGATGGTCGGCGGCAATTTCCGGCTCGACGCCATCCAGGCCGCGACGCTCTCGGTCAAGCTCCCCCACCTGCAGACGTGGGAGGAGAAGCGGCGCCGCGCGGCCGCGCTCTACGCCGAGCTGCTCGCGGGCAGCGACCTCTTCGTGACACCGGCCGAGCTGCCGGGCAATCGGCACGTGTTCAACCAGTTCGAAATGCGTGTTCGCGACGGCAAGCGGGACGCCGCCATGGCGAAGCTCAAAGAGGCCGACATCGGCTGCGCGGTCTTCTATCCGGTGCCGCTCCACCTGCAAGAATGCTTTGCGAACCTCGGCGGCAGAAAAGGCGACCTGCCCGCGACCGAACAGGCCGCGAACGAGGTGCTCGCGCTGCCCATCTGCGTCGACGAAGCCGTCTGCCGGGAGGTGGCCGCCGTCCTTGGGACCGTCTGACCAGGTCGGCGCAATCACCACTTGATCGTCTCGGCGACGTGCCGCTCGGGGCCGTAGGCGCTCGAAGACCGGGCACTGAACCCAATGGCACTAACATAAGGGGCTCGGCCCGTGTCGCAGACCTCCGCTCCTAATCGTAATCCTAATCGTAATCCTAATCGCCATTTCCTAACTCCCGCGGCCGAGTAGGATTACGATTACGATTACGATTAGGATTAGGATTAAGACAGAGAAGGCGGCGGGCCGCGCGTTCTCTCCGGCGGCCGATGATCGGGCTTAAGTTAGTGCCATTGGGCACTGAACCCGGCGGTCGTGTCGCACCCCCTCCCCGGCCCGCGATTCCAGATCGCGATCGTCAGGCCCCCTGAATTCGGATGAACTCGGCCGCCTTGCGGAGCGCGCGCATCTCGAGCTGCCGGACGCGCTCGCGCGTGATCCCCAGGACCTCCCCGATCTGCTCGAGCGTCTGCGGCGAGCCGGCCAGGCCGAACCGCAGCGTGAGGATCTCGCGCTCGCGCTCGGTCATCTGCTCCATCACCTTGTCAATCTCCGCGCGGATGTGGGCGAGATTCTCTTTTCGCTCCAACTCGCTCACCGACTTGTCCGGCTGAATCTCGATGACCTCGTCGGCGCCGGTCACGTACGTCCGGATGACGTAGTTCTCCTCCGGCACGACGCGCGCGAACCGCTTGACCACGCACCACGTCGCATACGTGCTGAACCGCGTCCCGCGGGTGAAGTCGAACTTCTCGACCGCGTTGAGCAGGCTGAGGTTTCCTTCGCTGATGAGGCCGTCGATGCCGATGATCCGGCCGGCGTGCTGGCGGGCGAGCTTGACGATCAGGCGGAGGTTGGCCTCGACGAGCCGCGAGCGGCATTCGCTCGCCTCGGCCGCAAGCCCCTCGAGCCGCGCGAGCAGCTTCGGGTCGTCGCCCTCCGACGGCTTCAGCGATTCGCGCAGCTTCGCGAACATATACTTGATGTAGTTGTACTTGCAGAACAGCGCCCGCTCCTCGTCGCGCTTCAGCAGCGGCAGGCGGCTGAGGTCGGCGAAATACGCCGGCGCGTCATCCGGCGCCTCCTTCGCTTCGTACGCCGGCTGATCCAGCGCCGGGTCGTGCAGTATCGCCTCTTCTGCGTCCGGCGCATCGAACATGGGATCGTAGCGGTATTCGACGTCGCGCCGCAGCAGATCTTCCGCCCGGAGCTTCTGCAGGTACGACGGGACCATCCGCTGGCTGAGGCCGAGCGCCCGGGCGATCTCGGCCCGCTCCTTGCCCGACCGATGCGCCGCGAGCATCTTGCGCCGCTTCGCCTCGTCGAGCGGCACGCCCGAGCTCGGGAACAGCAGCTCGTCGGGGTCGGCCATCTCGTGCGTGCGGATGGCGTGGCGTATGAGCCTGGGCGGCAGGCGAAGCTTCGCGGCCAGCCGCCGGACGGCCTCGGGCATCGACACGTTGCCGTCTTTGGCCAGCGCCGCCGCCTCGCTCAGGATCAGCGCTCGCTGCTTCTCGTTCGGCACGCGGATCTGGTACATCGGCCCCTGCCCGAGCGACGCGACGAACGCGTCGGCCTGTGCCCGCTGCGCCGCCGACCGCTGCACGCCGTCGGGGAAGATGTACTGCCGCGTCATCAGCCCCGTTCGGCGCCATTCGGCGAGCGTCTTCGCCGAGATATCGTAGAGGTCTTTAATCTGGTCGAGCGTGAGCAACTCGGCCGCCGCCTTCTTCGTCACCCGGTGGTCGAGCGTCGCGCTGAGCTGGTCGAGCAGGATGATGAGGTCCGCCCTGAGTTCGCCGCCCTCGACCATCTTCTTGTTAGGGGGCGGGGCGTAAAGCGTCAGGCGGTAGACGATATAAGTCTCGGGGTATTTCCTGTCCGGCTGCACGTCGCGGACGAGGTGTTCGAGGCGGCTGATAAGGAGTTCGCGCTGCTGCTTCGGCGTGAGCCGGAGCTGCCTCGCCAAGTGCCGAACCAGCAGCAGGTTATACCTCTTCGCCACCGTCCCGGCCTCCGAGCCTCGCCATCCCCGCCCGACGCCCATGATCGGCATATGGAGGCAAAAGGAAAGCGGGCATTCCAGCCCGCCTCCCTGCTTACATTATATCACATAACGTTCAGCGGGGCAACCCGGGGAACGGCTCGTAACCGTTCCAATGTCCGCGTGGTCCCGATCTGCTTAGTGCGCTGTTCCTGTAGCCGCCCGCATTGAGGGCGGCCCGGCCGAGGTCAATGCCCTCGGCTACAGCAACACACGGGCTTTGGAACGATCACAACGGCTCAGCCGCTCATCTGCGCGGCGCGGGCTTGTCGCAGAAATCGTCCGACATTCTCTGAAGTTCTTCCCTCATTTCGTCCAGTTCGCCCCTCTGCATGAAATCAAGAAGCCGCCGGACGGCCAGCCGCGGATCAGATATGCCGGTAGACCTCGCGGCGATGCTGGATCCGGTACACCTTGAGAGCGCTCTGCGCGGGATAGCGCCAGTAGAGAATCCGATAGTCTCCCACGCGGAACCGGCACAGACCGGCCAAGTCGTCGGGCAGATTGCTGAGGCGATGGTGCACAATGTCGGCCGCGTTCTCCCCCAGCCAGACGAGCCGCTGAAGTACCCGACGGCGGACGCCGGCGCCGAGGGCGGCCAAATCCGCCTCGGCCGACGAAAGGACTATGACTCGATAGGCCACTGCTCGAGTATCTCCCCAAGCTCCTTGCCCTCGCCAGCAAGATCCTCGTCACTTCGAATGCGCCTCATGCGGGCCAGGAATTCGGGATCGTGAGCGGCCAGCCAATCCTCCAGGTCGTCCAGAGACTGAGCGCTGATCAGGACGCTCTCCGGTATCTGAATTGTCCGTGGCTCTGACATATCTAGGCCTGCCTTCCCTGCCGTCGAGTCCCCTCCTGTTAATAGCATACCATCAATTGCCGCATCAGTCATCCATTTTCTGCCGGTCAAGTCGAGGTTTGCCGTTCCGCGCCGGGAGCGATTGGCCAAGGCGCTCGATGTCGGCGTCGGTGATGGCGCCGCTGTAACGGACGGCGGCGTAGTCGGCGTACCACTCGGCGGCGCCGGCGGCACCGCCGGCGGCCGCAGGCGAAGCGGCGTGGGCGAGGATCCGCCGCGCGAACCGGTGCAGGGTCTCGTCGGGGCCGCGCGTCAGGCCGCGTCTCCCGAGCGCGGCGTCGGCCTTCGCCAGCAACGCGTGCAACGCTCGCACCTGCGGGCCGTCCTCCGCCTTCGGCCCGCGGCGCCATTTCACCCGCCTGAGCAGGAACCGCACGAGCAAAACGAGCATGCATGCCTTGATGGCGAGCATGCCGGGCGAGTCGCTCATCGCGGCGTCCAGCAAGCCTTCCGCGCGGGCGCCGAGCCACGCGAACAGGCCCTCGACGCCACGCAGGAACGTCTGCACCTGAAGCTCCTGCACGCGGAAGCTCGCGTAGTCGGCAAGGTAGTCGGCGCCGCCGGCGACGGCCGACCGCGGCACGCCCGATGCCGGGGTGGCCTCGACGATCTCCCAGCCGGTCTCGCCGTCGTATGCCTCGACCCATGCGTGCGCGTTGCGGTTGCGCGCCATCCAGTACCGGCCGAACGGGTTCCATTCATCGGCGACGAACCCGGTGACGTACCGCGCGGGCACGCCGCCGGTCCGCAGGAGGACGGCGGCGCCGGCGGCAAAGTATTCGCAGTGCGCGGCCGGGCGCTCGAGCAGGAAGTGCGTGAGGGGGTCGGCCCCGCGCGGGATCCTGATGCCGACGGCGTAGGTGTAGTTCTTCCTGAAGTGCCGAGCGACCGCGTGCATCTTCTCGCGCGGCGTCTTGCAGCCGGCGAAGACGTCGCGGGCAAGCGCGACGATCCGCGGGTCGGCCGGCTCGGGCAATATGATGAATCGCTTGCGGTCGATCTCGCTGAGACCCTCGACCACGCCCGGCCTCGGGACAAACGACATGTAATTGACGCCGCCGTAGATCTCGCCGGAGTCGATCGCGCCGTTCGAGTCGAGCGTGAGTGTGCTGATGGGCGCGGCCATGACGGCGGTGTCCTTCGGGCTGAACATGCCGGTGGTGATCTCACGGCTCGGCCAGACATCGAGCGTCCGCCAGGGCGCACCGGCATTGTCCTTCAGCTTGAAGAACCTCTGGCGCGCGCCGAGGTCGGGCACGCCGTTCGGGCGGCGGGCCGGCAGGAGCGTGGTCGGCGTGCTCATGTCCTTCCACTCGGAATTGATGTTGTAGTAGTCGAACGCCTTGCCGCGGAGGTACCCGGGAGCGGTTTTCGCGAAGACGCGGAGCGCCGTCTTGTTCGCGATCTCGCCGGTCCGCAGTCGGATCACGCTGCCGAGCCTCGCCTTGTCGGAGTAGCCCGGGCTGCTCGTCGCGATCCGCGGGCCGAGTATGTCGACGACGAGCCTCGCGAGGTAGTGCTGATTGCGGTAGAGGGCGCCGCTGAGCACCATCGCGGCCACGCCGGTGATCACCAGCAGAACCGTGACCGGCACCAGCGCCGGCCGGCGCTTTTTGCCGGCGGCCGAGGCGGCCGCGGTCGTTCCGCTGCGCAGATAGGCGGCCGAGAGGCCCGCAAGGACGAGGCAGAGCAGGCCGTAGACGGCGCTCTGGCGCGTCGTGATGAACACGTTGCCGGCGCACGTGAGCGCGAGCGCACCATAGAGCGGCACGGCCGCGGAGGCGCGCTTCTTGCGCAGGAACAGCTCCAGAACCTGAAGCGCGATGAAGTACTGCACGAAGACGTACGTGACGTGGTGGCCCGTCAGCCCTCGGACCGCCGTCGAGGTGAACGGGAACAGCTGCCAGAGCGCGACGAACGG
>JBDREM010000205.1:0-2360 GCA_043819695.1 Planctomycetota bacterium
CGGGCCGCAGACGGGTGGGGCCGCCAGTGCCGCCGAGATCAGGAGGAGAATGAGCAGGGCGATGAGCGTAACCGGGATTATGAATGCTGAGTTCCTCATTTTATCACTCCTTATTGTCAGGCGTCATCGTTGAGAGAGCACGTTGGTGACCGAAGCACGTCAACCACTGCTCTCTCTATAGTGCTCTCCAGCAAAATCCGTGCCACCCGCTAGGAAATCGGCCCGCTTTTCTAAGTTATTGTGTGCGAATGGTTAACAGCAGCAGCCGTCCGGCGGGGGCACGCGGCATGTTTCGCGGCCGTTTCGTGCGCGTTTCACGGCGGGACATCCGTGTCATCTTGTCGCGTCGGCGTTCTTGACCCAGTTTGCTGGGTGACTGCGGAACTGGGTACGACTCGAGCCATTTGCGTTGTGGCTCCCCAGTGTGTCGAAGGCGTCTCGCCTTCGTGTCTCGAGGCCGTCCCGGCCTCGAAAACGACCTCATCGCGGCCAAGATGGCCGCGACACGCGAGGGTAGGATGCCCTCGACACGCACATCGCAAATGGCTCGACTCCGGTCACGTTGGGCAGATCTTCGGTGACCTCAGGAGGGGGTGGCGCTGGCCCGGTGCCTTGGAAGTTGAGGCGTGCGCCGATGACGAGGCGCGCATCTGCGCGTTCGAGAAGCGGCGACAGCGGGGCTGTCGAGAAAGGTGCAGGAAGCCGCCGACCGCCGACTTACAAAGTCGGCCTACAGGCACGACCGTTTCGCGGCGCTCTCGGCCCCTTGCAGGCCCGCTCTATGAGCGGGCGGGGCTTTTTTCAACAGCCCCACAGCCACGTCTCCGCTCGTTTCACTCGCTGGCTGCCCCCGCATTCCGCATCCCCGAGCCCCGGAAATGACGCATTACCTTTTTTGTTCCCGTTTTCTTGATTTGACGAGCGCGTTCGGCTATGATACCGCACCGTGCGGTCGCGGGATTCAGAGCCCACTGTCCTGTCAGGAATTAGGGAGGAGCACGTAAATGGCTGCGAAGATCATTGACGGCGAAGCCATCGCCGCGGGAATTGCGGAAGAGCTGAAGAAGGAAGTGGCGGCGCTGGCCGGGCCGGTGAAGCTGGTCGCCGTAATCGCCACGGAGAACAAGGGCGCGCGCATCTACGCCGGGAGCCAGGAGAAGACGTGCGCCGAGGTGGGCATCCAATACGAACTTGCCGAGCTGGCCGCCGACTCCGACGAGGCGGCCGTCGTCGCGCGGATTGAAGAGCTCAACGCCGACGCGGCCGTTACCGGCATCATCATCCAGATGCCGCTGCCGGAGGGCGTCGACGCGAAGCGCCTGCAGCGGATGATCGCCCCGGCGAAGGACGTCGAGGGAATGAACCCGGCGAACCAGGGCATGGTGACCTACGCCGCACAGCCGTTCTTCAAGAAGCCGAAGGAGGGCGAGGACGGTTTCGACAACTGGCTCGGTGCGTCGCTCGGCTGGCCGCTCCCGTCGCCGGCGCCCTGCACGCCCGTCGGCGCGGTCACGCTGCTCCGCTCGCTCGGCATCGACCTCTACGGCAAGGAGGCCGTCGTCATCGGCCACTCGGAGATCGTGGGCAAGCCGATCGCGCTGCTGCTGATGGCGCACTTCTGCACGACGACCGTCTGCCACATCGCGACGCAGGACCTCGCGTCGCACGTGAAGGCGGCCGACATCGTCGTCGCCGCGGCCGGCGTGCCCGGGCTCATCAAGGGCGAATGGATCAAGGAGGGCGCGATCGTCATCGACGTCGGCATCAACCGCGTGAAGATGTTCGACGAGAACGGCGAGCCGGTTTTCGACAAGAAGGGCAAGCAGAAGATGCAGACCGTCGGCGACGTCGAGTTCGACGCGGCCGCCGGGCGAGCTGGCTACATCACGCCCGTGCCCGGCGGCGTCGGCCCGATGACGGTCGTCATGCTGCTGAAGAACACCGTCGACGCGGCGAAGCGGGCGGGTTGACATCGAGCGTTCCGCACCGGTTTTCGAGGCCGGTTGGAGGCAGCCAAGATGAATGCTGAACCGTCCAGGCAGCGTAAGTTCCCGGCCCAGCCTCTGAAGTCGATCAAGCTCCAGAATATCCTTTCGTTCGGCCCGGAGGGGATGGAGCTCGAGCTGAAGCCGCTGAACGTTTTGATCGGCGCGAACGCATCGGGGAAGTCAAATTTCATCGATGCGATACGGCTCCTGCAAGCCACGCCCGTGAGTGTGCAGAGGTTCTTCGCGGACAACGAGGAGCGAGCCGCGGACTGGATCCATAAGGGAGCAGATGCGACGCCGGGTTACGTCAAGCTCACGTTCTCACATCCTGCACACGCGCAGCCCTTGACGTACACGCTCAGCCTTGGGGGC
>JBDREM010000206.1:0-3408 GCA_043819695.1 Planctomycetota bacterium
GGAGGCCACTGGAACGACGGAGTGCGTCGGTGTCGCCGAGCTGACCCTGCACTGCGAGGGCGTGAAGTTCGTGGGCAATCCGTGGTCCGTGGGCGTGAACTACCCCAAAGTCGGGGCTGACGTGATTGCGCTGATCGAGGGCTTCCCCCTGCTTGCGAGGCTGCTGGAGACGGAAGACCCCTGGAGCTGGGACGCGATGGCGCTGAAGGAGCAGCTCCTCCCCGAGGGCACGGAGCCGTTCCCGGACAGCGGAGAACCCCCCGCGGTGTTCGTGAACCGTCGCGCCGTGCACGACTGGCGCACGATCAAGTGGAATGAGGTGGCCGGGAAGCGCCTGGCCGACCGGCCGGGGCTGAAGGTCTGGGACCACCGGGCGTTCGAAACGGACTACTACGCGTTGGCGTCGGCCACGCCCCTCATCCGGCTGCACCTGGGCAGGCCCCTGCTGGTGTGGGTCAAGAACATGAAGGTGCTGTACCCCGAGCTGCCGGAATCCGCGCCGAAGGACCTCCCCGCGAAGATGGACGGGATCGTCGAGGCCCTGAAGCCGTACGGCGCGAAGAAGCTGCCGGTGGAGCACAGGAGCCACCGATACCTGCTGCCCGGCGGCACGAAGATGACGATCAGTGACCACACCGTCGACGCGCAACTCGGGACGCGCCGCGAGTATTGCTTCGCCGATCCCGTCAGGGTGAAGATCGATTTCGAGCCCGCCACGCCGCCGAAGGGACGCGAGACGCTGCCGTTCCTGGTGGCCTGGAGACGGCCGGATGGACGCCGGCAGGGGCAGGACGGTCCTCCGGGTGTCCTGGGTGAACTCGGGGAATCGGGGGCGGGCGGCGCCGCCCCCGCCCCAGCCACCGGGAAGAACGCCGCGCCGCCGTGGCCCGACCGGCCCACCGGGTTCGCCTCGGTGCATGCGATGGGGCAGAACGGCACCACCGGCGGCGCCGGCGGCAAGGTCGTCACCGTCACGAACCAGGTCGACCTCGAGAAGTACGCGCAGATGAAGGAGCCCTACGTCATCCGCGTGATGGGGGAGATCAAGATCACGGAGAAGCAGAACCCGAAGACGCGCTACGAGAAGCTGACGACGAAGGAGATACACGTCGCCTCCGACAAGACGATCATCGGCGTGGGCAAGAGCGGCCACATCGTCAACGGCGGCTTCTTCCTGGGGCCGGGTACGCACAACGTGATCCTGCGCAACCTGACCATCCGCGACACCTACGTCAAGGGGGACTGGGCCGGGCTGACGAATGACTTCGACGGCCTCCAGATGGATACGGCCCACCACGTCTGGATCGACCATTGCCACTTCACCCGGCACGGCGACGGCTGCATCGACGGCCGGGCGGGCACGACCTACGTCACGCTGTCGTGGACGATCTTGAGCGATCACAACAAGACGTTCGGCATCGGGTGGGACACGGAAGCCAAGACCTCCTGGACGGTCCATCACAACTGGTTCCGCAACGTGGCCTGCCGGACCGGCGGAGGCGGCCAGGTCCTGCGTGTGCACCTCTACAACAACTACTGGCTGAACGTGGGCGTCGTCGGGCCCGGGGCCAACAACGGCACGAATCTCGTGTTTCAGAACAACCACCTCGTGAACGTCAACAATCCCCTGACGCTCGATCCGCACTCGCAGTACGGCCCCTCGACGATCGTGGCGACCGGAAACATCTTCCGGAACGTGCGGGGCCGCAAACAAACGGGCGGGACGGCCTTCTACGATCCGGGCAAGTTCTACGCGTACACGCTGGACAACGCCGAAGACCTGCCGGGGATCCTCGCGAAGTTCGCCGGCCCGCAGGAGCACATCGGGAAGTAGGACGGAGGAAGTATCCCGACTCGAAAGGAGAAGATGACATGAAGAAGCTGGCAATCATGATGTGGGTGATCACGACGGCGTCGACGGCGGTGGCGGCCCAGAGCCCTTCCAGTGCGGAAGCCGATCCCTATCCGGGCGTCGATTACAACCAGAAATACCGTCCGCAGTTCCACTTCACCTCAAAGAGGAACTGGCTCAACGACCCCAACGGGATGGTGTATTACGATGGGCAATACCACCTCTTCTTCCAGCACAATCCCAGCGGGCTTCACTGGGCCAACATGCATTGGGGCCACGCAGTCAGCAAGGACATGATTCACTGGAAGCAGATCCGACACGCCATATACCCCTACGCCGGCGGAGCGATCTGGTCCGGCTCCGGCACCGTCGATTGGAGGAACACAACGGGCTTCGGGAAGTCGGCCAAAGACGCCCCAAAGCCGATCGTTCTCTGCTACTCCCACGCGCGCCACCCTTTCACGCAGCATATCGCCTACAGCATCGATCGCGGGCGCACGTGGGCCCTGCACAAGGGGAATCCCGTCGTGGGCAACCAGGGCGTGAGCACCGGGGAGCGAGACCCCAAGATACTCCGGCATGAACCGACGAAGAAGTGGGTTATGGTGCTCTGCCTGCGAAAGGGTCTGGGACGCATCTTCACCTCCGACGACCTGAAGAAGTGGGACGTCGCGTCGGACATCACCGGCCGCTGGTTCAAAGACTGCCCGGACCTGTTCGAACTGCCCGTGGACGGCGACGAGAAGAAGACGAAGTGGGTCTTGTACGACGCTTCGTTCACGTACTCGGTCGGCATGTTCGACGGAAAGACCTTCAAGATCGAGGAGACGCCGGGCCGGGGCGACCTCGGCAGAAACTTCTCCGCGGCCCAGACCTTCAACGACGCGCCCGACCCTCGGCGCATCCAGATCGCATGGATGAGGGGGAGCGACTTCGCGGCGAAGGGGATGCCCTTCAACCAGCAGATGTCCTTCCCTTGCGAACTGACCCTGCGCACCACGGACGAAGGCATCCGCCTCTATCGCTGGCCCGTGAAGGAGATCGAGTCCCTCTACAAGAAGAAGCACGAGCTCAAGAAGGCCCAACTGAAGCCCGGCGACAACCCGCTCAAGGACATCAAGGCCGAGCTGATCGACCTCTACGCCGACATCACGATGGGGTCGGCGAAGAAAGTGGTGTTCAATCTGCGCGGCTCGACGGTGGCCTATGACGGCTATACGCTGACCAGCGGCACACTTCGCAAAGGGAGGACCGTCGACGGCCTCTTCTGCCCGGACCTGAGCGACACGAACGACTGGGATTTCCCCGCGAACCGGTGGGGCGAAGGAGATTGCGAGTTCACCGTCACGTTCGAGGTCCATCCGAAGGAAAGCCGCCCGAGGGGCTACAGCGGCCCGAACGGCCCGGTGATCACCATCGCCGACGTTGGCTCGCTCGGCCTCTGGGGCAGAGGAACGTACCTCGTCGTCGGCGGCAGCAGCAGCCCGGACGCGATGAAACCGTTCCCTACCAAACTGCCAGCCAGCATGCACGACGGCAAGCCCCACACCCTCACG
>JBDREM010000207.1:0-3322 GCA_043819695.1 Planctomycetota bacterium
ATCGTGCCCGCCGGACTTCGTGGCGCGAATCCGGCGGCTCGAGACGTCCGGCTCGCCCCACGTGCTCGTCGCTCATGAAAGGACTCCCGATGCGGCAGCCGACGAACGAGCGGACCGACCCCCCGTGTCGCACCCGGCGCCGGACGACCTTCCGGACGGGTTCTACCGGACCGACCTGCTCGGCCGGCTGACCTACGCCAATGACGCGTTCTGTTCCGTCCTCGGACGGGCCGTCGGCGACGTGCTCGGCAAGGGCCTGGACGAGTTCTCCTGCCCGGCGGACGCGCGACCGATCCGCGACGTCCTCGAAGCGTGCGCCGCGTCCGGCTCGCCGGACCGGCCCCAGGACTGGATCCTGACGCGGGCGGACGGCTCGGCGCGGCACGCCGAGTGCTCGGTCGCCGCGGTCCGGGACGGCGAGCGGCGCATCGTCGGCTTTCAGGGCGTCGTGCGAGACGCCACCCCGCGCAAGCGGATCGAAGAGGAACTCCAGTGTTACTACCTGGAGGTCGAGGAGGCGCGATCACGGGCGGAGGATCAGGCGGTCCAGCTCGCCCGCCAGGCCGAGGAACTGGCCCGGACCCGCAACGAGGCGCTGGCGGCCACGCGGTTGAAGTCCGAGTTCCTGGCCAACATGAGCCACGAGATCCGCACGCCGATGAACGGCATCATCGGCATGACCGACCTGGCCCTGGAAACCTGCCTGACCCGCGAACAGCGCGACTATCTCCGCACGGTGAAATCCTCGGCCACGTCCCTGTTGACCTTGCTCAACGACATTCTCGACTTCTCCAAGATCGAGGCCGGCAAGCTGGATCTCGAGACCATCCCGTTCAACATCAGGGACAGCGTGGCCGACGCGTTGAAACCGCACGCGGTGCGTGCCCGGGTGAAGGGTATCGAACTGCTCTGCGACGTGAAACCCGACGTGCCCGAGACGGTACTGGGCGACCCCAGCCGCCTGCGGCAGGTGCTGGTGAACCTCGTGGACAACGCGATCAAGTTCACGCGCGAGGGCGAAATCGTGATCGGCGTCGGACTCGAGCAGGCGGCAGGGGAGGAGACGGTCGTTCACTTCGACGTGACCGACACCGGCATCGGCATCCCGCCCGACAAGCACCAGGTGATCTTCGAGAAGTTCGCCCAGGCCGACGGCTCGACGACCCGCCAGTACGGCGGCGCCGGCCTGGGGCTGGCGATCTGCTGCCAGCTTTCGCAATTGATGGGAGGAAGGCTCTCGGTCCACAGCGAGGTCGGCCGCGGCAGCACGTTCTCGTTCACCGCAAGGATGGCGAAAGGCGTGCCGTCCGCGTCGAGACACCCGATGGTCCCGTGCCGCCGCCTCGATGAGGTCCGCGTGCTGGTCGCCGCCGACAACGACAGCGGCCGGCAGATCCTCATGGGCATGCTGGAGCAGGCCGGGATCTCGGCCGAGGCCTGCGCCGACGGTGGCGCCGCGCTCGACACACTGCGTGCCGCCGCGCGGGAG
Source organism: Planctomycetota bacterium (assembly GCA_043819695.1). Taxonomy (GTDB): domain Bacteria; phylum Planctomycetota; class PUPC01; order PUPC01; family PUPC01; genus CAYLQD01. The sequence goes on from JBDREM010000207.1 coordinate 1,490, forward strand.
AACCGTCCTTTTCACGTGGCGCTGCTGGACTCACAGACGCCCGATTTCGACGGGTTCGCGATGGCGCGATCGATCCGCGAGTGCCCGGAACTGGCGGCAGCGCAGGTCGTGCTGCTCACGCTTTCCGGGCAACGGGGCGATGCGGCCCGCTGCCGCGAGATCGGCGTCGCCGGCTACCTGACCAGGCCGATCTCGACGCTGGACCTGATGGACGCCATCCGCGCGGTGGTCGATCCGCGAGTCCCGTCGTCGTCGCGCGCCCTGGTCACGCGCCATTCGTTGCGGGAAAGCCGCCGGCGGCTCCGCATCCTCGTGGCCGAGGACAACGCCGTGAACCAGCTGGTGGCGCGCAAACAGCTGGAAAAGGCGGGCCACCAGGTGACCGTCGTGAGCAACGGCCGCGAAGCCGTCGAGGCGCACGCGCGGCAGCCGTTGGACGTCGTGCTGATGGACGTGCAGATGCCCGAAATGGACGGCATCGAGGCCACCGCGCTGATCCGCGACCGTGAGCGCGCGCGCGGCGGGAAGATTCCGATCGTCGCGCTCACGGCCCACGCGATGAACGGGGACCGCGAGCGATTCCTGCGAGGCGGCATGGACGACTACCTCGCCAAACCGTTCGAACTGCCGCAGCTCGTCGCCGTGCTCGACCGGCTGTTCCCGGACCTGACGGCGGTCGAGGAGCGGCCGGTCCCGGCCGTGGCCCCGCCGGAGCGGCCGCCGGTCGTCGATCGGGCCGCGCTGCTGGAGCGGGTGGGCGGCGACCGGGTGCTGCTGCGGGAGTTGGTCGAGGCGTTCCTCGCCGAGCGCCAGGCGATCCTGGACGACCTCGCCGACGCGATTTCCGAAGGTGATCCGCAGAGCGTCGAACGGGCGGCGACCCGCATGCGGTGCTCGTTAGGAACGTTAGGGGCCGAAAGGGCCGCGGAGGCGGCCCGGCAACTCGAGGATCTGGGCCGCGAGGGCCGGCTGGAGGACGTCGCGGGCGCGCTGGAGGCGCTCGAGCAGAGCATCGTGATCGTGGAACGAGATCTTGGCGCGATCACCGGGGCCCACGGGTTATAGTACGGACACGCGGGTGGCGACGCCTTCCGTCATGGTCGGAGGCCGGCCCGCGAATCGAGGAGCCAGGCAGTCTAGGGGACGAGAGATGAAGGTACTGATCGCCGAGGATGACCAGGTTTCGCGACGCCTGTTGCAGGCAACACTGGGCCGGCTGGGCTACGAAGTCATCACGACCGAGAATGGCGCACAGGCCTGGGACGCGTTGCAGAAACCGGACGCGCCGCGGCTGGCGATTCTCGACTGGATGATGCCCGAGCTGGACGGCGTGGACGTCTGCCGGTACGTTCGCGGACGCGAGGACGTGCCGTACGTCTACATCATCCTGCTCACCGCCCGCGGCCAGAAGAAAGACGTCGTCACCGGTCTCGAGGCAGGCGCCGACGATTACCTGATCAAGCCGTTCGACCCGCAGGAACTGCGCTCCCGCATCACCGTGGGCGAGCGCATCCTCAAGCTCGAGGCCGCGCTGGAAGCCAAGGTGCTGGAGCTGAAAGAGGCCCTGACCCACGTCAAGCAGTTGCAGGGCCTGCTGCCGATCTGCATGCACTGCAAGAAGATCCGCGACGACGGCGACACCTGGCACCGGATGGAAAACTACATCCAGGAACACTCCGGCGCGATGTTCACGCACTCGCTGTGCGAAGAGTGCCTGGACAAGCACTACCCCGATCACAAGAAGCGCAAGGAGGCCCGGGAGACGGCCGCCAAGTCCTGACGAGCGCCCCGGTTTTGCGGGGGGGGGGGCGCCGCCCGGCCGCGCCGGGGGGC
>JBDREM010000208.1:0-18167 GCA_043819695.1 Planctomycetota bacterium
CGACGCACCCGCATATCCCGCGGGCCGAGAGACAGCTCATCCACGGCGATATGAGCCGCGCGCGTGCCGAGATCGCGCTTGGTGTCTCGCAGGCACTTCGCGGCGTTGCGGCGCCTGAGATGGTCGTGGGACACGAGGAGAGATTCGGATTGTGGCGGGAGCGAGGCGTGACGCGAAGCGTCTTTGGAGTGCGGCGGCCAAGCTGCCCGACGGGCAGCCCGCCGCATTTGTCGCGGCGGACGGCGCGACACCCGCAGGCAATCTTCCCTATATCGCTCTCGCACCTCTGACGGCGGAGCTGTCCGGAGGCCACAGGCTGACCACAGCGCAGGCGAGCAGCACGCACCTCGTGCGGAAGCTGCATAACACGGAGTTGTCGCAATGAAGAAGACGATCATCGCTGTGGCCGTTGCATTTGTCGTTCTCGCTGCAATCGGCCACCGGTGGCTGCAGGTCCTTCCTTACCCAATCGGCACGGGGGACGAGAGCACCTCGCCAGACGGGACGTTCGTGGCCAGTGTCACCCGGTACCACGACAAGACCTTCTGGGGGTACTCCCGCGATTGGGTGGAGTTTGAGATTCGACGTTCTGGGGATGGCAAGCCTGTTCGCAAGATGGTGACGGAACCCATTCCGGACGCCGTATTCGGATCCCGCACGAATACGGAGGTGATATTTTGGTCTAAGGATTCCAAGGGCGCCGATTTCGTGTTCCCTGGGATAAAGGTTACCTTGCAGGTTGAACAAGGCCGGCGAGAACACGTGGGCCAACTTGACCGCCAACATCCGCGCGGGCCTCGTCAGCGGCGGCTTTGGCGCTTGCGTTGGTTTTCCGTAAGCCAGCGTTTGCGCAGCCGGATCGACCGGGGGGTGAGTTCCACAAGCTCGTCGTGCTCGATGTACTCGAGCGCGGGCTCCAGTTCGAGCAGCCGCGGCGCCTTGATCCCGACTGTTTGCTCTTTCGTCGAGGACCGCATGTTGGCGAGCTTCTTCAGGCGCACGACATTGACCTGGATATCGCCTTCCTTGCAGTGTTCGCCAACAATCTGCCCCTCGTAAACGGAATCGCCGGGCGTGACGAACATGGTCCCCCGGTCGGACAGTTGGAGGACGGCATACGCGGTCACCCGGCCCGTTTCCATGGCGATCATGACGCCGTTGGTGCGGCCGGGGATGGGGCCGCGGAATGACCCGTATTCGTGGAACCGGTGGTGCATGATCGCTTCGCCCTGAGAGGCGGTCAGCAGGCGGTTCCGAAGCCCGATCAGCCCGCGGGCCGGCACGGCAAACTCCATGTGCGTCCGGGGGCCGGAGGTCTCCATCTTGATGGACTCGGCGCGCCGGTCGCCCAAGAGCTGCATCACCGTTCCGATAGATTCGGCCGGGACATCGACAACCAGCAGCTCGATCGGTTCGAGCTTCTTGCCGGCCTCTTCGCGAAAGATCACCTCGGGCTTGCCGACGGTCAGCTCGTAGCCCTCGCGGCGCATGTTCTCGAGCAGGATGCCGAGATGCAGCAGTCCCCGGCCGGACACGACGAATTCGTCTTCCCTGAACTCGACCTGGAGAGCGACGTTCGACCTGAGTTCCTTGTGGAGCCGCTCGCGAATCTGCCGGCTGGTGACGTACTTGCCTTCCTTGCCGGCGAAGGGGCCATCGTTGATGCGAAAGGTCATGTGCAGCGTCGGCTCGTCCACGTGGACTGCCGGCAGAGCCACGGGCTGGTCAGGGTCCGCCAGTGTGTCGCCGATGTCGACGTCCGTGAGGCCGACCACGGCGAACAGGTCGCCGACGTCGATCTGCGTGACCTCGGCGCGGCCAAGCCCTTCGAACCGGAAAAGCTGGCCGATCCGCTCGGTCCGGCGCGAGCCGTGGCGGTCGATGACGGCCACCGCCTGCGGCCGGAGGGTTCCGGCGAAGACGCGGCCGACGCCGATCCGGCCGACGTAATCGTTGTAGTCGATGGACGTGATCAACGCTTGAAGCGGCGCATGGGCGTCGAGATTCGGCTCGGGCACGTACTGGATGATCGCGTCGAAGACATCGTGGATATCGGCCGTTTCGGGGGCCGGAATGTGGGCCGGGTCAGTCGTGGCCCAGCCGTCGCGGGCCGAGGCGTAGACCGTCGGGAAATCGATCACGTCGTCGTCCTCGGCCCCAAGGTCGACGAGCAGATCGAGCACCTGATTGTGCACCTCGTTGGGCCGGGCTTCCGCGCGGTCCATCTTGTTGATCACGATCACCGGTTTGAGACCGATCTCGAGCGCCTTGGCAAGCACGTAGCGCGTCTGCGGCATAACGCCCTCGGCGGCGTCCACCAGGAGCAGGGCGCCGTCGGCCATCATGAGCACGCGTTCGACCTCGCCGCTGAAGTCGGCGTGGCCGGGAGTGTCGACGATATTGATGTGATACCGGCCGCCGTGACGGTCGGTGTAGTCGATCGCGCAGTTCTTCGACAGGATCGTGATCCCGCGCTCGCGCTCGAGCGGGTCCGAGTCGAGAATGAAGTCCCCGACCAGTTCGCCCCGGCGGAACTGTCCGCTCTGGCGCAGGAGTTGATCGACGAGCGATGTCTTCCCGTGATCGACATGGGCGATGATGGCAACGTTGCGAATGTTCTGGCGGCTCACAACTTCCTCGCGTTGGGGGATACGACGGCGTTGGAACACCGTCTGGATTATGGCGGTGCCGAGTGCGCCCCGCCGATGCCGGCGATGACTGTATCAGGAAAGCGCCGTCCAGTCAAGCCCTCGAGAGGCGTGTACGTGTCGCCCGGGACGAGGGCAACGGGCACCTGCTCGCGGATTGTGTATGCGGAACGCGTGCCCGAGATCCGCTTTACCGGAAGTTGTCCCTGGGCTTCCCGAAGAACATGCCGACGTGGCCGTCGAGGAAGAGAACGTTCAGGCCTCCCTGGTGGAAGCGGACGTGCGGGAACGGAGCTTGCCTGCCGTTGACCGTTCCGCGCCGGAAGAAATCGGTGAGGACCCACGTCTGCGAGATCGGCACCTTGCGGTATTGCTCGAAGTACTCGATCTGAAGCAGGTCGGTCGACTTCTCCTTGACGTCGCGCAGCGTGCCGGGGTCAGGCACCATCTCGATGCCGCGTGCGGTCAGGATGCGCGGGTAGAACGGCATGCCGCGCCAGTACGCGCTTCCCTCTTTCTTGTTCTCGAGGAACCCCCAGTAGACGTAGCTGATGTTGCCGGCAGTGCGGTTCTCGGGAGTACCGATGATGGAATCGACCCCGCCCGCCGGCGTGTAGGCTGAGTTCTGCGCGTACGTTTCCATGAACTTTGCCTGCGGGCAGTAAAACGCGTCGAGCAGGCCCTTGTCTGAATATGCCTTGAGCGCCCTGAGGAGGCCGCCGTGCGGGTTGTGCTCCGTCGGCTCGATCGGGTAGCAGCCGTCGTTCGAGTTCGCGTAGCACATGAGGGCGTAGTTGATCTGGCGGAGGTTGCTGGTGCAGCTCACCTCGCGCGCGAGATGCTTGGCCTGATTGACCGCCGGCAGCAGCAGGCCCGCGAGGATCGCGATGATGGCGATCACGACGAGCAGTTCGATAATGGTGAAGCCGGATCGTTGCGCCGGCCTCGTTTTGGTGTTCATCGATCTTTCCTTCCGCCGGCCGGACCAATGCCCCATTCGAATCTTATCCGGTCTTGTTCGGGCTGTCAAGATATTCCTACCACTGAAGCCGTGTTTCCGCCCGCTGCGAATGGCGCGAACTGGTAGGTCCTCGTGCGGCCGAAATGTCGCGGGCCCGGGCAAAATGCGCAACTTTGCTGCACCCGACCGGCGCACCGGGTGGACTAATAAGCAGGGGCTGGTGCGCGCCGAGCCAGCCGCCCGCGGAACAGTGGACGCGGCGCGCGTCGACGCGTGCTCGCGCTGTTTGTTGCACACGGGCCGCGTTAAGGTATAATACTATGGTCTCGCGTAACTTCTGATGGGAGAGAGGCGGAGTCGCCGTGTGCCCGCCTCCACGCAGGGAGGTGTTATTATGCCCGTTCAGTTTTCCGGCAGCGCGCCGGGCTACGAGAACAACAAGACCACGGTCGGCGGCTACGAGATCATCTCGAAGATCGGCCAGGGCGCGATGGGCGTCGTCTTCAAGGCGCGGCAGGTGTCTATGGACCGCGTCGTCGCGCTGAAGATTCTGCCGCAGGGCCTGGCGAAGGACAGCGCCTTTCTGGAGCGGTTCCTGCGCGAGGCGCGAGCCGCCGCTCAGTTGAACCATCCCAACATCGTGCAGGCGTACGACGCGGGCATGGCCGACGGGTACAGCTACTTCGCCATGGAGTTCGTCGACGGCAACAGCCTGCAGACCGTGCTGAAAGTGGGCGGCGCCCTGGACGAGCAGCGCGCGCTGGAGATCACGCGCGACATCGCTCAAGCGCTCGACTGCGCCCACAACGCGGGCATTGTCCACAGGGACGTCAAGCCGGACAACATCCTGCTGGCGCCGGACGGGGCCGCCAAGCTTGCCGACCTCGGCATAGCGCGCCGGACGGGGCTGACCGACAGCGGCCTCACGCAGGCAGGCGCCACGCTCGGCACACCGAACTACATCGCGCCCGAGCAGGTCCGCGGCGAGCTGAACATCGACGGCCGGGCCGACATCTACTCGCTCGGCGCCACGCTTTACCACATGCTCACCGGGTCCTCCCCCTACGCCGGCGGCACCAGCGCCGAGGTGATGTCGAAGCATCTCACGCAGCCCGTGCCCGACGTCCGAAAAGGCGCGCCGCGCGTCTCGCTCAGAACGAACGCCCTCGTCAAGAAGGCGATGGCGAAGAACTGCGCCAATCGATACGCGAGCGCGAAGGAATTCCTCGATGACCTGGCCCTGCTGCTGAACGACAACTCGTTGACGGCCGCGGCGGCTCCCAAGACGGTGGCCGCGCGTCACGCGGCGGCCGGCGGCCCCGGCGCCGCTCGCGGGCGTTCGCAGCGTCCGGCGCCCGGCTTCTCGCCCGGCAAGGTCGGCGCGATCGTTGGAATCTCGCTTGCGGTCCTCATTCTCGCCATCCTCGGAGTGTCTGCGCTCACACGCGACTCGGTCCCTTCGTCGAAGATAGAGATAGTGAATGACTGGGAGGAACTCGCGGCCGTCGAGAAATGGGTCCGGCAGCACCCCGGCCAATACATCCAGGCTTTTGCGAAATACCGGGACCTGCGCGGCATTGTGACCGATCCGGAATGCAAGCAGAAGGTCGAGGCCGCGCTCGCCGACATCGAAGCCGCTCGCGCCCGCGCGGCAGACGCGGCCCTTCGCGTGCTGGAAGCGAAGGCCGACGAACTCAAGCGCAAGGGCGCCTATGCCGACGCGATCAAGCTCTACCGGGACCTCCCGCCGGAGTTCCGCGACCTCCTGATAGAGCGGGCCGAGCAGGCGATGCGCGCCCTGAAGGCCGAGGGCGCGGCCGAGATAAAGCAGGGGCTCGACCGCGCGAAGGCATGCCTCGACAAGGGCGACCTCGTCGGCGGGCTCGCGGAGATCGACAAGATCAGCAACATCCAGCACAGCGCCCTGGGCGATGCGGTCCAGCAGTTGCGCGAGAAGCTCGAGCGGCTGCAGTTCGAGAAAGCGCTCGTTGCCAGGAAGAAGATGGACAAACTCCTCGACGCGGCCGAGGCCGGCGCCAAGAAGGACCTCATCGAGGCGGCCCGCGCCATCCAGGCCGCCGCGAACGGGCCCGAGTTCCAAATCATCAAGCCCTCGGCCGAATCCCTGGCCCGCATTGGAGACGCCCTGGCCGAGGCCGGCCGTGACCCGCGCCAGCCATTTGCCGCACGCACGCCGGACGAACATATCGCCGCCGCCATTCTCGCACTCGCGGCCGAGGACGCTGCAAGAATGGCGGACGCTGTCCGGCGCGCCGGCGACCACGAGTTTGGCGCGCGGTACGCCACCAAGCTGGAGCAGTTGAAGGAACGCCTGCAGGAGCGGGAGACCGACGGGCAGCAGCAGCAGCGGCTGCGCCTAGTCGAACTCCGCCGCAGCCTGCCCGCGGCGCTCAAGAAGCACCGGTACCAGCAACTGGTCGCCGAGCTCGACAAGCTCATCGCCGACCCCGAACTGCCGCTCATCAGGGAAGAGGCAACGGCCGACCGCCGGGCCATCTCGAAGCTCGTCTCGCTCTTGTGGCACATCCGCTCCAACGTCCGCGTCGAGGCCGGCAAGACGATCAAGACGCCCACGCGCTGCAAGGGCATACCGGCGACGATCGAGGCGTACCATGCCGAGACCGACGAGGTCAAGTTCAACACGGGCAAGCCTGAGCCCATCGCCGCGATGCGCGCGATGGACCTGAAAATGCTCCTCGACCTGAACCCCGGCCCGCCGGGCGAGTACCACGAGCGCCTCGCTCTGCTCTTCATCGCCGAGGGAGAAGCGCAGAAGGCCCGGCCGCATATCCCCAAGGCGGCCGAACAGAAGGACATCGAGCACCTGACCGCAATCCTCGGGGTCGCGGCGGCCGAAAGAGACGACGAACCTGCCGACGAACCTGCCGACGAACCTGCCGACGAGCCAGAGGACGTGGCCGGACTGACCGACGCCGAGAAGGAGGCACTCCAGACGGCGCTCGCAAAAAACACGAGCCTGTTCAAATTCTACTCGAGCATGATCAGCACGGAGCGCGAGGATCGGAAGGAGGCATACCAGGACAAGACGGCCGGCCAGTGGTCCGACGCCAACTACAAGATCCGGTACCTGCAAGGCCAGGTGGAGGCCGCGAAGGCCGCGGAGCTCCGGCTTAGCTCCCGCTACCGCTCCTACACGCGCTCAAACTACAGGCGGCGCCGAGCAGAGCTGGAGGCGGAACTGAACGACGCCATACGCGCCAAGGCGAGGCTGGTCGACAAGATCAGGACTGACCTGGCCGATATCTCGAGGAAGGCTGCGGACAAGAGGCTCGCCCTGCGGACCGCGATGCTCAGACACAAGCGGCTGCTTCTCGCCAAGAAGGAAATCACCGAGGAGCAGATGAAGGCCGCCTATGAGGAGGTCATGCAAAGGAACTGACCGCCGCGGCCGACTGCAAGACGTGTGATGGGCGACCGTTCTGCGTGAGATATGAAACCAGCATATCAGACCGCGCTTTCCCCAGTCGTCGGAGTCGGCGTGTGGCTATCCGCCGTCGGGCTGTCGCTTATGGTTTTTCTCGGCCCCTGCGGGCATGAGACCCCCTGTACCTGTGGCCTCATTCCTTTCGCCCTGATTGGCCTGCCGATGGCGTTCTTCAGTGCCGGCTTCAGTACGGGGGTTCTGCTCCCCGGTTCATGGCACGTGGTCAGGAAGCTGTTGCTGGCTCTGTCTGGACTGCTTGTCTGTTTCTGCGTCTTCCTGGCGGTCGCCGGCACAGGCGGCGGCGCTCGTTATGGCTTGGTCTACGCCTCAGTTTGTATAGTCGGTGTGCTTCTTGGCTACGGCTTCCGCCGCTGGTTGATTTCTCGATTCATCCGTCGCTCGCCCCGAGCGAAGCGCAACGCAGAACCGGCGAATACACTTGATTCTGTCGGCCGGAGCGGCCTGCAAGACAAGTGATGCGCATTGTTAGCTGCCGATGGGAATGGCCCGCAGGCATTGCGACATTGAGGAAGATGACACGCCGAGTACTGTGCGTCGTTGGTGGCTTCGCGGGATTTGGTGTTCTCGCCCTCGCCCTGTTGCAGGCCGCAGGCATTCCCATCCTGGGCATTGTTGCACATGTGGCACACGTTGAGTGCACTGCATACCGGTTACAGCACCGAACCGATCACGGGCAGTTGCTGGCCGAGTGCAGGCAACTGCTGCAAGACCGAGACAAGTATGCTCAGCACGGCCGGCGCCCTGAGAGTTCGGACATCCATCTGCATTCCGTCGGCAAGAACGCGGAGATGCCTCCTTTGCTGCGCAGTCTCGATCCGCCAACGGTTGTCATCGAGGAGAATAGCGTGCTTCTGATATTCTCCGGGGGACACATCCATCTCGGTGTCCGTGCCTATGCGGAAGGGCAGAAAGGATATGATCTTGAGTTGATACCGGGCCTCTACATGATCAGAGACTGAGAGAAAGCAAGTAACAACGCCGCTGCACCCGACCGGAAAAGCTGCCGCCGCTTCGCTCTGGTCGTGCCGACCGTGACGCTCGGGGCAGGCGAACGGGCAGAAATCACTGTGGGCAAGGAAGGAGAGAGTGGAGAATGATAAACTGTAAACGCTCGCTAGTGACGTTGGCGACGCCGGCGATCGCTCTGTGTCTCATCGGCTGCCGCGGGACCCCGGGCTCGGCACAAAAAGCCAGTCCCCCCGCAAGCGCCCCGAAGGAACTCCCACGCGGCGACGACGGTGACAGCCTGGTCACCCTGGCCGTGAAATACGGGCTGGGCAGTTATCTTGGCGACGTGATAACCGCTGGGATTACTGAGGCGCTTGCAAAGGCGGCGGAGGAGGTGCCGGAGTTCTTTCTATGCGTCCCCTCCCAGATCTTCATCCTGCAGGAACTGCAGACCACCGGCTCCACGTCGGATGACGACAGCTACAAGCCGGACGAGGGAACGCTGGCGGCCGTGGAATCGCTGAGGCGCGCACTCAACGGCCGGCAGGTCGTTGTGGTCTTTGTTGGCACCGTTTTCAGCAAACCCGCAAAGTTGTTTCAGAAAGAACCGGCCACGGAGGTGAAGCCGGGAACGTGCTGGATGGTTTCATGGTCGTTCCCGTTGCGCGTTCCGCAGAACGTGCGCCGCGAACTGGAGAAGAAACATCCCGGGGCATTGGCCGGGGAGAAACTCACTGCGCCGCTGTTCTGCACCTGGCGGGAAGCCGGAAAGGGCGAGCCCTGGGAGTGCACGACCTCCGCGTATTGCCTGGTTGCCGCGAAGGGGAAGAAGCCAGAGGGCGACTTGCTCGTCCCAGCCGTTATCACGCTCAAGTACCGCGTCAAGAAGCGAGGCTCTATCGAGATCGTTGAATCGGGGGTGACCGGCTTGGCGGTCAGCCGGTGACGGTGCCTGCCGGGCTGACTGCACACGCGCTGGCATGCCCGTCTGATCGCGTGATCCGGGGACGTCATACATAATTCAGGCGGACGGCCCGCCCTCTTGTCGCCGCGGCGTCGGGCTTGTACTCGATATGAGTACAGCCCCCTCGCCCGCACCGGCGCATGCGGTGACGGCGGCCAGAGGCCGGATGACTTGTCGGCGAAGATGAGCTTGCCCTGTCCCACGCGCGGTGCAGCGGCCCCGGCGCTGGCATTCCTGCCCGCTTTTCTTTATCATCAATGACAGACCGTCGCACTGAAGGAAACAGCCGGCAGGCGGGAAATGAAAATGGCAATCACCCGGAAGCTCTTGATGGCGTGCTCGGCTCTGTTGCTGCTATGGCCGGGTCTCCTGCCTGGGCCGGGTGCCGCGGGTGCCGCCGCCCCCGAGCTCGAGTCGGCCGCGGCCACCCATGACAAGATCGCGGGCCTGCTGCGCAAGTGGCACGCGGAGGGTACCGCGGCGGGAAACGCCGGAGATTACTACGACAACCGCGACCGCGGCCACTCCCGGCTGGGCATCGCGCGGTACCCTCAACTGCAAGAGGTGAAGTATACGCCCCAGGAGCAGGCGCGCCGGGCCGACTGGGGGGGCCAACGCGTCATCCTGCCGTACGTGGTCTTCGGCAATTCGTCGACCGCCTCGCACGTCACGTCGGGCGGCTGCCACACACGCCGATACTACAGCGACTCCAGGGGCGTGGCGTTCCTGTTCAGCCAGTACGTCCGCAACAACCTCTACGTGTACCCGGAACACTTGGATCACGGCGTCGGCCACAACGGCCCCGGCTACGGCGACATCTTCCCGACAAACACGCCCTACGTGATCACGTCGCAGGGCTCGTCGGGCTCCGACCAGCCTTTCGTCCGAGCGATACCTTATGCTCTCGCGGCCCTCCGGCCCGACGTAAAGCGGCGGCTCGTGAAGACCGGCCTGCTGATGCCGACGCTCCAGATGATCTTCCGCATCACCAACAAGAACGTCGGCGGCGCGAACGAGTACCTTGCCGGCAACGCCCACCCGACTGTGTTCCTGGGCGTGAACGTGGACGCGGAAGCGATGGTGCAGATGGCCCACGAGATACGCCTCAATAACATCCCGCCCGCGGTCGCGCTGAAGGTTGTCAGCGAGGACGAGGCGGTGCACGGCCGGGATTTCTTCGACCCCGGCAAGTCCGAGAAACTGGCCGACACGCCCGGCGCGATTGCGCGCGTCGTCCGCGGGAGCAGCTATCTCCGCAGAATGACGGTCAGCGCGGAGGCGAGCGGCGACCTGAACAAGCGCCCGCTGACGTATCGTTGGGTCGTGCTGCGCGGCGACGCGGCCCGCATCGGGATCAAGCCGCTCAACAAGGCCGGCTCCGTCGCCGAGATCGTTGTCCCATACCATCACCGGCGGCCCGTCGCCGACGGCGCCAGGCTCGAATCGAACCGCGTCGACATCGGCGTCTTCGTTCACAACGGAACGTACTACTCCGCGCCCGCGTTCATCACGCTCTTCTCGCTCGACAGCGAGGCGCGGACGTACGACAAGAGCGGCCGGGTCCTGGAGATCGCGTACGGGGCGGGCGCGTCGAAGACCTCGGTCACCGATTGGGGCGCCGTCTTCAAGGCATTGCAGGCCGAGGCCGGGAGTTGGCCCGTCCGGCTCTTGAGGGAACAGTTCACACCTGCGGAAGCCGCAGCGGTCACCCGCATCGCCGGCGAGCACGAGAAGGCGCGGCTCGCCATAGCCGAGGCCGACGGCAAGTACAAGCCGGCGCTGAAGGCGTTCCAGGCGGCGTACAAGGAGAAGGCGGCGGCGGACAAGGCGCTCGCCGCCGCACGTAAGGAGCACGAGGCCAAGCCGGCCGCGCAGACGCGGGACGCCCTCAAGAGGGCGGAGCTCGCCCTCGCAGCCGCCAGTGAGAAGGTCAAGGCCACGACGAAAGCGAAGCGGGCGGCCGAGGGCCGCCTGAAGAAGGCGCGGCTGGCCGCGTACGAACTGCTCGACAACAAGGCGCCCGGCCAGAAGCTCTCGGCCGGCGAACTCGTGTACCGGGCCTTCGACGCGCTCGCACAGGACCCGCTGTTCGTCAGCCGGAACCACAAGGAGGTCAACGCCTTGTTCGTTGCGGCGCCCGGCTCGCGCAAGAGATCGGTCACCCAGACGCGCAACCGCCTGGTCGCGCTGGACATCATCACCGACGACGCCGCGTTCGCGCACGCGCTCCGCCCGGCGCTCGAGGGCGCGGCCCCCGCCGCACAACGCCTCACACGCTTCGAACGGAGCATGCTCGAACGCCTCAACAGGACCGTCCTCGCCAACCTGCTCTACCCGGAAATGGTGAAGACCGCCTACTGCGCCAACTATGTGGACTGGTCGCTCTCCGCGCCCAAGTCCTGGCGAGACGTCTATCGCCACAACGCGCGCGGCGAGGTCGTCGGCTGGACGCGGATCGACGACGGCAAGCGCACGGAGTTCAACGCCGACGGCCTGATCGTGCTGGCCAGAGACGCGTCGGGCCGCTGCACCAGGGGCCGGACGGTCACGTATCAACTGGCCCCGCCGCGAAAAGACGCGAAAGGCCGGGTCGTCCGCTCGGCGCGGCGGCTCCTCCGGTTTGCCCCCGGCGACAAGATCGTGCACTATCAATACTCGGGCAAGGACGACTGGACGGGGCGCGTGAGCAAGCAGGAGCCCGCCCCCGGGAAATAAAACCCCTGCGCAGGCAATGTCTCCCATCCGGTATAATAAGGTAGAGGGAGGCAAGAGCCCTCCGCCGGCCGTTGAACGGAGGTGAATCTCAATGGGCAGTTGCAGGACAACAATCGTCACGGCAGTTACCGTTGCCGTTTTGAGCATAGCGGGCATCGCCGCCGCAGCAGAGTTCGAGCTGGGCGCCGGCCGGCCCGCGGAACCCAAGCCCGTGATCTCGGCCGGCGCCAAGATCGTGCCGTCCGGCGGCACGTTCGACATCATCGCGGACTTCAAGCTCGACAAGACGGTTCATCTGTACAAAGACAAGCTTGGCATCAAATGGACGAAACTGAAGGGCGCGAGCTACTCGAAGCTCGTCCTCCCGAAGCCGGAAACGATCGACGATCCGCTCAGCGATAAGCCCGGAGCGACCATCGACGTCTACACGGGCGATGTGAAAATCATCGGCCGATTGACGGCGGCCGCGAAGCCGGGCGAACAGATCATTCTCGAAGGCAAATTCCTCCACCAATCCTGCACCGACAAGATTTGCTTCCCGCCGGCGGAGGAGCCGTTCGCGTTCAAGCTCGTGGCAACTGAGGCCGAAGCACCCGACAACGCCGCCGCTTCGGCGAGCGCGACGGCGGGCGTTGAGGCGGCCGCGGACAGCGAGTACGTCGGCAAGACGCTCTTCGGGATCCTTGTGATGGCGTTCTTCGGCGGGATTCTGCTCGGCCTGACACCGTGCGTCTATCCGATGATCCCGGTGACCGCGGCCGTGATCGGGGCGCGCAAGGAAAAGGGACTCGCGAGCGCCATTCGGGCGTCGCTCGTCTATGTGCTCGGCCTCGCGACCGCGTATTCGCTGCTTGGGCTGCTGGTCGCCAAGCTCGGCAGCGTCGTCTCGACGTTCCTTCAGTCGCCGTACGTGCTCGTTCCCGTGGCGGGGGTCTTCGTCGCGCTGGCAGTCGTCATGTTCGCAGGGCTGAACTTCGGCGCTCCGACCGGATTTGCCGCGAAGGTGCAGGGCATGCTGGCGGGGAAGAAGGGCTTGGCCGCGACGTTCGCGCTGGGCGCGGTCAGCGGCATCGTCGCCGGGCCCTGCATCGCGGCGCCGCTGGCCGGCGTGCTCGCGTACATTGCAAAGACCGGCAACCTGACCCTTGGCTTCTGGATGCTCTTTGTCCTCGCTTGGGGCATGGGCATGCCGTTGATCCTGTTCGGCACGGCGACCGGCATCATGCCGAAGGCCGGCCCATGGATGGAGTGGACAAAGAAGCTGCTCGGGTTTGTGCTCCTGTGGGCTGCCATCTTCTTCCTGAAGACGGTCATCGGCGACATGGCCTACCAACTTGGCTTCGGCGCGCTCCTCATCGCCGCCGCCATCTTCCTCGGCGGGTTCGACGTGCTCGCCAGGGAAAGCGCGTTCGGCGGCCGGCTGAAGCGCTTGTTTGGCGTGATCGCCGTACTGTGCGCTCTCGCCCTGGTCGCGCCGCCGGCCGCGAAGCTGGCCGGCATCTCGACGTCCGGCCCGGCGCCGCAGCCTCCGGCGAACGTCTTCACGCGCGGCGCGCAGAACGATGTCGAGGTCGCAATCGCCGCGGGCAAGCCGGTCGTGCTCGACTTCTACGCCGACTGGTGCACGATCTGCAAAGACCTCGACCGGAAGGTCTACACGAAGCCCGAGGTGGCCGAAGCGGCCAAGGGGCTCACAATGCTCAAGATCGACGTGGACAAGGATCCCCAGTTGGCGAAGAAGTACGGGGTTTTTCGCCCGCCCGTCGCCGTCTTCATCGGCGCCGGCGGCAAGGTGCGAAAGGACCTGAGCTTCGTCGGCCCGAAGAGCCTCGACGAGTTCGTCAAGCTGCTTCAGGAGTTCAAGAAATAGGCGTGGCGGGAAGCTGGCATATCCGTGCCGCGCGCGGTGGCATAGATGCCGGCCGCCGCAAGGAGTGATGCCGATGCATAGAATCTTCTGCTCGTTACTCGCAGCGCTGCTGATCGCGGCGCCCGTTGCCTGTAACGGCAACGGCCAGGTGGCCGAGGATCCGAAGACGCCAAAGACGGCGGACACGAAGCCGAAGGACGTCAACGTCGAGATCGCCGACTTCGAGCTGAAGGATCTCGCCGGAAAGACGGTCAGCACGGCCGAGGCACGCGCGGGCAAGGTGCTCGTGCTCAAGTTCGGCGCGACCTGGTGCCCGACGTGCACGCGGCAGGTCCCGCACCTGAGCAAGGCCGCCGAGACGTATCCCGGCAAGGTCCTCGTTCTGGAGGTCGCCGTCAATGAGCCTGCGGCGAAGGTCAAGGCGCACGCCGCGAAGCACGGCGCGAAATACACGATCCTTCTGGATGAGGCCGGGAAGGTCGCCGCGGTCTACCGCGTTCGCGACATCCCGGCCGTCATCGTCGCGGGCAAGGACGGCAAGATCGCCTACCGCGGGCACTACACGCCGTTCAAAGCGCTGAAGGAGAAGATCGACCGGCTGCTCGAGTAGCGGCGGAACTGTCTGGCCGGCAGGACCGAGCGAACGGGCCGGCGGCCCTTCGCCCAAACAAGGAGTGAGGCAATGAAAAAGCTGATTTACACAATCTTGGCCTTGCTGCTGATGAGCGCCCTGGCCTCGTCCGTCCGCGCGGCAGACAAGCCTGCAGCCAAGCCGCCGAAGACCGGCGACAAGGTCATAGACTTCACGCTCCGGGACCTCCGCAAGCAGAAGGTGGTCACGGCCACCGCGCGAAAGAACAAAGTCTTCCTGCTCAAGTTCGGCGCCACCTGGTGCGGCTGGTGCAACAAACAGGCCCCGGATTTCAACGCCGTGGTCAAGGCGTATGACAAGAAGGTCTTCGTGCTCGACGTCGACATCAACGAAAAGCCCGCCGTCGTCAAGGCCCACAACAAGAAGCTCCGGACCAAGTACCTGACCGTGCTGGATTCGGCCGGCGCGGTCGCCGAGACGTACGGTGTAAGCGGGATCCCGGTGGTCATCATCGCGGACAAGGAGGGCACGATCGTTTATCGCGGCTACTACACGCCGTTCGACAAGCTGAAGAAGGTCATCGACGCCCTCGTCGAAAAAGACAAAGAAGAAGAAGAAAAAGAGAAGAAGGGAGGGGAAGCAAAGAAGGCGGCGCCGTACGGAGAGGATTTCTGAGCGCGGCCGGCCGCAGAACCTCAACGGCCGGTCCGCCGCTCCGCGGGCCGGCCGTTTCCACGGGCGGCCCTCAGCGGCGCTCGTAGATGAAGATCCGGCGTGTCACGCTGAACTTCGCGAGCCGAATGACTTCACGCACCACGGCGCCCGAGGCCTGAATCGCCTCGAACTGGTCGCTCAGAGCCACAATCGCGCCCTGCGGCGCCAGCTTCGCGATATTCGTCACCATCCGCGCGAGCTTCTCGTCCGACGTCGGTGTCATCCTGCCGTATGGAACGTTCGCAAGGAGCACGTCGAACTCGCCCTTGATTTCCGCGGCGTCGCCGGCCGAAGCCGCAGGCTCGAAGCCGAAGTGGGCCAGGTTCTTGTTCGTCGCCCACACCATCTTCCGGTTGATGTCGTAGCCCGCGACCTTCGCCCCGAGCGACGCGGCATGAATGAGAAGCGTCCCGGACCCGCAGCAGGGGTCGACGACGCGCTCGCCGCCGCGGACGAACAGGTTGCAGATCGCCCGCGCGGCCTGCGTCGGCAAGGCCGACGAGAAGTCGTGCGGCTTTCGCGCGAGGCGCCGCCAGTCGGGCTCGCCGGCTTCGAGCGTCCGGCCGAACCACACCCCGTCCGCGGTGACGAACGCGAGGAACCGCTCGCGCGGGTCGTCGAGATCGGGGCCGCCGTCGATGGCGAGGGCGAGCGCGTTCGCGATATCGCGGCGGTGCACCTTGAGCCCGCGCGGAATTCGCCTGACCTCGATGGCAAAGCCGTCGGACGCCAGGCCCGTGTCGCGCAGCCGCTCGCACGCCTCGGCGATGTCCGCGCCGCTCGCGAGCAGCTCGATCCCGCAAAGGACGTAGCCCGCGCGGGCGATGTCAATCCGCCGTTCCGCCCGCACGAGCTTGCAGGCGCACTGCCGGCCGCGGGAGAGAGCGAGCGCCTCGGCCAGCGCCAGCTCGCGCTCGTGTTCGTCGCCCGAGAGCATGTACACGCAGCTCACTGGGTCACCTCGGAGAACTCGAACTCCGCCGCGAAATGCCGCACGAGCTTTTCCGCCACGTCCTTCATTGGGACGCCGCGCCCGAGCAGTCGTTCCATGCTCGTGACCCCCTTGTCGGCGAGCCCGCACGGCGTGATCAGGCGGAAATCCTCGAGGTTCGTGCTCACGTTGAGAGCGATCCCGTGGTACGTCGTCCACCGCCTGATCGCCACGCCCATCGCGCAAATCTTCTCGTCGCCGGCCCAGACGCCCGTGAGGCCCTCGTGGCGGCCGGCCGCAATCCCGTACTCCGCAAGCAGGTCAATGACGACCTGCTCGAGGGCGCGGAAATAGCCGTGGACGTCGCGCCGCTCGCCGGCCAGGCGCATTATGGGATACGCCACGAGCTGCCCTGGGCCGTGATAGGTCACGTCGCCGCCGCGGTCGACTTGGCGCACCTCGACGCCTCGCTCGGCGAGCTCGGCCGCGCCCAACAGCACGTTCGACTTGTCCGCGCGGCGTCCGAGCGTGATGACCGGCGAATGCTCGACCAGGATAAGACAAGCGGGCAGGCCGGGCCCGGCAGCGGCCGCCGCGTGCAGCTCCTTCTGCAGAGCCCACACCTCGTCGTAGCCGCGCCGGCCAATGTCCAGAACCCTGAGAACGCGCTTGCCCATGCGGACATCATAGCCCGCCCCTCGGCGGAACACAAGCCGCCGCGGCAATCGGGCGATAGGAGTTGCAAAGCGCACCGTTTGCGCGGATAATTACAGGGAGAGAGCCCGGCCACTGCTTGGAGGCATTCCGATGAAGACCTCGTTGTTCGCGCTTCTGCTCTTTGTCGCCTGCGCGCACGCGCTCGCGGACACCGTGTTCCTCAACGGCGGCGGCAAGATCGAAGGCACGGTCGATACCATTCTGTTCCTTGAGCAAGGGGAAAAGAGCACGTTCGCCCGAGCCGATGTGACCCTTGTCTTTCTCAGCGCCGAGAACGGGCAGGACAAGCTCGTCCTGAAGAAGGGGCTCGCGCGAAAGGGCGATCTCGCCTCGATTACCATCAGGTCGGTCGGCGGCATATTGTCTTTCGACCGCGGCCGGCTGAAGTCTGTCAACATTGCAGAGGATTCCCAGGTTAAGCTCATCGAGGAGTACCTGCGGCGGAAGGCCAAGATCCGGCCGGACAACGCGGCCGACCTCTGCGAACTGGCCGCCTGGTGCAACGAGAACCGCCTGATAGCGGAGGCGCACTCCCTCGCAACGCAATGCCTGAAGTTGAAGCCGGACGCCGACACGTCCGCCCTCGCCCACTCGATCCTCGGGCACGTGCTGCGCGACGGCAAATGGGAGAAGCCGACGCTGGACAAGCTGCCCGCGGAGCAGCCGCCGCCCACGGACGCCGAGGCGAAGAACGTCGATCCAGCGGCCGTGGCCCTGCTTGAGAAGATCATCGCCGAATACGTCGATCGGGCCGCCGAGGCACAGAAGAAGGATCAGGAGACCTGGAAGACGACGTACCAGCCCTTGTGGCAGGAATACGAGAAGCGGGTGACGGCCCTGGAGAAGCAGATCAACGACCTCGAGGCCCGCAAGCAGAAGCTGCGCGACGACATCCAGTTGGAAAAGAGAAGGCGCAGGGACACCGCCGAGGGGGACAGGGCCGAACGCTTGCGAATCGCCGAAGAGATCAGAAGACTGGAGAACGAGCTCCGCGACGTTACGAGGGAGCTAAGCACGGGCGAGCGAAGCTACACAAGCGCAAAAAACGCCCGGACCAAGCTGCGGACAAAGATGATATACGACAAGGCAAGGATCGGCAGCCGCGACGTGACGCGAAGGCAAAACATCGCCCTGGCGCAATCCAAGATCGTCCGGCTGCTCCAGCTCGGCAGAAAGCTCGACGAGGCCGACATGCGGAAGGTGTGCGAGGAGCTTTGCGGGAAGTGAACGGCCCGCCATCATCGCTCCGCCGGCTCCGCGGCCATCTCACACCAAGACTTGAACCGGCTCGCACGCGGCACTATAATCGCCTTGACGGATGATCGCCGCGCACGGCCAACTTACTCCAGAGAGAGGTCCGGCATGAACATCGTCATCACCGGCGGCGCGGGCTTCATCGGGTCGCATCTGGCCGAGGCGCTCCTCGCCGACGGCAATTCGGTCACCGCGATCGACGACCTGTCCACGGGCAGCCCGGCGAACGTCGCCCATCTCCGCGCCAATCCGGAGTTCGAGCTCGTCGTCGAGAGCGTCACGAACCAGATGGTGCTCGACCACCTCGTGCGCAGGGCCGACCAGGTCTACCATCTCGCCGCCGCCGTCGGCGTCAAGCTCATCGTC
>JBDREM010000209.1:0-7240 GCA_043819695.1 Planctomycetota bacterium
TGTCGTCGGACAAGAATGTCCGCGGCGTCTCGCCTTCGTGTCTCGAGGCCGTCCCGGCCTCGAAAACGACCTCATCGCGGCCAAGATGGCCGCGACACGCGAGGGCAGGATGCCCTCGACACGCACAACGCAAATGGCTCCGTTCTGGTTGCCCTTGTAATACGCGATGCGGGCCGCTAGAATAACCAGGAGGCCGGAGTGGCGGAACTGGCAGACGCGCCGGATTCAAAATCCGGTGCTCTTATTGAGCATGTGGGTTCGAGTCCCACCTCCGGCACCAAACCGCCACAGCATCATTAAGGCGCACACGGGAGGGACCTGCTTGGACGGTTTACCTGCCCCCGAAAGGTCGCACACGCTGTTCGTGCCCGAGGGGTTCACGGACTTCAAGTGCGACCTCTGCGGCGACTGCTGCCGCAACCACGCGCGCGTCCTGATCTCGCCCGCGAAGCACAGGCGGCTCGCCCAAGTCCTGCGCGACACCGGGTTCCGGTTCCCGGTGCGCGATGCCCTCATGCAGGACGAAGACGACCCGGACGCGCCCGCCGCGTTCGCTACGGTTGGCGACCAATGTGTGTTTCTGACCGAGGCCGGCCACTGCCACCTGTGCGAGATCGGCGTGCCCGAGCTCCGCGGGCCCTGGTGCATCTCGTTCCCCGTGACACCGATCACCACGCCGCGCGGCGTGAACTACTTCATCTCGTTCGCGTGCAAGAAAACCGTCGAGATGCTGCGCAGCAAGGAGCCGCTCAACATCCTGGCCCTCACCGTCAGTGGGGGCCCGATGCCCGGCGCGGGCCGGTCTTTCACCACGCGGCACCGGATCCCCACAGTCGGCGACCGCCCCGGGCTCGACTGGTCCGGGCACCGGCTGATCGAGGGGATGCTGCTCGCGGTCGCCCGCGACTGGGAGGTCAACACGTCCACGCGGCTGATCCTGATGCCTATGATGCTGAACCATCTGCTGAAGGACTACGGCGGGCCGGAGTCCAACGACGCCCTCCGCGAGCGTGTCTCGCACGTCGCCCGCGACCTGCCGCGGATGATCGAGCAGACCAAGTCGTACCGCGCGGACCCCGCGGGCCATTATGCGGCGCTCAACAGCTTGTTCGCGCGAAGGATCGGCTTCCGCACGCAGGCCGCGCTGCGGAAACAGATCGAGACGGCGATATGCCAGGTACAAGGACGGCGGACGAAGACCCCCGCCGACGAGCTTGGCGCCGCCCTCACCCGCCTCTACAAGGACCACTACAAGCCCAACGCCCGGCGGCACGAACACATCCTGGGCAACTACGTGATCTGCCGCCTGTTCGCGAGCCGCGAGATGCTCACCGGCGGCGTCTACAAAGGCGCCTGCGCCGTGGCTTATCTCGTCGCCCTCATCCGTTTCTTCGCCACCACGACCGCGGCCCAGCGCGGCGGACGGGTCAACCAGCGGATCTTGCTCGAGGCCGTGCGGTGCGTCGAGAAGTTGCTGGCTCAGAGCCGTAACCTCTTCGACTTCCTCGACGCCACCGGCGAGCAGGACCGTGTGTGCGATCCCGCCTACACGGCCATGCTGGCCCTGATTTGAGCCCATCAACGGGGACGTGCCGCATCCGGGGTATCCGGCCGCCGCGGTCTCGCGGCTTGACCCGACGCATGGCGGATGATACGATGTGGGCTGGCTCGTTTCCCAAGGAGAGCTATGCCATGTTTGTACGCACCTTGGCGATAGCACTGCTCGCTCTGGCGGCCGGCGGCTGCGCCTTTTCCAACCGGGCGAACACGCCGCTGCTAACCGCGCTCGACGGCGCCGTCGAGCCGAAGTCGACCGGGGCAAAGGTCGCCCTCGCGCCGGTCTTTATCCCGGCCGGCATGGCGTGCGGGGCGCTGGACATCGCCTTACTGCATCCGCTGCAGTCGCTGTGGTTCGCCGCCGAGGACACTTGGAGCAGCGTCTGGGCGGCCCCCAGCGGCTCTTTCGTCCAACAAGCGGCCCTCTTTGTGCCGAAGGCCGCCGCCTCGCCCGTCGTGTATGCGTTCTGCTGGGTGGGCGAGACGCTCTTCGACCTTCGGCCGCAGAAAACAAAGGAACCAGAATGAGACGCCTCGCGTTCATCGCGGCCCTGGCGCTTTCTTGCAGCTCGTGCGCGTTCATGAACCGGCGCAACCGCCCGCTGTTGAACCTGTGCGAGAAGCACATGGTGCCCGAGAATACCCCGGCGAAGGTGGTCATGGCGCCGGTGCTCGTGCCGATGTTCCTGACCGCCGGTCTTGCCGACGCGGTTGTGGTGCACCCGGTGGCCATCGCCGACGATGCCTGGTTCCAGACTCAGGCGGCCGTGTGGCGGCCGGCCGGCCGCGGCTACGTGACTGAGTGCGCTCTCTTGCCGTTCCGGGCGGCCGCGACGCCGCCCGTCTGGATATTGAGTGCAACCGGCCGCGCGCTTTTCGACATACCCCGCTGGCCCCCCTCGCCTGCCGGTCTCGAAAAGGAACTTCTTAGCGACGACGCCGAGATGCGTCTCATTGTCGTCCGCGAGCTGCACCGCCGCTCGTACGAGGGCGAGGACATCGCCCCGGCCGCTCGCGCGATGATCAAGGCTTGCAAGGCGCACGCGAAAGATCTGGAGTTCTGCGAGGCCACGATCGCGCGCCTGCCGCACCCGCTGACGAACGACGCCCTGGCATATCTGTCCGGGCTTGCCGGCACCGGCCGCGGGCGGCTCTGCGCGGCCGCTGTCTCACGGCTCTTTTTCGGCATGGCGCACCGCCCACAGACGGATGAACAGGGCGCTCCCGACGCGGACCGCGCGCTGGAGGCGGTCGCGAAAGTATACGACGGCCTGGCCGCGGCCGGTCACCACGAGGCGGAGGTCTATGTCGCCGTGCTCGCCGGCTTCAACACAGGCCGGCCCAGGGCGCAGGCGCTCGCGCTGTACATCGCACGGTCGCTGGCCCGGCGCAACTGGCCCGATTACGCCGAGGCCGCGGCGTTCCTGCTCCAGTCGCGGCTGCTGCGGCACTCGAAGGCCGCTCAAATCGAGGCGGTCGACTGCGAGTGGCGCGCGCTTCGAGTCAGCTCCCACTGGCCGCAAGTTGTGGCGCAAGCCATACGCCGCCAGCAGGCCGGCGCGGGAGCCGGCTCGCTCCGGGCGCACCTCGTCCGGCAGCAAGACGTCATATCGGCGCAACTGCGAAATCCCCGCCCCGGTCAAGCCAAGGAGTTCCTGCAACTGACCGAGAGCCTTGTCGATATCAAGACCATGCTCGACGCGGAGGAACTTGCGGCGCGCCTCATCAAGGGGTCGCGAGAGAATCTTGAACTGTTCCTGGGGGACCCCGTTGAACTGCTGAAAAAGAAGGGTGAGCCTTGAGTGAGGACGCGTCCCGGCCTGCAATTGACGGAGGAACTCGCCTGCTCGTTACGGCCGGCGCGGCCTTGGGAATCTCGTCCGGCGTATTCCTGGTCACGATCCTTCAGTATGCCGGAATGCTGCCGCCATTCACGCCGATTCCGGGCTGTGGCCGGTGGTATGTCGAGGGTTACGAGCCGCTGGTGGCGCTCGTGGCGGCAGCGGGAGTCTGGGCGTTTTGTCCCGAGCAGGACATCGCCAGCGGGCTGCTCGGCGCCGGCTCGGCGCTGGCCGGGATGTTGCTCGCGGACGCGTTCCGGACGCTGAGTTCCCTCCCGCCCCCAGATTGGCTGGAAGCGCCCGGACGGTTCGTTCGGCTGTTCGTGTGGGGCTATTGGCCGAAGGCACTGCGCTACGCCTTCGGCGTGTACGTCGCATGGTACGTCTGCTCGCGCGGGCGGGCGCGCAGCAGCAAGGCCGGTCTGGCCGCCTCGGGCGGTGAACAAGAATGAATCAGGCAAGACGCCTGCCCTCTCTCGTGGTCCTGTCGGCGCTCTGCATGAACGTATCTGGCTGCATTCTCGCGCGGTCGCGAGGCGGCGAGCCAAGATCCTCGATGGCAGGCACAATATCCGGCCCAGAAGCGCGAAGGATCCTGGCCGGCGCCCAGAAAAACTTGTACACCGACCGCGAGCATGGCACGGAACCCGCCATACGCTTGGCCGACTCGGTCATCCACGATTGCAGTGTTCGGCGGTACGTCTGGCGTGGGTTCGTACTGAAGGCGACGGCGTACGCGGCGGCCGGGAACCACACGGGCGCCGAGCGAACCGCTCATGAAGGCATACAGACAATAATGGCGATCCATCAAGGGCCGCTGGACGGCGATGCGTGGACGGCCGCGAGAATGCTGTTGCCGATGTACGTCGAGGGATCGATCGGAGCCGAGGACCACCGATCCGCAGTGACAACCCTGCGGGCCTGGAGAACAGAACTGCTGGCGAGGTACCGCGGCGGCGAGAAGGCGAACCGTGAGGAAAAGGCAAACATCGAGGGTGCCTTTGATCTGCTGGAACAGATGGCTGAGCAGGGCGTGGCGTCGCGCCAATCGGAGAGCCGGCTCAAGTTGCTTGTGCTGAAGTATATTCAATTGTACAACAACGGGAGCCTTGCCGGCGCGTCGGCGCTCTTTGTCGCCGAGGCGGGCCGCCCGGACCACGTCACCCGTCTGCTGGCGCGGCGGAACAAGTCCGCAGCCGGCGCCGACCGGCTCTACATTGTCAGCGCCGTTAATGTCCATGTACCAGCTGGGGCGCCTCCGGGCGTGGCGCTCTCGGCGGAGGCCGTGTGTGACTTGATGGCCGCGTCGCCCGCCGGATGGGCGCGTGTGATCAAGGGGGTTCGCTTCGTGTTTGCAGGGAGCCCCACAGGGAAGTGGCTCATCAAAGACATCATCGGACATCCATAAGCCGGCGGTGACCGTGAGCAATTCGAACCAACAACCCTCCGAGCCGACCGACGACGCAAGTGTTGTCGAGCAGCTTATCCGCGACAATCTCGGGGCGCTGGTCGCCGTATGCCGCGCCAAGACGCTCGAGCGGCCTGAACTCGAAAGCCTCGTCCGGTCGTTGCACATCGACAAGTCTGACGATTGGGTACGACAGGCAATCTCTCTATTCACAATCTGCATCAAACATTACAGCGGACCTGCCGCTGAATGGCATGACGAAGTCGGTGAACTCAACTTCACGGCCGGCCTCAGCATGGCCGATGCGAACGCGTTCCTCGGTATTCTCAGGAACGCCGCCCTTCAGTTAGTATGGGATACCATTGAACGGGGCTCCCTGCCGAGAGAAAGACAGAGCACAATGGTGCGGGCCGTCCTTCGCGCATACGACCACGCGGTCGCCCTGCAGGCCGAGGCATATGTTCGCGAAAGCCAGAAACACCTTACGATGGTGAACCGGCAGCTCGAAACTCAGAAAAAAATATTCGCGCGCGACCTTGCGCTCGCCGAGCTGGTCCAACAGAAATTCGTGCCGAAAGAGTTCCGGTCCAAGAGTTTTCAGGCCGAGGTCAGATATGTTCCAACCACCGGCATCGGCGGTGACCATGCCGGTATTTTCCCTGTTTCCGAGGACCTGATTTATGTGAACATATATGATGTCACTGGTCACGGCATCGCATCGGCGCTTGTCGCGGAAATCGTCAACTCGCAACTTCGTACGCTTTTGCATCGGAAAGTTGACACACTATTCCAATACCCCGTTGAACCGGTCGACGTGGTCAGGGAACTCAACGCTCTCGTGCATGATGAGTTCCAGCCGCTCGGCATGCTCATCACGTGCTTCGTAGCGCTCATCGATGCTTCGGCGGAAACTATAACGTACTCCGGCGCCGGCCATCCGCCGGCGATATTACAGTGTTGCTCCGCGCACAACATAATCGAGTTGAGATCACAGAACATAATACTCGGCGCAGTCGAAGAATGTGTGCTTGATGAAGGCCAGAACACTGTTCCATTGCACAGGGGCGACCGGATCATTTTCTACACCGATGGCATAATGGAAGCGAATGACGGCGCCGGCGACATGCTTGGTATCAACGGCCTGAAAAAGATCATCGAGCAGCATTACAAGTCGGGCTCGAGTGAACTGGCCGACAAGATACTGGCAATTGCGAGAAGGACCTATGGTTCAAATGAGAATGATGATATGTCACTCATCCTCCTCGATATTCTGATGGAGCAAAGTTGCTGTGACGAAATCGTCTAGAGGACTTCTGTTGAACCCCTTCTTTATCATGTTAGTTATAAGAGTTATATAAGTATAACAACAAACAGTAAGGGTGTCGGGTTGTCGGGTTATTCTGGTAGACGGGGGGATAACTCCGCTGTTTGACGGTGGTTACAGTGACGTCCCGAGGTTGGTCTTCCAGTGAATAACTTGTGGGTAACAGGGGGAGAAGTTGAACTTACCCGAACGCGGCAATGAACGGCATCAAAAAACCGCATTACTTACACCCATCATCCGAGAGGAACCCGGAAGCACAGACACAGGTTATCGACAACTTATCCACAGGCGCGTTGTGAATTGTCTGGGGGTAACCTTGTGGGTTCTGTGTGGGTAATGTGTGGCTAACGGCGCCCTCGCCGAAGACGAAGGGGCGCGGCGAATATACGACGAGGCGAACCGGATGACGGCGGCGCAGGCGGAGAACGCGACGTTCGGCACGGCGTCGTACACCGTCGACGAGAACGGGAACGTCAGGGAGAAGATGCTCGGCAACGGCTGCTACGCGTACTTCACGTACGACGCGCTCAACCGCCCGACGGAGTTCCTGAACTGCCTCATCGACGGAAGCGCCCTGGCGTACTTCACGTACGACTACGACGACGCGGGGCGGATGAGGAAGTGCATCCGCGAGTCCGGCGATGTGGTATACTATGGCTACGACGACGCCGTGCGAGTGGGCTTGCGACGCCACTCGCGTTAGACGAATCCCCTAACGGGCATTCGTCCGACCGGCTGACGAGCGAGGACTGGAAGGACTCGGGCGCGGGCACGGGCGAACCGGCAAGCCGTTCGCCTCAGAAGAATGCAGGAGGCCACATTCTTCCATTTCTTACACGTGGGATTACGGGTCTTACACGTGGGATTACGGGCGAATGGCAAGTCATTCGCCTTGGACGAACGCGCAAGGCGCGTTCGTCACCTCGTCTGAAGAATGGCCGACAGGCCATTGTTCTAAAGGAGCTGCCGCACTTCTCGAAGTGCGCTGCAGTCCCCGGCAACCGGACGCACCAGTGCTACAACGGCGTTCACACGTACTACGAGCACATTTGTTCCGAGCGCAGATTTTGAGGAGGAACTAGATCGATGGAACTGAGCGGTTTTTTTCAG
>JBDREM010000210.1:0-4046 GCA_043819695.1 Planctomycetota bacterium
CCTGCCCGCGCGGTGCCTGCCCGCGCGGTGCCTGCCCGCGCGGTGCCTGCCCGCGCGGTGCCTGTCACCTTGCTTATACACAAACACTTCGGCATCAAGGTGTTACGGAGCTTGGTTGTATTTCGACCGCGTCAGGGCCCACGTGACGCGCTGGCGGCCCCGTGACCGTTCCAAGGTGCCCGCACTTGGACAAGCCGGAACAGGCTTTTTACAAAGGACTTATGAAGGTCAGGTGTATTTCGAGGGAGAGAAGTCTGCGCTCGGCGCGGTGCGCGGCACGGGGGCGCGGTGCCTGTCACCTTGCTTAAACATAACTGACGTGGTGCCAGCGGCTTGGGACGCTCACTTGCATTTCGGGTCCGCGGAGGGCACATTACAGGTACGGCGAGCGCGGACGGGACGCGCGGTAAGGAGGCCGTCAGTTCACCCCAGCTTGCCGTACTCGCGGCACGCATCGAAGAGGGCGTCGATCTTTTGCGAGTGCGGCCGCGACGCGCGGTAAGCAGGCCGTCAGTTCACCCCAGCTTGCCGTACTCGCGGCACGCATCGAAGAGGGCGTCGATGTTTTCGAGCGGGACCTCGGGTTCGAGGACGTGCGTCGGCGCGATGAATAGCCCGCCGTTCCGCCCGTACTTGTCGATGACCTCCTTGACGCGCGCCCGGACCTCGCCGGGCGTGCCCCACGGCATCGTGCTCTGCGTGCCGATGCAGCCGTCGAACGTCAGCCGGCGGCCGTACTCGCGGTGAATGGCGTCGATGTCGAGGCACTCGGGCTGAAGCGGGTTGAGGATGTCGAGCCCCGCCTCGACCATGTCCGGGACGATGTCGGTGACGTTGCCGTCGCTGTGATACCAGATGTAAGTCTTCGGGTTGATGCTCTTGATCTCGGCCCAGACCTTCGCCCAGCGCGAGTGGATGAGCTTCCGCCAAGTGTTCTTCGAGAACATCAGCGTGTTCTGGTTGGCGACGTCGTCGCCGGTCGTGATCTTGTCGACGCCGGCCTTCGCCGCGGCCCGGGCCGCGATGATGTTGTTCTGGAAGATGCGTTCGAGCAGGCATTCGGCCCATGCCGGCCGCTCGATGGTGTCGATGAGAAACTGCTCGTAGCCGCGAATCTGCCACGCGCTCTCGTACATGTGCCCGGTCCATGCGGTGACGGCGTGTCCCTCGGCGTGGGCGTTCTCGACCTCGGCCGCCATGTGCGAGCCGTCCCACTCGCTGAAGTCGTGCATCGGGTAGTCTTCGATCTCCTTCAGGCTAGTCGCGTTTCGGAGCGGCGAGATGTAGCCCCAGAAGTGGTAGAAGCCGCTGGGGACCGACGCGACGCCGTCGCCGCCGATCGTCGTGCCCTCGGGCAGATCCTCGTTTTCCCAGTACTTCGAGAAGTCGAGCGGCTCGAGACCGGGCGGCGGCTTCAGGCCGACGGCCCGCCCGCCGGCATAGCCGTAGTGCCCAGCGATGTCTTCCGTGCCGATGTGCTCGACAAGGCGCCTGTGGAGATCCCCGACGTAGCCAGCGCTGTAAGGAATCTGGTCCGGGCGGCGATGTTCGACGGTCGCGAGAAAGTTCTCAAGATGCGTCATCACTACTTCATCCCAAACATCTCTGCCTTGAGGCCGAGGTAGTAGAGGTAGTCCTGCTGCGTGACGCCGAACAGCCACTATGGTTCAAGGAACTTATTGCCGTTGAAGTGAATCATGTGCGATTTCTGGTCCGCGACCCACACCTCGGTCTCCCACGCAATGTCGGGGACCCACTTGCGGAAATCCGCCAGCGTTTCGAACGCAGACACATATATGCGAGCCGCGGGGCACTTTTCCAGCAACCGCTCCAGCTCGAATTTCCTCTTCGGAGTCACCGGGCCGTAAGTCGTAACCGCTTCGACCAAGTACAACCATTCGCGTTTCGGGTCGTACAAGACGATATCGGGCAGTTTCTCGTGTTCCTGAACAGGCACGCTGAGTTTCGTGAGCGTCGGCTGGTCGATATGGAGGACCTTCTTGGCCGTGTCCCCAAGGTACAACAACACCCCGGACGGCACGAACTCCGGGATGAAATCATTGACGATCCTCGCCTGTAGCTTGTTGTGCTTGCCGGGCGAGAGCCGCAACGTCTTTTGATCCGGCAGCTTGACGGTCACCTTGTGCCGCCGGCGCCGCTTGTCATAGTTGACCTTCAGTCTACCTTGGGCCTTGATGAACCTGTCACGCTCTGCACCACACCGCTTCGTACCGTACGCCCGGATTACATTCAGGAACTCCGGCGTGAGCGCGTAACACGTCAGCCCGCTGTTTGTCGGTCTGTTCGGCTCGTCTGGATTCCTGTCAACGAGTCTGGCGTGCTCGAACTGATGAATAACTTGACGTCGAAAGACTTCGCGGGTGTTCTCGGCGTATTTCTTGCCATAAGTGTTTGCGCAGAACTGCATGATGTCATGAATCCGGAGCATCGAATTCTCCGCCTTCGGCCACGGGGTACGCGGCCCGACGTTCGCGAGTGCGAGTAACGTCAGGCAGGAGATGTCGTCCTGCTGCTGCTTGGCGGGCATGCCAATCTCTTCGAGAATCCTTCTTGCGTCCTCGACCTTAGACGCCAGACGCCTCCTGTCTCACTTCCTCGTAAGCGCCGACAAGGGCTTGCTCGGCCGCCGCCGACCAACTTGCGCCGGCCTGTATCGCGGCACCCAGTTCGGACACAACATGCAGCGGCGGAAGGGGCAGCGCCCGGATGTCAGTCGCGTTCACCTGCGTGTTCCCGTTGATGATGCGAAAATAGGAGTCCAGCAATTCCGAATTGAGGACAGCGGCCAGGCCGAGGGCCTCGTCTTCCGACAGCGCGCCCCCGGGACGATGAATAAAGTTGAGATGGTTTTCGAGGCCGAGCCAGTCAGCCTCGAACCGGCTCGCGAGCGACGCGGCGGCCTGCAGTCGGCGCGTGTCCTCTTTGGCGGAGAACCGCCTGAGCAAGACGTAGTTCGCGTTCGGCACCAGCCACTTCTCTGCCGCCGTGCAGCGTCGCACATATTGTGGCTTCCCGTTCTCTCGCGGCCAATCGATCCGCATCAGCCGCACGTTATCCAGGAGAAGAAGAGGGCAATCGCCTCGGCCCCGTTCGAGCCATTCTGTAGATCGGTAAGCCACGATCGGCCCCGTCGATATCTCCAGGCCCAGAGAACGGAGTCTGCACGGCCAAGTACCTACCTTTCGCAGAACCGCTTTGTCCGAGTCCGAGGTCGGCAACTGAATGGCCAGCCCATCCGATATGACGTCGGTCGACACGAAGGACTTGGTGCAGGGATTCGCCAGATCGGCGACGCCGTCTGAGGAGGATACGACAACGAAATCTGACTGTGGTTTTCTGGCCAGCCAGACAATGACGTTCTCCTGGAGCACACCGTAAGCGCGGAAAGCGGCTCGGCGGCTCCCAAAGACGTGGGCTCGCTCCAGTGACACATTGCCGAGCAACTGCCGCCGGAAGCGCGCGAAATAGGACCCGTTGCAAAAACTCCTCGGCACGATGAAGACCATCTCGCCTTCTGGGTTCAGCAGGTCCGCCGCCGCTGCCATCATCAGCGAGTATATGTTGGTGCAACCTTGCGCCCCAAATGCTCTGGCCACCGACGCAACGCGGGAATCGGCGCGGACCTTGAAGTACGGCGGATTCGCAACGACGAGATCGTACCGGCTGGAACGAGCAGGAAACAAACTGCCGCTCCGAGCCGCCCAGCTCTCAATGAAATCTTCCTCATGGATCGTAAAGGAGAACGCCGGCAACAGGTTCCTCGCGTAGGCGAGCGCCTGACGAAGCAACGGCACAAGTGCGGGATCAACTTCGTATGCGTCTGCGTGAAGGTCGACTGGCCTCTGTCCTTCCGCGAGCCGGTCGATCAGAGCACACAACAAGACACCCGTGCCGGCGGCGGGATCCAGCACACGACGCGGGAGCCGATGCCCCGGCGTTGCCATGAACCGCGCTACATTGGGTGGCGTGAAAAACTGGCCCAGCTTCTTGCGATGTTCCTTCGATACGCCGCAGCAATACTCCTC
>JBDREM010000211.1:0-2280 GCA_043819695.1 Planctomycetota bacterium
TCGGAGGAGCGCGCCCCCTACGGGGGAAATGGGGCGGATAGCCCAAACGGGGGCTGGGAGGGGTACAAGGCCTTTCTGAAAAGAAACGACGCGGCGCTCAGCGCCAAGATCGAATCGGGGAAGTGCCTGGCCTGCGGGGAAGGGCTCATACGGATCGGCTTTCCGAAGGGGTACATTTTCCTCGATGATGTCGTCGGGCGGAAGGCGGAGCTTTGTAAACACTGCCGGCAGTTCTTGTGAGGTAGACGAGGAACGCCGTCGCGTGCGAGGCGCCCAGGCTGACGAGAATTGCGACCGCTTTCATCCGGCTGTCCAGGAAGCTTCGGGCGAGGTAGATGCAGCCCACGGCGCTGAGAAAGAGACCGGTCAAGGCCACAAGGCCGAGGTAGTCGCCCACATACAGCACGCCGCGGGTCAGGTGCTCGAGCGCGCCCTGATGGGTCTGGATCCTGACGTCCGGAGAACGGAGGGTCCCGGCGATCGCGCGCGACAAAGCCCCGACGTCGGTCCCGGGCGGGGTTTTGTAGAGGTAGCGGAACGAGACCCGGCTCCCGGTTTGCAGGAGCCCTGTCGCGGCCAGGGTTTGAAGGCCGACGTACACCCGGGGGGCGAGGTTCAAGTTCATGGAGGCGGTCGCGGGATCGTCCTCGATCACATCCGACACGGTGTAGGCCACCTCGCCGATTTTGACGGCGCCGCCGGTATCCGTCCCGATCTGGGAGATGAGCTCCGGCGGGATCCACGCCGCCGTTTTCCGCACGAGGTCTTTCGGAGATTCGCCGTCCACGCGCCCCTGCTTGCGCAGGATGGCCGCGGAGTAGAACGGAAAGCGCTCGTCCACGGCGCGCACCTCCACCAGCCTCGACCCGCCGGCCGCCAGCGCCATCGAGAGCAGGCCGGCTTCCCGCCGGGCGAGGGTGCCCGGCGGCATCCGCCGGGCCACGTCGGCGAGCTCCGCCTCGGAGAGCCGGCGCCGCGAGCTGATGAGCACGTCGGCCCCCAGCACGCCCCGCGACTTGCCGGCCAGGCTCGCCTCGAACGACGTCTTGAGCATCTCGATGGTAAACAGGCCCACGAGCCCGACGGCAAGCGTGAAGGAAAATGAGACGGCGAACCCGCGATTGGCCGAGAGCTCACGCCACGCGAGCCGGAGGAAGAGTCCTCCCTCACGCATCGCGGAGCCTCCCGTTTTCGAGGGCGAACCGGCGCCGGCACTGCGCGGAGAATTCGGGGTTGTGCGTCACCAGCAGGAGCGTGGCGCGGCGCTCGCCCACGAGGCGGAACAGCAGCTGCATCACCTGCCTTCCGGTCTGGACGTCAAGGTTGCCGCTGGGCTCGTCGGCGAGCAGGATCCGCGGCGCCGCGACGAGCGCACGGGCGATGGCGACGCGCTGACACTCGCCGCCGGAGAGCTCGCCGGGAATGTGGTCTTCCCGGTGGGAAAGCCCGACGTCGGCCAGCGCCTTCCTCGCCTTCTCCCACGCGCGGGGATCTCGCGCGATCTCCAGCGGCAGCGCCGTGTTTTCGAGCGCGGTCATGTGATTCATCAAATGGAATTGCTGGAACACGATGCCCAGGTTTTTCGCTCGAAAGCGCGCCAGCGCGGGTTCCGACATGGCCACGAGGTCCTCGCCCAGCAGCGAGATCCGGCCGGAGGTGGGCCGGTCAAGGCCTCCGAGCAGGGCGAGAAGCGTGGATTTGCCGCTGCCGGACGGCCCCAGGACGGTCGCCGTGTCCCCTTCGGCAAGATTGAGATCGACCCCCTTGAGCACATCCACCGGGGTCTCGGCATGGGGATAGGTCTTGTATAGCGCGTGGAGGGAAACCGCGGCAATGACGGCGATGTTCATGTTCCGGGTCCTTTCGTCCTCTTTTTTCCGAGCAACGGCAGGAGATGCTTCAATACGGTCGTGCCCACGATCTTGTAGCCCTCTTCGTTCGGGTGGATCCCGTCGGGGAGGTTGAGCTTCGGGTCCGCCGCCACGCCGTCGAGAAGAAAGGGAATCAGCGGAACGCGCTCCTCGCGCGAGAGCTCCGCGAACACGGCCTCGAATCGCGCGGTGTAGTCCTTGCCGTAGTTCGGCGGGATCTTCATTCCCGCAAGCAGGACCTTCATCTTGCTTTGGACCGCCAGCCTGATCACGGCCTTCAGGTTCTTCTTCATCGCGTCGAGGCTGAGCCCGCGCAGCCCATCGTTGGGGCCGAGCGCAAGCACGAGGATGGCCGGCCGGGGGGTTTCCCGCAAATGCCACCGGAGCCGGGAGAGCCCGCTCGCCGACG
>JBDREM010000212.1:0-2272 GCA_043819695.1 Planctomycetota bacterium
CCAACTTGATGAACGGAACGCTGTCAATCGAAAGCAAGGCCGGCGAAGGCAGCACGTTCAGCCTCACCATCCCGGCCGGGCCGCTCGACGGCGTCGAGATGCTGAAGGACCCGAGTGAGACGATGCTGGACGCACACCGCACGAGCGAGCTGCTCGCGCCCGTGTCGCAGTCGCTCAGCGGCGTTCGCGTTCTCCTGGCCGAGGACGGGCCCGACAACCGGCGCTTGATCAGAGCCGTGCTCCGGAAGGCGGGCGCGGCGGTGCGGGTCGCCGAGAACGGCCGGCTCGCCGCCGAGGCCGCGCTCGCCGAGCCGTTCGACGTCATCCTGATGGACATGCAGATGCCGGAGATGGACGGATACGACGCCTCGACGCTCCTGCGCAAGAAGAGCTACACCGGCCCCATCGTCGCACTCACCGCACACGCCCTGGCCGAAGACCGGCAGCGGTGCCTCGACGCCGGCTGCACCGACTACCTGCCGAAGCCCATCAACCGCGCGAAGCTCATCGCCGCCGTCGCCCACCACGCCGGAGTCGAGAGCCGCGCAGACGCATCGGAACCGGCCGCCCCGCCCACCCCAGCCGCGCCGGGCGAGGACGGGGACGACGTGGTCCGCTCCGAGTTCGCCGACGACCCCGACCTGACCGACGTCATCGGCCTCTTCGTGAGCGGGCTGGCGGGCCACGTCGAGTCGATGCGGAACGCGCTGAACGCCCGGCGGTTCGACGAACTTCGGCGCGAAGCCCATCAACTCAAGGGAGCAGGCGGCAGCTACGGCTATCCCGACCTGACCGACGCCGCGCGCGTGCTCGAGATGACGGCCAGGAACCGCGACGCGGCGAGCGGGCGCGTCGCCCTCGACCGCCTCGCCGCGCTATGCAAGGCCGTCGTTCGCGGCAGGGCCGTCTTCGCCGACACGAAGGAGACCGAAGAATGAAGGTGCTCATTGTTGACGACAGCGCCGACGCGATCGCGATCGCGAAAGCGCGCCTCGCCAAGGAGGGGCTCGACATCGTGTGCGCCGACGGCGGCCGGGCGGGCCTCGAGGCCGCCGAACGCGAGCGGCCCGACCTCATCCTGCTTGATCTCGACATGCCAGACATGTCCGGCTTCGACGTCTGCCGCGCCCTGAAAGCCAGCGCCGAGCTCTGCATGATCCCCGTGATCTTCCTGTCCGGCTCCGGGACGGACCACGACAAAGTCGTCGGCCTCGACCTCGGCGCCGTCGACTACGTGACCAAGCCGTTCGACGTCGTTGAGCTTCGGGCGCGTGTCCGCGCCGCACTTCGGACAAAGCGCTTGCAGGACTTGCTGATCCACTACGGCCAGGTCGATCCGCTGACGGAGCTCAACAACCGCCGGGTGTTGATGGAGCGGCTGCGCGAGGAGTGGGCGCGAATCCAGCGGCACGGCGGCTCGCTCGCGTTCATCATGGCCGACATCGACCACTTCAAGCGGATCAACGACGCCCACGGCCATCCCCAGGGCGACCGCGTTCTCTGCGAGGTGGCGAGGATCATAGCAGCCGAGTGCCGGCAGTCGGACATTCCCGGCCGTTACGGCGGCGAGGAGTTCGCCGTCGTCTGCGTCGAGAGCGACGCCGAGGACGCCGCCAGCCTGGCCGAGCGGTGCCGGGAGCGGATCGAGGAAGAGCGCGTGCCGCTGGCGGCCGAAGATATCCAGGTGACGGCCAGCTTCGGCGTGTCGGACTCGGGCGGCGCGGCCTCGCAGGACGAGCTGGTCGAGGCCGCCGACACGGCGCTCTATGAGGCCAAACGGGCCGGGCGCAACAGAGTCGTCATTGCGGACTCGCCTCCGAACGCCCCAACCACGGAAAAGGCCGCGCAGGAAGCCGAACGGTGATCGACGGGTCCCGGGGGTCTCGGCTCTTCCGTCATTTCGTTCCGATCTCTTGAATGCCAGTGCTCCCGCGCTGCGGGAGAGCGAAGAGGGGCCGCATCGGCCGAGCGGCCGGGATGTATGCATCGAGAAGTGCGCGAATCGGGAGCGAGATGGAGCGGCTGCTGCGGAGGGCGGACGGTCACGCGCTGGAGACAGCGGGCTGGGGCGTTTCCGCAAGCACCTCGATGAACGCGTCGACGCACGCCCGGTCGAACTGCCGGCCGGCGCCCTCGCGCAGTTGGTCCAGCGCGGCCTCGACCGTCAGGGGCGCCCGATGGGGCCGGTCTGAGATCATGGCATCTAACGCGTCGGCAACGGCGATGACGCGGGCGCCAAGCGGGATCGCGTCTCCCTTCAGGCGATCGGGAT
>JBDREM010000213.1:0-4566 GCA_043819695.1 Planctomycetota bacterium
CTGCTCGCGAAGCAGCTTCGACTCGCGCGCGTTGTCGAGGTAGCGGCGGAGCTGGCGGACGTGCTCGCGCGCCAACTGCCCGCGCTTGAGCTCGACGAGGATCAGCTCGTTCGCCTTCGCGTCGAGGAAGACCATGTCGACGATGTGCTTGTCCGGCCGGGCGCCTTCGCCGACCTCGGTGAAGATGTGGTGTTGGCGGTCGACGAGCTTGACGCGCTGGCGGAAGAGCAGCTTCGGCTCGGCCCCGACGGCGTCTTCGAGATTCCGCTCGGTGTCGACGGCCTCGTACTCGGCGTGGAGAACCTCGTGCATCTGCTTCGCCTTCTTCGCGCCGACGCCCCTCATCCCGCGGAACTCGTCCTCGGTCGCCGCGACGATCCGCTCGACGCTGCCGAAGTGCTGGAGGAGGTCGCGTGCCATCACCATCCCGCAGCCGGGGAGCATCTCGATGAGCCGCCGCTGAAGGTCGGGCAGGCCGGCCGCCTTGCGCTTCGGGATGAGCGATATCTCGGGGATCCCGATCTGCTCCTGCCGCGCGATCATGGCGATCAGCGCCGCGGTCTCGTCGACGTCCGCCGTCGAGAGGATGTTGAGCCCGTAGAGGATCATCATCGACGAGAGCGCGCCGCGAACGGCCTGCGGGTCGAACATCGAGTACTCGTAGTTCACGTTGCCTTCCATGATGAGGATCGGGATGCGGAAGTGCTCGCGGAGATAGATGGCGCTCGTGAAGAGCGTCTTCTCCATAATGCCCTTGAGGAATCCGCCGCCCGTCCGGCGTTCGATGGCGACCCGCTTGCTGATGATGTAGCGGTCGACGTTGCCTTCGTCTTCGGTGACGGGCACGATGTTGATGCCCATCCCGGCCAGGAGCGTCGCCGGCTTGCGCACCGGCTTCGTCGCCGAGACAAACACTGTTGACAGATCGACGGCCGGTTTCGCTGCCATAATCCGCTCCTCCTGCAACGTTCATTTCCCGCGGCGCAATGTCAGTTGTTTCCCTCTTGCGCTGCGGCGTGGCGCGCCCCTGCGCGGCCGGACGCAAACTGTACCAGGCTGGCGGCGTTTCGGACAGCATGTCCGTGTGCGTCGTTGTTGAAGTACGCGTACACGTCGCGGCCGTCTTTCAGGTGCTTCTTGATGCGCCGCTCATCGGCACGGAGCATCTCGTCCGAGTACGAACCGTGGTGCTTCTCCTCGCTCGGGCCGTGGAAGCGCAGGTACGTCCAGTCGGCCGTAATGATCTGCGGATGCTTCGGGATGAGGTCGTGAACGACGAGCGCGGCGTTGTGAGCGCAGAGCACGGCGTACACGTCCTCGCACAGCCAGCTCGGGTCGCGGAACTCGACCGCCCAGCGGTGTTGCGTCGGGCAGATGTCGAGGAACAGATCGAGGCGGCGCGCGTCGGCCCTGAACGTCGGCGGCAGTTGGACGAGGATCGGGCCGAGTTTGTCGCCGAGCTCGTTCACCGCATCGAGGAACATCTCGAGCGGCTCCTCGCAGTTGACGAGTCGGCGGCGGTGGGTGATGCTGCCGTTGAGCTTCATCACGAAGCAAAAGCCGTCCGGGCTGCGCCGCCGCCACGACGCGCACACGTTCGGCCGCGGCATGTGGTAGTAGCTCGCGTTGATCTCGACGGTGTCGAAGTGGCGGCAGTAGAACTCGAGCCACTCGCGCTGCTTGACCTCGGGCGGATAGAAGACCTCGCGCCAGTGGTCGTACGTGAAGCCCGACGTGCCGATGTATGCCGTGCCAGCCATCGCCGCTCCCTATCCGCGCGGCCCTGTCTATCACCCAACCTTCCGGCACAGGCGTTCGTAGATGACCGACGCCATTTGAGCGAGGTTCCGCGTGTCGGCCTCGTTGTACGTGAGCAGCTTCTTGAGCGCGGCCGAACTGCCCTTCTCGTACCTTCGCCACAGGCGCACTGCCTCGAACCCGTCGACTTCGACAACCGAGCGGTCGCGGGCGATGCCGAGCTGCTGCTCGACGCCCTTCATACCGCCGGCCAGGCCGACGCGCCGGCCCGCGAAGCACAGGTCGAAGTGCGGGAAATCCCACCGGACGTTCGGGAAGCTGACGGACAGGAACGGGACGTCGAACGCCGAGCCGAAGTACGTGACGAGCAGCTTGCAGCCGGCGAGCGCGTCGCGGAGCGCCTGCTCGGTCAGGTCGTGACCTCTGACAAGCGCCCGGAAATCCTGCCCGTCGTGGATGCCGACGACCGTGACGTCGTGGCGGCGGGCGCTCAGACCCGTCGTCTCAATGTCGAGGTAGCGAACCGAGTCGCCGAACGCCTCGAGCAGCATCCAGTGCTCTGCGCGCGGCAGGTGGCGCGCGAAGAATGCGGCGTCGCCCTGGTCAAGCGCGTTCGACCACTTGCGCACCTCGCCGCGAAGCAAACGCCGGCGTGGTTCCGACAGGCCGGGCACCTCGTGCGCATCCAGAAATCCACGCCAGTCCGACACGCCCGCGTCTCTGATGGCCTGTTCCCGCTTGGGCCCGATCGCATCGAACACACTGAATCGTTGGCGAATCATGTCTCATCTTCCTTTCGCGTTCCTTTCGCGCCCGCACGATTCAGCCCCCACGTTGCCGGCAGGCCGCCCGGCCAGCGCGCCGCCATTTAATGCGCGGGCCGCACCGGCAGACCGGGCAGAAGTAACGCCGTCGTCGTAACACCTTGCTCAGCAAACGGTTACATGACACCTCCGTGCCAGGCACAGTGACACAGGCACAGTGACACACAGTGACAGGCACAGTGACAGACGGGCACAGTGACAGACGGCGCCGCGCCAAGCGGAATCGCTGAGAGGAACTGCCCGCTATTTCTTCCTGGCTTGAATCGAATCGGCGCCGTCGGTGAGCCATTCGAGATTGAACCGGGCGAACATGATGCTGTCGTACACGCTGCGCCCCCCTCGGCCGCACTCGTACAAACTGCCGATGGTCATGTCCGGCAGCACGCACAGGTCTGAGTAGGCCGCCCGCTCGGGTTCCAGCACCTTGCCTTCGTTCCACGTCTTGCAGTTGTCGTAGCTGATGCGGATGGTCAGGTTCCTGCGCCTTGTCATGTGGTTCGGATTCGAGAAGACGAATCGGCTTCTGTCGTGGTTCTTCTCGTCGGTCAGGCGGATGAGGGAGTGCTGGCAGTCGCCGTCGATGATGTTCGCGGTGACCTCGGGCGGATCCCAAGTATCCCCGCCGTCGCGGCTCCAGGCGAAGGCCGCCTTGCCCCCGGCCAGTCCCCGGCGGCCTCGGGGCCCGTTGCGCATGGTCATGTACAGATCGCCCGTGACCGTCTCGGCGACGATGCATTCTCCGCCGGGCATGTATCGGGGCTTCGCGTCCCCGGCCTGCCGAAGCATGCCGCCGACGTTCCAGGTGGCGCCGTGATCGTCACTGTACAGGATGCCCGTCCACGCCGTCGCCAGGAGCCGTCCTCTCTTCGGCCCGAATTCGAGCTGAACACCGTGTCCCGGCCCCGTGCCATATCCTCTGCGACCGGGGCCCGTGGCGACCTCGGGAATCTCAGCCGGCTTGGCCCAAGTGGCGCCGTCATCTTTGCTGTGCGTGACGAACGCGCGCTTGTTGTTGCGGCAGAACAGCAGCCAGACCGTTCCCGTGTCGCGGTCCACGATGGGACAGGGGTTTCCGATCGTGATGGGAGCCCCGCCGCCCTCGTCGTGGACGAGCTGCATGGGCCCCCAGGTCCTGCCGCTGTCGACGCTCCGCTTGACCACCAGGTCTATGTCGCCGTCGTCACGCTTCGAGTTCTTCCTCGCCTCGCAGAAGGCCAGGATCGTTCCCTTGTTGGTCACGGCGAGCGCCGGGATGCGATACGTATCATAGCCGCCGCCATCTCCGCGTGCGTATACGGCCTGGTAGTGTATTTCCATTCCTTTTCCTTCGCCGGCTTGCGCCTGCAAACTGATAGAGCAAGCAGCCATCAGAACAGAAGTCACGGAGACCAGAGGCACCTTCATCGCGTTGCCCCACATCTTCGGTTTCACTCCTGGCCTGATCCTTCCGTCATCCACCGTTACCAAGTTGAATCCATCCTGTTAAATGATACGATTTACCGGCCATGTTCGCCGTCAGCAAAAGCGGGCAGTTGGGAGTATACTCCTGAGGGACGCGGGATAGCAAGTCTCATTTCGAGCCATTTGCGTTGTGCGTGTCGAGGGCATCCTGCCCTCGCGTGTCGCGGCCATCTTGGCCGCGATGAGGTCGTTTTCGAGGCCAGGACGGCCTCGAGACACGAAGGCGAGACGCCGCGGACATTCTTGTCCGACGACACGCTACGGAGCCACATCGCAAATGGCTCATTTCCTCCCGCCCCGGAACAGCGCAGGTACATAGTACCCCCCTGAGAGCGGTGGAGGGCGGCGGGCTGCGGGCTGGCGATGTGGCGGCTACCGAGGCAACCCGGACGGCGACCGCAGTGGCCGCCACATCGCTCGCGGCTGCCAGGGGGTACCCCTGGCCGGTCGTGAAGCTGGCGTGCTTCGGGCAACGAAGCTGGCGCGAGCTGAAAGCGTGCGTGAAAAAACTGGTGCCGCCGCC
>JBDREM010000214.1:0-5830 GCA_043819695.1 Planctomycetota bacterium
GTGGCGAGGTTCGGGCGGCCGCCCGGCTTCGAGCCGGGCCGCGAGGTGAGGCAGAACGCATAGGCGTCGTGCGGCGCGGCCGGCGCCTCCCACCGGACAACCGCTTTGCCGGCGGCGGCCGGCACGAGCAGGAAGTTGTCGCTGTTGAACGACGCCCCGAGCCGGTTGCCGCCGATCCCGGACACGGCGTATGTGCCGGCGCGCTCGAGCGCGAGCCTGAAGTTGCCGGCCGGCAGCCCCCCTGCGGCCGGGTAGAACCGCCGCATCGCCTTCGCGATGTCGATGCGAGCCGTGCGCCAGCGGCCGTCGGCCTTCGCGTTCGGGAAGCGGCCGGCGAACTTGACCGCCTGCGTCGAGTCTTCCGGGCCGGTAAGCGCGATGAAGTACGTTCGTGCGCTCACGCGGCCCTCGCGCGGGACGTCGAAGTACAGGTTGATCTTGACGCCCGGCGGGATGCTGTAGTCGAACGATAGGACAGGGCAGGCGAGCAGGTCCTGCACGGCGGCCGGGATGCCGGCGGCGAATCGGCCGGGCCGCCCGGCGTTGACGAGCCTGAGGCTGGCGCGGCCGCCGTCCTTGCCGACGGCCTGCTCGTCCCGGACGGGCATTGCGGTGCTGCCGGCGCTCTCGCACCAGCCCTGCGTGCCTGTCTCGAAGTCGAAGAAGAATCCGGCTCTTTGCTCGCAGGTTAGCGTGAGCGGCAGCAGCGACGCGGGCGGCTCCGGCCCGGCGGCCCCGGCGCTTGGCGCGGCTCGGAGCGGAGCGACGGACCTGGAGTGATAGATCCGGACCCGCGCGACCGAGATGTCCTGCTCCTGCGTCCACACGCCGACCTTGCCTCCGGCGAGCGGCTGCGGGTCCGTGTATTCGAGGGCGAGCTTGTTGTCGAGGTACAGCTCGATCTTCGGGCCCTTGCGGCGCGCCCTGACGTAGAACCAGCGCAGGTGGAGCAGCT
This sequence comes from Planctomycetota bacterium, assembly GCA_043819695.1. Taxonomy (GTDB): domain Bacteria; phylum Planctomycetota; class PUPC01; order PUPC01; family PUPC01; genus CAYLQD01. The sequence goes on from JBDREM010000214.1 coordinate 956, forward strand.
CCGGCTCCGGCAAGCCGTCGCGCGTGTCGGGAAGATAGCGTTCGGCGGTTGCGGCGACGACTTTTCCGTTGCGGAGGAGCGCGGTCCGTGTGTTGCGCCATCCGCCGACGATGAACGTGTAGCCGCTGCCGGGCGACTCGTGCTCGGCGGAGATCGTCAGGTTGATGTCGCTCGGGCAGTAGGGGAGGCTGCCGAGCCTCATCTTCATCGAGGCGTAGACTTCGACGGTCAGGTCGCCGGGGAACTCGAGGCGGTGCCAGATTGCCGCGTGGTCGCGCGGGCTGTCGGCGCCCATCCACGACCACTTGGGGTCGCATTCGTACCGCGGGCTCATGTGCCAGTTGCCCATGACGCGCCATTTGACCGGTGCGCGCTCGAACGACGAGTCGTCGAGGTTCTCGGCATGTACGGCCAGGCGGCCGAAGTCGATCTCTCCTTTTCGGACGACGGCGATGCGCGAGCCGGCGTCGGACGCGGTTTTCCTGTGCGAGAAGAGCTCGCGGCCGCCGAGCGTCGCCCACACGTAGCGGCCGCTGTTGAATACGCGAACCTCGTAGCCGCCCGGCGCGGCGCGGACGCCGGCGGCCGAGGCGATGACCTTGCCCTTGTGCGTCAGGTCGATGTCGTATTCGCCGCGCTCTCGCGCCCTCGCGACAACGGCGTGCCCGCTGCCGAGGTCGCCCGACTTGAGGCCGAAGTGGACCGCGAGCGAGCCCGTGATCGGGCTGTGGGCGGGGCCGCGCGCCTTTGGATCGTACGTGCGCTCGATCGTGAGCGGCAGATGCATCACATAGCGGCCGTAGTAGTCGCCCTTGCGCCAGAAGACGTCCTCGCCGACGAAGACATAGCCGGTTCTTCCGCGGGCCCTGTCGGCGCCGTCGTCGGGGATCCACTGGCCGCGCTCGGACGCCCAGTTGCTCATGTGCGCGTCGCGCAGGAAGAGCGTGTTGCCGATCTGGCGCGAGGTGCGGAGCCGCGGCGACCGGTTGGCGACGAGGCCGCGCAGCGCGCCGTCGGATGCGTTCTTTGCGAAGAGGCCGACGCGCCCCCTCGGGCTGCGGCCGATCTTGACGCGGGCGGCGAGTTCGCCGCCGACGTACGCCGAGATCACGCCCTTCTCGGCGAGGTTGAGCCCGATCTCGGACCACTCTCCGCGCCTGCACCGGTGGGAGAACTCGCGCAGTATCTCTTCCCGGCCGCCGGCCGCCGCGACGACGGCGCCTTTGCCATCGGGCCCGATCTCGAGGCGATACGAGCGTTCGCCGCCGGCGCCGGCCACCAGCCCGAACGAACCCCGTGTGCCGGGCCGGGCTTCGGCCGTCACCGCGCCGCCTTCCCATTCCCTGTTCCCGAAGAGGGCCTCGCAGTGGCTCTGGCCGGCCCTGGGCCGCATCACATCGGCCGACCCGTCTCCGGACTTCTCGATGCGCCACCTGCCCGACGTCGCCTGCCTGAGAGCGTCGACACCCTCGGCGCGGTCGAACCTGATTCGTCCCAGGTCGCGGACGTCGACGTCGTCGAACACGGCGCCGCTCGGGCCTTCGGCGTAGAGGCCGATCCGGCCGCCGCTGATGCGCCGGTCGGTGATGTCCATCACGAGCGAGCCGAGGAACGTCACCCGCACGCGCCCGTGATGGACCTCGGCGGCAAGCTCGTACCACTGGCCGTGCCGCGCGGGTACGAGTTTCTCGGCGATGACCTCCCGCTTGCCGGCGGCCGTCCGGATCAACTGGAGCCTGGCGGGCAGCTCGAACCTGCCGCCGCACTCGAGCCTCACGAGCCAGAACGCTTCTTCGTTCTCGATGCAGAAGGCCAGGCCCGCGGCGCCCTGGCCGAGGGATTTCAGCGCGGCGCGGAACGAGTGGCCGCTCCACCACGGCTCGCCCGCGGCGGCCAGGGCGAGCTTCGCGGGCGCCGCCGGCTTGCCCAGATAGACAAACGGGTTCGCGCTGCGCGTGTGGTAGGCTTCGTCCTTTGGCGCGCCCTTCGGGCGAATCGACTTGAACTCCCACCGGCCGGTGAGCACTCGCCAGCCGCGGTCCGCGGCCGCCTCGTCGGGCGTCACCATGAAATCGTCGGAGAAGAAGAGCGGCGGCCGGCGCTGTATCGTGACCTTCTCCGCGCGCGGCATGCCCGGCTCGGCGGGCACGAGCACGCGGCCGTCGGCGAACGTCGAGTCGAGCGCGCAGCAGACCACGGAGCCGTCCGCGATGACGACGGCCAGGTCTTCGAGGCGGCGGAACGTGAGGCGTTTCAGCAGCCGGGGCACCCGCACCGACCCGGTGCGTGCGAGCTCCGTTCGCGTCCCCTTCGCCACCCTGACCAGCCGGCTCGAGATGCGGCCGAACGTCATTTCGTAGTGGCCCGCGGGGCCCTGTGCAAAGATGACCGCGAACTCGTTCGCCGCGATGTGCGGCGCGGCGAAATCGATCACGGCGTCGTATTGTTTCCCGGCCGCGTTCCCGGCGGGCAGGAATTCGCCGCCGCCGATCCTGAGGGCCCGGGCGCGCGCCGCCGCCGGACTGAGGCCGAGGATTTCGGATTCGCCCGCGCCTGTGTCTTGCGCGTGCGCCGGCCGGCCGGCCGGCTCCTCCGCCGAGCGCTGTCGGTCCTTCCGCGCGAACACGCAGACGCTCTTCTCGTGGAAAATGATCTCGAACTCCGGCGACGCGAGTACATTCTTCTGGAACGCATCGAACGACTTCACGGTTACCGGCGGGATCAGCCGCCCCTTCTTGTCGACGACGATATAGTCGACGCGGCCGATAACCCGTTCTTCGAGCGGGCAGATCGTCTGCCTCGTGGAGAGGTGCGGGACGATGTTGTCCTGCGCGGCCACGGGCGCGTTGTCAGGTATCAGTCGAATCGCCTTCCGGTGGATCTCCTGGAGCTCGGGCTTCGGGTAGAGCGTGGTGGTGTGGTGGAACAGCGCGGCCTCGTGCAGCGGCGAGAAGATGAGGAAGAGGACGAGCGAGCAGGCCGCCATCGTCGGCACGTAGAACGCCGCCGCGGCCAGGCGGACGCTGCGGGCCCTGCGCGCGATGCGGGGGACGAGCATAACGACGCAGATCAGGAGCAGCGTGTCGTGGATGCCGCCGTAGAAGTAGCCGCCGATCCACGCCTGGAACGACGTCGAGAGGAACCTCGTGGCGAGGAACGAGCCCGTGAGGACGATGGTGTAGGGGAAGAGGAGGGCGAGGAACATCAGCGGCGCGAACAGGTGGATCATGTGCGCCGCCTTTTGGAAGCCGGTGAGGACGTAGACGACGGCCGCCGCGGGATTGGCGGCGATCTTGGAGCCGATCTCCGTGAACGTCGGGGCCAGGAGCGCGGCGCCCTGGTTCTGAAGATGCCGGAACCCGCCCGCGCGAAACTGCGGGAAGAAGAACTGCATCTCCGCCCAGAACGCCGCCAGCGAGAGCGCGAATATCGCAAGGCCCGTCTTCGGCCTCTTGTAGTAGAACACCGTGAACAGGCCGAACATCGTCGTGAAGAGCAGCAGGTTCTCCTTCGAGATCGCGATCAGAATCAACGTCGCCGCCGCGCGCTTCCACTTGTCCGAGTCCGCGAAGTAGAACAGCCACGGCACGAACCCGATCGGCACCGTCTCGGGGTTCCAGTCGAACATCACGGCCGACTGCACCCCGAAGAGAAGCGGGTAGAGGACGGCGGCCACGAGGGCCGCGTACGCGGACCGCGTCTTCCGCCTCGCGAACTTGAACATCCCGACGGCGCCGACGGACACCGTGAACGACTGGAGGATGAGCAGGGCGCCCGGGCTCTCCCACGCCCACATCACCGGCACCGCGAGGAAGTCGATGAACTCCGCGTGGTCGCCGAACGCATGCAGCCCCATCACCGTGTTGTGGGGCGCCATCCCGCGCGACAACAGCCACACCGTCTGAGTGAAAAGCCCCAGGTCGCGGCTGTTGGCCGCGAACGACGTGAACCGGTGATAGCTGAAGACGAACATCCACGCGAACAAGCCGGCCCACAGCACGTACGGTATCGGCTTCTGCCACCTCCTCAGGCGGCGCTCGATGAACAGGTGGACGCGCCACCGCCTGAGGCCGGGCAGCACGAGAAAGCAAAACAGGCCGGCGAGCGCCGGCAGCGTGACAAGGTAGGCCGCGGGGTCCGCGGCGGCGGAGAACGCAATCAGGAGGAACGCCCCGATGCCGATGTAGACGGCCGCCGGGTACAGGTTTACGCCCCTCCGCCTGTACGCCTCGAAGCTCGCGAGCAGAACGGCGAAGACCGGCAGCGACATGAGCCAGACCGCATTGCCGATGGAGTCCACGGTCGGAATGGGCGCCTCGCCGGGCAGGCTCCTGCCGCCCACGAAGTCATAGCTGAACTCGACCCTGCCCTGCAATGTCAGAAAGAGCAGGGCGAGCATGTACGACGAGAGGAGAAGGAGCGGGATGCCGTACAGGTATTGCTTCCTGCTGAACGGCTGCCGCAGGAGCTGTTTCATCGGGTCCCCTTCTTATGGCCCGTCTCCGGCCGGCGACATTATATCTTGCGCCGCGGCGCCTCTCAAGGCGGCGGACACGTCCGTAATCGTTCTACATCTTGTGCGGCAGATGCGGTCGCCCCTTCAACGGAGTACCGTGGCGGCACGAGGTTACATATGCAGGGGCGGGTCCCCGACCCGCCCCTGCAGAGCCCGTGTCTTGTTGTAGCCGAGGGCACCGACCTCGGCGGGGCCGCCCTCGATGCGGGCGGCTCCAGAGACAGCGGAGCCGTGTCTTGTTGTAGCCGAGGGCACCGACCTCGGCCGGGCCGCCCTCGATGCGGGCGGCTACAGAGACAGCGGAGCCGTGTCTTGTTGTAGCCGAGGTCACTGACCTCGGCCGAGCCGCCCTCGATGCG
>JBDREM010000215.1:0-5223 GCA_043819695.1 Planctomycetota bacterium
CAGCCAGTAGCACGAATTGTACATAGGTGCTACCCGCGCTCTTTATACAAAACCGGACTGAGTTGTCAAGAAGAAATCAGCGTGGAGATCGGCCGACGGGCTTCTCCCAAGCCGTATCCGCCTGCCGCAGTTCCGACACCGGCGTCTTCGCAGGATATGACCACCCAAAAAGGGCCGAGTGTAGACAACGGGAACGTGCCTGCAGCCGCAACCGGGACACTCCAGCCCACGCTTGGCTTCAGTTGGCGTGTTGCCCGTTTATCGACGCCCCTTCTGCAGATCGGAAAGTCGTACCCGCTCCCGACGACGGCCGAGCTGCCCTTCCGTGCCGGACAACACGCAGCCTTCCCGCGATGCCGCGGCGCGTTGCAACCCGGCCAAGACTTGAACTGTTACCGGCGCCCGCTATGATTAGGGCCATGAGGGCCCGATACACATGGAAGGTTCTTGTCCCCGCCATCGTGGCTACGCTTGCGTTGCTCGCGCTCTCCTACGGACCAACCCTGTACAAGCGGATTGCGGCGGCGGGGCATTACGACCAAGCCGTGGAGCTGTCCCAGAGGGGCTCAGACGAGGCGGCCCTTGCCGCGATCGAACATGCGCTCGAACTCCGACCCGACAACGGCGAGGCGTGGCACCTGAAAGGTCTCATCCTCCTCGAGCTTGGCCGGTCCGGGGAGGCGCTCGCGGCGTTCGACAAAGCCGCTCAACACGGCCCGCGCAACGCAAAGGTATGGCGCGACAAGGGCGCGACGTTGGCCGCGCTCGGTCGAAACGAGGAAGCCCTGGAGGCGCAGGAGACGGCGACCCGATGCCGGCCCGACTGGGCTGAGGCATGGTATGCCAAAGGCGTTGTGCTGCACCGAGGGACGGAGCGCGGGGCCGGTCGGTCTGCTTCCCCTCGTCACCGGCGTCTGTTCTTCTGACGAAGAGAAGCGGGAAGACGATGTCGCTGAGGCAGCAGGGTATCCACACGGCGACGAACAGGATGACAAATATGAATGGCAACAGCGGGAGCCAATCGGCTTGGCCGTGGGCGATGAGGTAGAAGAGCGATGCCCAGGTGCTGAGCAGCACGTGGCCGTAGTGTGGCATCTTGGTCGTCGGCCGCCAGAGGGCCAACGCGATGCCGGCGAGCGCGAGCGGATTGACCAGCCACCATTTCTCGATGAAACCGATGTGGATGTGGCCCATCTTCGCGCCCACGAGCCAGCCGCTGACGTGCGGAAAGATGATGTCACTGAGTGTGGCAATGCCGACGGACCCGAAGTAGCCGATGATGATCGTCGGGATGAGACGTTTCCTGTGGAGCCGGTACATCGCAGCCGTTGTGAGGGCGCTGAGCAAAACGTGGAGCGGATGGAGTGCTTCGAAGGTGGCTTGGGAGACATCGCGGGGAACACGGCCAGCGACAACGAGCCAGGCGACCAGCACACCGGTCGCGGCCCCGAACAGGGTGAACGGGGCATGCTTCTTCAGTTCATTGGCGATCAGCATTTTTCGCACCACCTCCGCTCTCCGGGCGTTGCGGCGCGCCACTGTTACGCATCTGCGTCATTGCTCCGGCACGCCGAGCGGCGGCGGGAGCGCCCTTCGGGCTCCAGGTGCCACTTGGCCCGCGGGGAGTACGTACGTCTTGACCTTCGCCATTATCTCGTCCATTGTGCTGAGATACATTCGCAGACGAGTTATCGCCTTGTCTTTCTCATACTGTTCGAGTACGGCGAGAAATCTCTGTGCATCGCTCGTTGCCTGCTGCTCCCGCGCGAGTTTCGCGGCGTATGCGCCGCCAATAACTCCGGCCGCGGTGCCTTCAGCATCTCCTATGAGCTTCTTGGCAAACTCCTGGGCACGGTACTTCGCGGTCTGCATTTCCACCTTCGCATCGACGACGCTCTGAAACGCGGCCTCGGTCTGCTTGGGAACGCTCGGCGGCGTATCGAGCTGCAGGTCGCCGATGAACAGCCCGGTCCCGAGTTCATCCAGCATTTCTTGGGCAAGCTGACGCGCTTCGGACCGCAGGAGTTCCTTCTTCGTTGTGAGCACCTCATCGATCGTCATCGACGCCGTGCAGGTCAGAATGGCGTCGTTGAGGACGCTGATGAGCACAGTGTCCGGGCCGATAGTCTTGTAAAGATACTGGTAGGGATCCTTGATCTGATACTGTGCGACCATGCTGACATGGATGATGTTCTGGTCGCCGGTGAGTGAGTAGGGGATATCTTCGGCCGCAGCCGAGTTGATAGTCATATGGTTCTGGACGGTCTTGGTTGAGAAGCCGCCTTCGCTCCGGCGGATGTCCTTCTTGGGGGCCGTGTCCAGTCGGTCGATCGGCCACGGAAGCAGAAACGTCAGGCCGGGTTCGATGTCCTTTCGCACGACGTTCCCGAACCGCCGCACAAAGCCAACCTGGTTGGCCTCGATGGAGGACACACCGCTGAGGAGCCAGGCAACGAGCGCCGCGGCCGCGGCCCACCATGCCACACGCTTCACACCGCCCAGTGCGATGCGTAAATCCTTGGCCAGTTCGCCGATCCTCTGGGAGTTGCTCATTGCTTGTTCTTCTTCTCCGCCGCGCCCGCGCCCGACATCTGGAAGTATTTCATGAGTTCGCTGTCGGCCGGGATGACCAGCGTGGTCTCCGAGCCGAATATTTTCTTGTATGTTTCGAGCGTCCGCCAGAACCGGTAGAACTCGGGGTCCTTGGAGTAGGCGTCGCGGTAGATTTGCGTCGCCCTCGCCTCGCCTTCACCGCGAATGGTCGTCTCCTGGGCCATGGCCCTTGAGACTATTTCATCGGCGGCCTGTTTGGCCCTGGCACGGATGAAGTCGGCCTCGCGCTGGCCCTCAGTTCTGTACTCGCTCGCAGCCACGGCGCGCTCGCTCTTCATTCTGTCGTAGACGGTTCTTTCGTTGGCGGCCGGCAGAGCCAGACGGTTGAAGCCGAACCGCTCCACCGTTATCCCATAGGTGTCCTTGAGGGCGCGGCTCATGTACTCCTTCATCTCTTGCTCGATCTCGCTCAGCTTCACCTTGCCCTTGTCGGTGGAGATGATGGCCGTAATCGGGTGCTTGCTGATGCGGCTGCCCAGCGCGGAACTGGCGATATCGTTGAGCTTCTGCTCGGCCTCGGCCACGTAGCGGACAGATTCATAGAACGTGAGCGGGTCCGTGATCTTCCAGCACAGGTACGCCTGAAGGATGATGGTTTTCTTGTCTTGCAGCGTCTGCGTGATCGCGGTCGTAACGTAGATGCGCAGCCGCCGATCATACTTTTGCACCGTGTTCACAACCGGCCACTTGAAACGGAGCCCCGGCTGGATCGTGCGCGGTTCCGGCTTGCCGAAGTACATGAGGATGGCGTGCTCATGCTCGTGAACGGTGTAGAACATGCTGGAACAGGCCGCCAGGAGCACGCCGGCACACACGAGGAAAAACATCTTGCCTTTCATTTCGGAAGGTCTCCTTGGCCGCCAGGTCCGATATTCCATCGCCAGAATCCACCGCCGCGGGGGAACCACAACTCGAACGGCGCAGGCCAGGCGTCGTCCATCACGACCCATTTCGGCGTGTTTGCGATGGTTTGCTCGATCATCTCCAGATACATCCGGACGCCGGTCACGTCCCGGTCGATAGCATACTGCTGCTGCAGCGCGAGGAACGCGCTGATGCGAGCCTTCGCCTCCTCGATGGTCCGCGTCTTTTCCGCGCGGGCCCTGGCCTGAATGGCCGCCGCACGGCCCTGAGCCAACGGCACCGCGCCGATCTCATACGCCTTCGCCTGATTGATCAGCGCCTCCTTTTCCTCCATGGCGCTGATGACCGCCTCGAAGGAGGGGGCGACGTCCGTAGGCGGGTGCATATCCCTGATTGCCACTGTGAGGATCTCGATCCCAACGTTTTTCACCGCCAGCTCGAGGTGGTCGTGGATCTCTTTCTCGAGCAGCGGCCGCTTGGTTGTGAGACAATCGAAAAACTCGTTCCTCCCGGCGAACTCGCGGAACTTGGTACAGCAGGCGTTTCCGAGGAGGGCCGCCGGTTCAGCGCACCGGTACAAGTAGCCGTAGGCATCGTTGATCCTGAAGTGCACGACCAGAAAGACGGAGAGGAAGCTCTCGTCGCCCGTGAGGTACTTGAACTCGTTCGTGTAGTGCCGGTTCGTCCACAGGATTGGCTGGCCGGATGTTTGGGCACGCGTCCCGAGGCAGAACGTTTGAACCTTCCTGACATTCACCTTCACCGCGCGCTCGACGGGCCATGGGAAACGATAATGGAGGCCGGGGCCGCAGGGGGTCCTCGATGTCGGTTTTCCGAACCGTTCAATGAATGCACGTTCCGCTGGGCCGCAGGCGAACAGCCCACTCAGGCCATAGAGCATCAAGGCGGCGAGGACGGCGATCACGGTGATCCGCCGCGCGACACGGCGGCCCAGTTCCGGCTGCGACCTGTTGATGAGGAAGACGCGTGCCAGGACAAGCGTCGTGGTCTCAGACAGCCTTTCGCCCCATTTCCCGGTAAGGGCGTAGACATCCGCCAGGGCGCCGGCATGTGCATGCCCGCGGCCGTGCGTCTCCTCTCTGTCGATCGGTCGCCCCAGATAGTGACGTGCGGCCATAGCAAGCACCTCGACGGCATGCCCGAGTATGCCGATACAAATAAAGCCGGCGATGATTCGGTCGGCCCAGTCGAACCCGATCCGCTGACAGACGAGGGCGACAGCGACAAGGATCGAGCCATACATGTCGATTTTGGAATGATAGCCGTCTGCAATCAGGCCCGGAGAGTCGCTCTGTACGCCGACATGATACTCGAACTTGTAGAGCAGATAGGACGCGTACGCCATCAGCAGCATCCCGCCTGCGACAAGTAGTGCGTGCTGCGTTTCGACCTTCGCCGGCCTGAGCACCTCGGCGAAGATGCCGAAACAGACGACGATGAAGAGGCACGCTATGCCGACCGCGACAACGTCCTCGGGATTCGCACGGCGGGCCGGCTTCTCCGCCTTCTCCGGCTCCTCCGCTGTCGAAAAGATGCTGCCCGACTTCGGCCCGGACTGCTGGGCCGGAAGCCTCTCCGCGTCCGAGAGGCGGCGCGCCTGCCGCCGTCCCCAATACAGCGCGAGGAAAACGACGAACGACGAGCCGATGTCGGACAGCGAATGCCATGCCTCCGCCTTGAGCGACACGCTCTTGACGAAGCTGTAGAACAGCACGAACTTCGCGA
>JBDREM010000216.1:0-6321 GCA_043819695.1 Planctomycetota bacterium
CTTTCGATACATGAAGGTCAATAGTGCGCTGTTTCTGTAGCCGCCCGCATTGAGGGCGGCCCGGCCGAGGTCAGTGCCCTCGGCTACAGCAACACACGGACATTGGAACGGTTACGCAGGCGAAAGCACCAGGTCACTTGGGCCATTTGTGCAGCAGTTCGGCGTTGTCAACCCACATTAAGAAGTAGGGCGATTGTGCACCTCGTTTCTTCATGTAGATCAGGAAAGGCCGATCGAGAACGAAGCGGGTTGGCACGGGCGCGCAATAGAATTTTGCCTGAGACCGCAGTTCCGCGCCACTGCGGTCGAGACGAAAGACGATATCCTGCTGAGCAACGTCGAGTCGCTGCCCCAGCATCTTCGTGTTCTTGAACGTCCTCCCCTCCAAGTTCGTGAAACGGTGGTAGACCCGCCAGAAAAGGTCAGGGACCAGCAGGACGTCGTTCGGGCCGACCTTCTCAAGGGCGGCCGCGAGGCCGGGGTCGTTTCTCTTCCGTTCCTCGGATTCGGCCATTCCCTTATTGACTCGGGCCAGCGCTGCCGCGAGGCTTCTCTGCCGAGGTATCCGCGCGACCACGATCTGGCTCGGTGAAGAGCTCGCACAGAGGTCGATGGCAAATTCCAGGTCGGAATCCCTGGGACCACCCTTCCGAAAGAGGATACGGGATTGGGCGCGCAAGTCGAAGTAGGCGTACTCGTCCTCGGGCCGAATGCCGAAGGAGTTGATGTTCGTCTTCTGGCCCAGGTCATCCGTGAAAACGAGAGGCTCTCGATTCTGAAAATACGGACGCGGAAACTTGATGTTGGCCTCCAAATACGAGTAGGCAACGAACGAGTTCTCCAATATGTCAGGAAAATCCGGCGGCTGCTTCTGAGGGAACCCGTGTTTCAAGTCTGTCCGGATTTTCTCAACTATTCCCTTGTCGTTCCAGCCCACCGCCGTATAGAGACAATCCGCCGGTATGTCCGGTCTCAGATCTGTCGCGTCGTTGAGCAGGCCGACCAGCTTGTCGCCTCCTTCGAGTTCGATGGGCTCTGCCGCCAACTCAGTCTGCAGAGCTTTCCACGCGGACAGGAAGGACGCGCACCACACGCCGTTCTTCCCCTTCTGCAGCGGGGTGTCAAGCGTGGCGACGATCTGCGTCTGCTTGAGATCCTTGCTGTCGCCGTCGAACGTCATTGGTGCGGGGACGTACTTCGCCGGCCGGGCCGAGAGCACAAAGAAAAGAACGACGACTATCGCCAGGCAGACGACAAGACACAGCGTCCACGAACGGACACCAAAGCGGCTCGTACTCGATTTGCTTTCAGACATCGTGATGCCCCCATGCGCCTATGCGATCATACGCGTTCCCCGGATCTCCGTGTCCCGATTATACCGCGTGGGGGCGCATTAGCAAGGTGGCGTCGGGGCCGGGTGGTTGCGAGTCGATATCTTTTTCTCGGGGTAACCCAGCAACCGGAAATGCCGGCGTTTCAGCCGTGCGCGCTCCCTTCCGAAAACTCCATGTTGAGAAGATCGACTCGGCGGCTGCTCAAGACTGGAAACCCTGCCCTGCCGCGCTATAATACGGTAGTATTCAGGAGAAGACCTATGCCGATCAAGGATGGCGCCAAACACGTGATAGATGCCCTGCCGCACGAGGCCACCATGGACGATATCATGCGCGCGCTCTACGTTCATGCGAAGTTCGAGCACGGAGAGAGCGAAATCCGTGAGGGCAGAGGAGTCGACCACGAGGAGGCGAGACAGTGGCTGCAGCGATGGGCAAAGTAGTCTGGGCGCCCTCCGCCTTGGACGATGTCGACGCCATCGCCTGCTACGTCGCGCGGGGCCCTGTCAATCAAGCCTCTCTCTTCGTCGAACGCCTGTTGACTGCGACAGACCACTAGCGGATTCCCCGCGTTCCGGGCGAGTTATTCCAGAGCTGGCTTGAGGAACATGCACGTGAGCGATCAGGAAATGCGGCCGAATGTAGTCTTTGTCTTGACCGACGACCAGGGCTACGGCGACTTGTCCTGTCTTGGCAATCCTGTATTGCAGACGCCGTGCATCGATCGTCTCCATGCCGAGAGCGTACGGTTCACAGACTTCCACGTTGCACCTGTCTGCGCGCCGACCCGCGGCGAGCTGATGACAGGACGAGATGCTCTATGTCATGGCGCTTCGTTCGTCTGTATGGGGCGATCACTCCTGCGCGCCGACCTGCCGACCATGGCCGACATCTTCGCGGCAAACGGATATCATACCGGCCACTTCGGCAAGTGGCACCTGGGTGATAACTACCCCTACCGACCGCAGGACCGCGGCTTCCATGAAACCATCTACCATCCCGCCTGGGGCATTACGTCCGCTCCAGATTACTTCGGCAACGACTACTTCGACGACCATTACCGCCATAAGGATGAGATCGAGCAGTACAAGGGCTACTGTACGGACGTCTGGTTCGAGCAGGCCATCGCCTGGATCAAGGGCTGTCAGCGGCGGGGGGATCCCTTCTTCGCCTACATTGCTACCAACGCCCCGCACGGCCCCCTGTGGGTTCCTGACCACTATCGTCACCCATACCTCAGCGACGTCGAACGGCACGAGGCCAGCTTCTTCGGCATGATCAGCAACATCGATGAGAACATGGCGCGGCTGGAGACGTTTCTGCGGGAAAACGCTCTGCGCGAGAACACGATCCTGATCTTCATGACTGATAATGGCACGGCGACCGGAGACAATGTCTTCAACGCCGGCATGCGCGGGAAGAAGGCATCGTTGTACGAGGGAGGGCATCGCGTGCCGTTCTTTGTTCGCTGGCCCAAGGCCCGTATCGGTGGCGGTCGTGATATCCGTGGCGTCACCCGCTCCACCGACGTCCTGCCGACACTTGTTGACCTGTGCGGTTTGCAAACGGATGACGGACTGACCTTCGACGGGGTGTCCCTGGCCCCGGCCTTACTGAGCGGAGTCGAGCCGGCCCCGGACAGACTCGCGGTCGTGCAGTATGGTCACCCCAACGAGGGAATCTGGGGATACACGGAGAAGCATACTGCGGTTGTCCTATGGAAGAACTGGCGTCTCGTGAACGGTGCCGAGCTGTATGACATCCAGGCAGATGCCGGCCAGGCACGGGACGTGGCCGCGGAGCACCCGGACCTCGTTCGCCGCCTGCGTGATCAGTACGAAAAATGGTGGTCCGGAGTCGGCGGAAATCTGGAAAACTACCAGCGAATCACAATCGGTTCGGACAGCGAGAACCCCACGCGCCTCTGCAGTGCTGATTGGGCTTGGGCCTACGCGGACAACCAAAACAACATCCGGGGATGTGTGATGGACAGTGGCACGTGGCACGTGAATGTGGCGCAAAGCGGTCTGTACAGCCTGACGCTCCGGCGCTGGCCGGAGGAGTCCGGGCTCGGGATCGCCGCCCCCGCGCCGGTCATGCAGGGCGTTGACGGGTCGTGGCCCGAAGGCAAGGCCCTGCCCGTAGCCTCGGCTTGGTTGCAGGCCGGCCTCAACGAACAAACTCGGGCCGTTCCGGACGGTGCCACGCACGTTACTTTCGAGATGGAGCTGGCATGCGGCCCAACAGAACTGAAGAGCTGGTGGTTCGACGCGGACGGTAACCAGCTTGCCGGGGCCTACTACCTGACGACAGAAAGGAAGAAAGGCTAAGCCAACAACCGGTCTCTCTGCCGCGAGATCGTATTCGGTGCCTATCGCATCATGTACCGAATCGAGCGAGCTGAAGTCTGGATCACGGGCGTCGTCCACGGCTCCCGAGACTGGCGGCCGCAGTAGCACCAAGGCGCTCGTCCCGTTTCCCTCTCATGTCCTTGATTCCGCAGCGCCGGGTGGTATAATTCCGGATTCCCGCCCGTTCGGCGAAGGAGACCGGCTGTGGAGGAGGCAATCCAGAAAGCGGCGATCCTGATCGAGGCACTGCCGTACATCCGCTCGTTCCACGACAAAGTCGTGGTGGTGAAGTACGGCGGCAGCGCGATGGACGACGCCGAGCTGCACAAAGTCCTCCTGAGCGTGGCGTTCATGAGCCAGGTCGGGATGCGGCCCGTGCTCGTCCACGGCGGCGGCAAGTTCATCACCGCCGAACTCGACCGGCAGGGCATCGAAACGAAGTTCGTCCACGGACAGCGATACACCGACGAAGACACGCTGCGCGTCGTCCAGGACGTGCTCATCAACACGGTCAACCGGCGGCTCGTCGAGGCGCTGCTCTCGTTCGGCAGCAGGGCCGTCAGCCTGACGAGTTACGGCCACCGCTGCCTCGAGGCCGAGCGCTTGACCGTCACCGAGGCGGACGGGCCCGACCAGCACGGCGTGAGCCTGGGATTCGTGGGCCGAACGACGGGCGCCGACGCCGGCACGATCCTGAAAGCAACCGAAGACCACACGATCCCCGTGATGGCGCCGCTCGCGAACGGCCCCGACGGCGAGGTGCTGAACTGCAACGCCGATTCCGCCGCGGCGACCGTCGCCGGCGCGATGAAGGCCGAAAAGCTCGTGCTCCTCACCGACGTGCCCGGCATCATGATCCCGAACGCCGAGACCGGTGAGCCCGAGTTGGCGTCGACGATGACTGGGGCCGAGGCGGAGGAGCACATTCGGGGCGGCCACATCTCCGGCGGGATGACGCCGAAGGTCAAGGCCTGCATCCGGGCGCTCGGGGCGGGCGTCCGCAAGGCGCACATCGTCGACGGGCGCGTGCCGCACGCGCTGCTGCTCGAGATCTTCACCCAGAAGGGCATGGGCACCGAGATTCTTGGCGTGCAGGCGCCCGCAGGTTGAGCCGAGGAGAGTGCATGTCGATTCGCGTTCGCAGCTTCGTTCGTTGGAGGCGCCGGGGCGGGCGCGCGCGCCTGCCCGCATAGGTTCCTTTCTCCCGAAATCGACATGCATTTATTGAGGACCGAATGATGGACACGAAGCAAATCAAAGAGATGTTCGACAAATACGTCGTCCCGAACTACACGCGGAACGACGTGGTGCTCGTCAAGGGCGAAGGCTCGCAAGCGTGGGACTCCGATGGGAAACGATACCTCGACCTGTTCCCCGGCTGGGGCTGCGACGGCCTCGGCCACTGCCACCCGCGCGTCGTCAAGGCCGTGCGCGAGCAGGCCGGCAAGCTCATCCACGTCGCCAACAACTATTACAACGAGCTGCAAGGCGAGCTGGCCTGCATCCTGTCGGCCAACTCGTTCGGCGGCAAGTTCTTCTTCTGCAACTCGGGCGCCGAGGCGAACGAGGGCGCCATCAAGTTCGCCCGCATCTTCACCGAACCGAAGCGCTACAAGGTGATCACGATGCACGGCTCGTTCCACGGGCGGACGCTTGCGGCGATCACGGCGACGGCCCAAGACAAGTACCACAAGGGCATCGGCCCGCTCTCGCCGGGCTTCGAGTACGTCCCGTTCAACGACATCGACGCCGTGGCGAAGACCATTGACGGCGAAACGTGCGCCGTGCTGATCGAGCCGATCCAGGGCGAGGGCGGCGTGAACGTCGCCGACGAGGCGTACGTCGGCAAGCTCCGCGATCTCTGCGACGGCAAGAACGTCCTGCTCATCTTCGACGAGGTCCAGACCGGCTGCGGCCGCACCGGCGAGTTCTTCGCACACAAGCTGTACGGCGTCAACCCCGACATCATGACGCTCGCGAAGGCGCTTGCCGGCGGCCTTGCGATGGGCGCGATCGGCGCGAAGCCCGAGATCGCCGACGCCATCGTGCCGGGGCTGCACGCCTCGACGTTCGGCGGGAACCCGCTCGCCTGCGCCGCCGCCATCGCCACGTTCAAGGCGATCGAGGAAGACGGCCTGCTCGAGCACACGAAGGCGATGGGCAAGCACCTGCGCAGCCGGCTGCGCGAGCTGGCCGCCGGGACCGGGCTCATCAACGACGTTCGCGGGCGCGGCCTGATGGTCGGAGCCGAACTGACCGTGCCAGGCGCGCCGATCGTGAACACCTGCATGGAGAACGGCCTGCTCATCAACTGCACCCACGACACGGTCATTCGCTTCCTGCCGTCAATGACGGTCACGGCGGCCGAGCTCGACGAGGGGCTCGAGATCTTCGCCGCGGCCCTCAAGAAGCATGGAGGGGAAGCACAATGAAGGAAATCAAACATCTCACCACCGTGGCCGATCTGACGAACCAGGAGATCGAGCTGATCTACCAGACGGCCGCTCGCACGAAGGAGCAGCTCGGGCAGGGCGTCAGCGGCAGCCAGCTCGCCGGGCGCGTGCTCGGGATGATTTTCGAGAAGCCCTCGATGCGCACCCGGCTCTCGTTCGCGGCGGCAATGATCCAGGCCGGCG